>JAYUGA010000001.1:0-19580 GCA_043738565.1 Rhodobacterales bacterium
GATAACCGCAAGGTGCTGATCTTCCCGCTGGCTGAATTGCCAGAGATGGGCCGCGGCAAGGGCGTGCGTTTGCAGAAATACAAGGATGGCGGGCTGTCGGACGCGACGACATTCGATCTGGCCAAGGGTCTGCAATGGAAAGACCCGGCGGGACGGACGCGGGTAGAAATGGGCCTGGGCGAGTGGCTGGCAGCGCGGGCCACGGCGGGGCGGATGGCGCCGCGCGGGTTCCCGCGAGACAACCGCTTTGACTGAGGATTTTGCGGCGTCCAGTTCTGGACATTTGGCAAAATAGTTTGATTTCAATGTGTTGAGAGCGGGCATTTACCACATTTTAAGACATGCGCGCGTTTGGCCTGCCGCAAACGCTCCCCAAGCCCGCGATGGCTTGAGGAGCGCGTGCTTTTGCGGGTCAGTTCCCAGACTAGCCGCGTTAAATCGTCCGCCCGATCCACAGCCCCAGCGCAAGCAGCACGGCCCCGCCGAACACCGCCCACACCACGGGCACCGCCCGGCGCTTGGCCAGGGGCGGCGGCAGTTCCGCCTGCCGGATCAGAAAATCCTCCATCATGCGCGGCAATTTCGGCCCGAACCGTGCCAGCACCCGCGCCGTCCGCCCCAGATCGCGCAACAAGGCCAGCGGCCCGACATTGCGGCTGATGTAGCCTTCCACCACCGGCTTTGCGACATCCCAGATGTTGATATTGGGGTCCAGCGACCGCGCCACGCCCTCGACCACCACCATCGTGCGCTGCAACAGGATCAGTTCGGTCCGCGTCTCCATCCCGAACCGCTCGGTCACGTCGAACAGGTATGACAACAGCCGCGCCATCGAAATCCGGTTGGCTTCCATGCCGAAAATCGGCTCGCCCACCGCCCGCAAGGCCGAAGCGAAATCATTCATATCGCGGTCCGCTGGCACATAGCCCGCCTCGAAATGCACCTCTGCCACCCGCCGGTAATCGCGCTGGATGAAGCCCATCAGAATCTCGGCATAGACCTGGCGGGTATATTCATCAATCCGCCCCATGATCCCGAAATCATAGGCGATGATGTCGCCATTGGCCGCGACCTTCAGATTGCCCTGATGCATGTCGGCATGGAACAGCCCGTCGCGCAACGCATGGGACAGGAACAGTTGCAACACCCGCGCCCCCAGAGCCTTGCGGTCATGCCCCGCCAGATCCAGCGCCGCATTATCGGCCAGGTTGATCCCCTCGGCCCAGTCCAGCGTCATCACATGGCGACCTGACAGCCGCCAGATCGGCTGCGGCACCTGAAAGCCCGCATCCTTGGCCGTATTCACCGCAAATTCCGAGGCCGAGGCCGATTCCAGCCGCAGGTCCAGCTCTCTGGTCACAATGCCTTCGAAATGCTGGATCACATCGATGGGTCGCAGCCGCCGCGCAAACGGGGCCAAAACCTCAATCGTCCGCGCCGCGAAGTAAAACGCATCCAGATCGCGGCGAAACGCCTTTTCGATTCCCGGCCGCAGCACCTTGACCGCCACCAGCTTGTCGGACTCGACCAGTCGCGCCTTGTGGACCTGTGCAATCGATGCCGCCGCCACCGAATCGGAAAACTCGGAAAACATCTGCTCCAAAGGCAGCCCCAGCTCCGCCTCCACCGTCGCGCGGGCTTGATCGGTCGGGAACGGCGGCAGCTTGTCTTGCAGGTACTTCAACTGATCGGCCATTTCCTCGCCGACAATATCGGGCCGGGTGGAAAGGGTCTGGCCGAACTTGATATAGGCCGGCCCCAAAGCCGTCAGGGCCCGCGTCACCGGCGGCAGCGCCGGATCGCCCCGCAACCCCAGCCATTTGAACGGCCAGCCCAGCAGCCAAGCCGCAATGCGCAATCCCGTCGGCGCGCCAAACGCCTCCAGTGCGATATCCATCGCCCCGGTGCGTTCAAACGTCGCCCCGGTGCGGATCAGTCGCCAAAGGTTATGCGGTCCCCGCACCTAAATCTTCCAGCCCGAATGCAGCGCCGCGACCCCCATCGTCAGGTTGCGATACTTGACCTGATCAAACCCCGCCTGCCGGATCAACGACGCAAACGCCTCCTGATCGGGGAATTTGCGAATGCTTTCCACCAGATACTGATAGCTCGCCCGATCCCCGGTCACGACTTGCCCCATCACCGGGATGACGTTGAACGAATAGAGGTCATAGGCCTTTTGCAGCAGGTCATTCGGAATCCGGCTGAATTCCAGCACCATCAACCGCCCGCCGGTCTTCAGAACCCGGAAGGCCTCGGCCAGGGCATCGCCGATCCGCGTCACGTTCCGAATGCCAAAACTGATCGTGTAAACATCGAACGTGGCATCCGGGAAGGGCAAAGCCATCGCATCGCCCACCACCCAATCCAGCCGCTCGGCCAGCCGGTCCGCCTCGGCCCGCTGCCGTCCCGCGACCAGCATCCCCTCGGTCATGTCCAGCACGACCGCATGGGCGCCGCCTGCGCGTTTCAGAAACCGGAACGCCACATCGCCGGTGCCGCCCGCCACATCCAGCAGCCTTTGCCCCGGACGTGGGTTAAGCCAGTCCAGCATCGCGTCTTTCCACAGCCGATGCACCCCACCCGACATCACATCATTCATCACATCGTATTTGCTGGCGACGCGGGTGAATATGCCCTGCACCATCCCGGCCTTGTCGGCCTCTGGCACGGTCTGATTGCCGAAATGCGTGGTTTCCGTCATGGCTGTGGCCTGTCCTTGGTTTCCGATCCCTTATAAGGTGGCGCACCAAAGCTGCAATGCGCCCTAATGTCCAAGGCATCCCATGCCCGAACTGCCCGAGGTAGAAACCGTCCGCCGTGGCCTGTTGGCCGTGATGGAAGGTCAGCACATCGCCAAAGCCGACATAAACCGCCCCGACCTGCGCTTTCCGCTGCCCGAAAACATGGCCGCGCGCCTGACCGGAGCGACGATCGTCACCCTAAGACGCCGCGCCAAATACATCCTTGCCGACCTTTCGACCGAGGAAACCTTGCTGATCCACCTTGGCATGTCAGGCCGCATCCTGATCTCTGGCCAGACCGTGGGAGAATTCCACCACGACCACCCCGCCCCGCAAAAGCACGACCATGTCGTGTTTCACATGACCCAAGGCCCCCGCGTCACCTTCAACGACGCCCGCCGCTTTGGCGCGATGGACCTGATGCCGACCGCCAGTGCCCAGGACCACCCGCTCCTCGCCCAGCTTGGCCCCGAACCCTTGGGCAATGATTTCCACGAATCCTATCTGAGCGGTGCGCTGAAAAACCGCAAAACCCCGATCAAATCCGCCCTGCTCGATCAGCACATCCTCGCGGGGCTCGGCAATATCTATGTCTGCGAAGTCCTGCACCGCGCCCGCATCCACCCCGCCCGCCCCGCCGCCGACACCGATGCCGCGCCCTTGGTCCCGATCATCCGCGAGGTTCTGCGAGAAGCCATCGCGGCCGGCGGCTCCACCCTCAGCGACTATCGCCAGACCGATGGCGAACTGGGCTACTTCCAGCACCGCTTCCAGGTTTACGACCGCAAGGGCGACCCCTGCCTGACCTGCGCCACCCCGATCGAACGCCTTGTGCAATCCGGGCGCTCGTCGTTCTATTGCCCCACCTGCCAAAGGTAGCCCCATGTTTGACACCCTGATCCTTGAACCCCACGGCCCGGTCCTGCTGATCCGCCTCAACCGGCCAGAGGCGCTCAATGCGCTGAACCAGAAACTGATGCGGGAACTGGCGACAGCCTTGACCGAAGCCGACCAGAACCCCGCCGTCCGCTGCCTGATTCTGACCGGCAGCGAAAAAGCCTTCGCCGCCGGGGCCGATGTGCGCGAGATGCAGGCCATGAGCTATGCCGAGGTTTTCGCCGCTGACCTGTTCGGCCCCGCAGCCCAGGCCATCCAGCGCATCCGCAAGCCTATCATCGCCGCCGTCGCCGGTTACTGCCTGGGTGGTGGCTGCGAACTCGCCATGCTGTGCGATTTCATCCTCGCCGCCGACAGTGCCAAATTCGGTCAGCCCGAAGTCAACCTTGGCCTGATCGCCGGCATGGGCGGCACCCAGCGCCTGACCCGTCTGATCGGCAAATCCAAGGCGATGGAGATGAACCTGACCGGCCGCCTGATGGACGCGACAGAGGCCGAGCGCGCCGGCCTCGTCGCCCGCATTCTGCCCGCCGCCGATCTGATCACCGAATCGCTCAAGACGGCCCAGACCATCGCCGGCAAATCCGCCCTCGCCACGATGGCCGCCAAAGAATCGGTCAACCGCGCCATGGAAACCACCCTGGCCGAGGGTCTGCTGTTCGAACGCCGCCAGTTTCACGCCATGTTTGCCACCCAAGACCGCCGCGAAGGCATGGCCGCTTTCCTCGAAAAACGCCCGTCCCAATTCGCCGACAAGTAACCGGCTTTTGCTGGTTGACTATCCCCCGGACAGCCCCTAAAGACGCGGCTTCAAGATTACCTATCCAGACCGGAAACCGAACCAGATGGCCAATACCGCCCAGTCCAAGAAGCGCGCCCGTCAGTCCGAAACGCGCTATGCCGTGAACAAGGCGCGCCGTTCGCGGATTCGCACCTTCCTGCGCAAGGTCGAAGAGGCGTTGGCCTCCGGCAACCAGGACGCCGCAGCGCTCGCGCTGAAAACCGTGCAGCCGGAACTGGCGCGTGGTGTGACCAAAGGCGTACTGCATAAAAATACCGTGGCCCGCAAGATGTCGCGCCTCGCGCACCGGGTCAAAACGCTGGCCACAGCCGCCGCCTGATCTGCCTTCGCATTGAATTCAAAGGCGCATCCGAAAGGCTGCGCCTTTTGTCATGCCCGCTGCATTTCGCCGCGTTTTCACCCCGGCGTTGCTCATTTGCACAGGGCCGGGGATTCGATTGAGACTACCCCCTGTCAAGCTAGAAGTTCGGTTGCCCTGCCCCGCACCGGCTTGTTAGCGTCTCTAGGCGATTCACGTCGACTTGGGGGACAACAGGGGATCACGAACCGACAACCGCTGTGCCACTGCTGCTACTTTGGCCAATGAACGGCGGAAAACGGTTCACGATCAACACATTGCCATTTTTGCACCAAACCTTTTTGGCGCAACTGATGGGCAATGAACGGCACGCAGCGATTCTGCGCTCCGCTTCATTGCGATGTCCAACCGGACTGCGAACGCCTTTGCCGGGCTGTGGCCTTGGCTTGGGGTGTTTGTCCGTCCTGTGCCAGGCCGCCGCCCGATCGCTGCGTGTGGAAAATGGCGAGTAACCGTCACGCTGCTGTGGCGGTTTACCTCTGGGACGGAAAGCGACATGCCAAACAAGACTTGGGGACTGGTGCGCGAAAATCTTGTCGCGCGCATTGGCAAGAACAATTACGCGACCTGGATCGAGCCGTTGAAGCTCACCACCCTCCAGAATGGTGTTGCGCATTTCGAAGTGCCGACGACGTTTTTCGGCAATTGGGTGTCGCGCAATTTCTCGGACCATATCAAATCGCAACTGAACGAATCCGGCCAAGGGGTCGAGCGGATCGAGTTCAGCGTGCTGCGCGGCGCGACGCCCGAACTGCCGACCAATTTGCCCGCCAAACCCGCTGCCAAACCCGCCAGCCGCCCGAACCGCACCGACGATGATCTGCCCGGCGCACCGCTGGATTCCCGCTTTACGTTTGACAGCTTTGTTGTCGGCAAACCCAACGAGCTTGCCCATGCCGCAGCCCGCCGTGTTGCCGAAGGCGGCCCCGTCACCTTCAACCCGCTGTTCCTGTATGGCGGGGTCGGCCTTGGCAAGACCCACCTGATGCATGCGATGGCCCAGGAACTCCAAGCCCGCCAGCCGCAACTTCGCGTCCTCTATCTTTCCGCAGAACAATTCATGTACCGCTTCGTTCAGGCCCTGCGCGAACGCCAGATCATGGATTTCAAGGAAATCTTCCGTTCCGTCGATGTGCTGATGGTCGATGACGTGCAGTTCATCGCCGGCAAGGATTCGACGCAGGAGGAATTTTTCCACACCTTCAACGCCCTCGTCGATCAGAACAAGCAGATCGTGATTTCCGCCGACCGTGCGCCCGGCGAGATCAAGGATCTTGAGGATCGCATCAAATCCCGCCTGCAATGCGGCCTTGTCGTCGACCTGCATCCGACCGATTACGAACTGCGCCTTGGCATTCTGCAAGCCAAGGTCGAATACTACAAAGCCCAGCATAAGGGCCTGACCATCGCGCCCAATGTTCTGGAATTCCTCGCCCACCGCATCACCACCAATGTCCGCGTGCTGGAAGGTGCTCTTACCCGGCTTTTCGCCTTCGCCTCGCTGGTGGGCCGTGAAATCACCCTGGACCTGACGCAAGACTGCCTCGCGGACATTCTGCGCGCCTCGGATCGCAAGCTGACGATCGAGGAGATTCAGCGCAAAGTGGCTGAACATTACAACATCCGCCTCAGCGACATGATCGGCCCCAAGCGCCTGCGCAACATCGCAAGGCCCCGGCAGGTCGCCATGTATCTTTCCAAACAACTGACCCTGCGATCCTTGCCCGAAATCGGGCGTCGCTTTGGCGGGCGTGACCACACCACGATCATGCACGGCGTCCGCAAGATCGAGGAACTGATGGCGACCGACAGCCAGCTTTCCGACGACCTGCTGCTGCTGCGGCGGCTGTTGCAGGGCTAGAGCGGGGTTCGGCCCGAGCCGGTTTTCCCACCGATTCGCGGCCAATCCTTAACGCCCAAACCGCCGCGAAATGGATGCCAACCGTAGAGACGCAGGCAAGACACAAGGATGACGCGGTCAAGACAAGCGGTTTGCGTCAGCCCATCCCGAATTAACACAGCGTTCTCAACCCCTTACGGCTCGCAACGCCCGGCGTGGTCAAAACCGCTAACCCCCTTGATAATCCACCACAATTCGCTACCTTCACCCTCCCCGCAGGGGGGGCAAACAGGGACAAAAACCATGAAACTCAGCATCGAACGCGCAATTCTGCTCAAAGCCCTGTCCCAG
Organism: Rhodobacterales bacterium; assembly: GCA_043738565.1. Taxonomy (GTDB): domain Bacteria; phylum Pseudomonadota; class Alphaproteobacteria; order Rhodobacterales; family Rhodobacteraceae; genus Stagnihabitans. The sequence continues at coordinate 6,993 of JAYUGA010000001.1, forward strand.
GCACAATCTGTAGTGGAACGCCGCAACACGATCCCGATCCTTGCGAACGTGCTGATCGAGGCGGAGGGCGCCCAAGTCAGCCTCCGCGCCACTGATCTTGACATTGAGGTTGTGGACCGCGCCCCAGCAATGGTGGAACGCGCCGGTTCCACCACTGTATCTGCGGTGATGCTGCACGAAATCGTCCGCAAACTGCCCGATGGCGCACTGGTTAGCCTCACCGAAGACGCCGCCTCGGGCCGCCTGACCGTTGCTGCAGGGCGTAGTGTTTTCTCTTTGGCAACCTTGCCGCGGGAAGATTTCCCGGTCATGGCGACCTCGGAATACACCACAAACTTCTCCGCCCCCGCCCCTGTCCTGCGCCGCCTGTTCGACAAAGCGAAATTTGCGATCTCGACCGAAGAGACGCGCTACTACTTGAATGGTGTGTATATGCATATCGCCACATCATCTAGTGGTCCAACCCTGCGCTGTGTCGCCACCGATGGTCACCGACTAGCACAGATCGACGCGCCGCTGCCCGAGGGGGCCACGGGCATGCCGGGGGTGATTGTGCCGCGCAAAACCGTGAACGAGTTGCGGAAACTGCTGGACGACGACGAGGCGCAGATTGCGGTTTCGGTATCGGAAACCAAGGTCCGCTTTGCCACCCCGGCCATTCAACTGACTTCGAAGGTCATCGACGGCACCTTCCCCGATTACACCCGCGTCATCCCGACCGGCAACACCCGCAAGTTGGAGGTCGACGCCGCCGAATTCGCCAAAGCCGTCGACCGGGTGGCGACGGTATCCTCGGAACGCTCTCGTGCGGTCAAGCTGAGCCTTGAGGAAGACCGCCTGATCCTGTCGGTCAACGCCCCGGATTCAGGTGCTGCGGAAGAAGAACTGGCCGTGGCCTATGGTGATGAAAAGCTGGAAATTGGCTTCAATGCCAAATACTTGCTGGAAATCGCCGGGCAGGTCGACCGTGAAAATGCGGTGTTTCTGTTCAACTCCTCAGCGGACCCGACCCTGATGCGCGAAGGCAATGACATGTCGGCGATCTATGTCGTCATGCCGATGCGCGTCTAAACTCTTTCTTAACCTATTGGGGAGACGGCGGTGAGCAGCCTGGGTCTGACCACGCTGACGCTTTCGCATTTTCGCAGCCACCGCGCCGCGCGGCTAGAGTTTGACGGGCGCCCGGTGGCAATCGTCGGACCCAATGGCGCGGGCAAGACCAATGTGCTGGAGGCAGTCTCGCTTCTCTCTCCCGGCCGCGGTTTTCGCAGGGCGGCTGCTGAGGACATTGCCCGCAAGCCGGAAAATCTCGGCTGGAAAGTCCGCGCCACCCTGACCGCGCCGGATGGTGCCCATGAGATTGAAACCTGGGCCGAGGGCGGCGACAGCCGCGCGGTTCGCATCGACGGCAAACCAACCCCCCAGACCGCACTTGGGCGGCATTTGCGGGTGCTGTGGCTGGTGCCCGCGATGGACCGGCTGTGGATCGAAGCGGCAGAGGGGCGCAGGCGGTTTCTGGACCGCATGACGCTCAGCTTTCGGCCCGACCATGCCGAGGCGGTGCTGAACTATGACAAGGCCATGCGCGACCGCAACCGCCTGCTGAAAGATCAGATCACCGACCCGCATTGGTACGGCGCGCTGGAGGCGCAGATGGCTGCGGCTGCTGCGATCATCACCGCCAACCGCCAGCACACTCTGACCCAGCTTGCCGCAGCGCAGCAGGGGGCAGAAACCGCCTTTCCACATGCCGATCTCGCGTTGACCCAGCCGGAAGATACGGGACAACCGGATGACCTGGCTGCGGCGTTTGCCAAAAGCCGTCGGCGCGACATGGCGGCGGGGCGAACGTTGTTTGGGCCGCACCGCATTGACATGACAGCGGTTTTCTCGTCAAAATCCATCCCTGCCGACCAATGCTCGACCGGTGAACAGAAGGCGCTCCTGATCAGCCTGATCCTTGCCAATGCCCGCGCTCTGGCCCGTGACCTTGGCGCGGCACCCATCCTGCTGCTGGACGAAGTCGCCGCCCATCTGGACCAGAACCGCCGCGCCGCCCTGTATGACGAGATTTGCGCCCTGGGTGCGCAGGCGATGATGACCGGAACCGAAGCCGGGCTGTTTGACAGTCTCGGCGTGCGCGGCCAGTATTTCAGCGTCGCCGAAACCGGCGGCCTTAGCCGGATAGAGCCATGACCCCGCAGCGCGTCACCCTGATCACCCTCGGCGTGCAAGACCTTGGCCTCGCCCGCGCCTTTTATGCCCGGCTTGGCTGGGTGGAGCATCAGGCCCAGGTGGGGGTTGCGTTTTTCCAGATGAACGGCTGTGTGCTTGGGTTGTTCGGGTTGGCCGATCTGGCTGCGGATCAGGGGCGTTCTGGCGCACAGCTTGGCACTGGTGCGGTGACGCTTTCCCAGAATTACTCGACCGAGGTGGAGGTAGATGCCGCCTTTGACGCGGCCGTTGCCGTCGGAGGCAAGGTGTTGAAAAAGCCGCAGAAAGTGTTTTGGGGCGGCTATTCCGGCTATTGGTCGGACCCGGACGGCCATGTCTGGGAACTAGCGATGAACCCGTTCTGGCCGCTGAACGCCGATGGCAGTTTGACGCTTCCCGATGCAAGTTGACCTGATCCCCGAGTGGAACCTCACCACAGCGCTTGATACCGAAATCGCTGCACTTTTGGCGCGTTGTTTTCGCAGTGATTTTGGCGGGCGCAGCTTTTTCTACAAAAGACATCACCTGCGCCTTGTGACCCGTGAGGCGGGTGTGATTGTCGGTCACATGGCCCTGACCCTGCGCAGCGTGCAACTGGGCGACCGGCTGGTGACGATTGCCGGCCTGGCAGAGGTTGCCACCGACCCTACGCAACGCGGCAAGGGCATCGCGGCTGCCTTGCTGCAAACCGCCGTTGCCGAAGCCAAGGCCAGCCCGGCGGAATATATGCTACTGTTTGGCGTGGCGAAACTGTATGCTGCTGCCGGTTTTCACAAGGTTTCCAACAAGATGGCTCATGTCGCCGCCAAAGGAACCCGCGCCGTTCGTGTGGTCAGCGCTGGCGACGACAACCTGATGGTCATGCCGCTTCGCGACCGGCCTTGGCCAGACGCTGCTCCTTTTGATTTGCGCGGTCCGGTGTTCTGAGATGACCGTCAGCCTGTGGCAGCTCTTGCTGTATTCGGGTGGCATGGCGCTGCTTTGGGCTGTGCCAGGGCCGGTTTGGGTGGCGCTGGTGGCCCGCACGATGGCAGGTGGCTTTGCCTCGGCCTGGCCTCTGGCGGTGGGCGTCGCTTTGGGGGATTTGCTTTGGCCCCTGGCGGCGATTTTTGGGCTAAGCTGGGTGCTGTCGGTCTACGGCGGCTTTCTGCACCTGCTGCGCTATGTCGCGGCCCTGACCTTCATTGCGATGGGTATGCTTTTGATCCGCAAGACCGCCAGCCCACCAGCCGCTGACAGCCGCCTGACCCGTCCCGGCAGGCTGGCGGCCTTTCTGACCGGGGTAGCGGTCGTGATCGGCAACCCCAAGGCGATCCTGTTTTACATGGGAGTGCTGCCCGGTTTCTTCGATCTGTCGCGGCTCAAGGGACCGGACATCGCGGCAAACATCACCATTTCGATGCTGGTGCCGGTGCTTGGAAATCTCGGCCTTGCCCTGTTCCTGGATCGCGCCCGCAGGCTGCTGTCTTCGGGCGAAAACCTGCGGCGGATGAACCGGTTTTCCGCGGTGCTGCTGATCCTGGTCGGCGGCGTCATCGCGCTGACCTGACTACCAAATCTTGTGGCCAAGGCGTGACATTCCCCCCCTGAACCGCTATAAATCGCGGGCAATCAAGGGGATGCTTACCTATGGCCGAAGAGCCCAAGAAAGTCGAAAGCTACGGCGCAGATTCCATCAAGGTTCTCAAAGGGTTGGATGCGGTTCGCAAGCGCCCCGGCATGTATATCGGCGACACCGACGATGGCTCGGGTCTGCACCATATGGTTTACGAAGTTGTAGACAACGGCATTGACGAGGCGCTGGCCGGTCATGCCACTGCGGTTAGTGTAAAAATCCACGCCGACAGCTCGGTTTCGGTGCGCGACAATGGCCGGGGCATCCCGGTTGACATTCATCAGGAAGAGGGTGTTTCGGCAGCAGAAGTCATCATGACCCAGTTGCATGCGGGCGGAAAATTCAACAACACGGATGATAGTGGCAACGCCTACAAGGTTTCGGGCGGCTTGCATGGCGTCGGTGTTTCGGTGGTGAATGCCCTGTCGGAATGGCTGGAACTGACGGTCTGGCGCAACGACACCGAATACCGTGCCCGTTTTGAACATGGCGATTGCGTGGTGCATGTCTATCCGGTTGGCCCAGCGCCGGGGATGCGTGGAACCGAAGTGCGGTTTCTCGCTTCGGCCAAGATCAACATCCCCACGGGAACGTTTTCCAATCTCGATTACCAGTTTAAAACCTTGGAAAATCGGTTGCGTGAACTGGCGTTTCTGAACTCCGGCGTGCGGATCATTCTGGAAGATGAACGTCCTGCCGAGCCGTTAAGGTCCGAGTTGTTCTACGAAGGTGGCGTCAAGGAATTCGTGAAATATCTTGACCGTTCAAAGGCTTCGGCGCTGCCCGAGCCGATCTATATTCTCGGCGAAAAGAACGGCATTGGCGTGGAAGTGGCGATGTGGTGGAACGACAGCTACCATGAAAACGTGCTGCCTTTCACCAACAACATCCCGCAGCGCGACGGCGGCACTCACCTTGCAGGCTTTCGCGGTGCCTTGACCCGGACGATCAACAACTATGCCCAGACGACGGGGATCGCCAAGAAAGAGAAAGTTGATTTCACCGGAGACGACGCCCGTGAAGGTTTGACTTGCGTGCTGTCGGTCAAGGTGCCGGACCCGAAATTTTCGAGCCAGACCAAAGACAAGCTGGTTTCGTCCGAGGTGCGACCCGCGGTTGAGAATCTGGTGAACGAGAAACTTGGCGAGTGGTTCGAGGAAAACCCCGGCCCCGCCCGTATCATCGTCAGCAAGATCATCGAGGCAGCCTTGGCCCGCGAAGCCGCCCGCAAGGCCCGCGACCTGACCCGCCGCAAGACCGCGCTGGATGTGTCGAACTTGCCGGGCAAGCTGGCCGATTGTCAGGAAAAGGACGCGGCCAAGGCCGAGATTTTTCTGGTCGAGGGCGACTCGGCTGGTGGTTCGGCCAAGCAGGGCCGCAGCCGGGCCAATCAGGCGGTTCTGCCCCTGCGCGGCAAGATCCTGAACGTCGAGCGGGCGCGGTTTGACCGGATGCTTGGCAGTCAGGAGATCGGCACGCTGATCACCGCGCTTGGCACCGGCATTGGCCGGGATGAGTTTGATATCAAGAAGTTACGTTACCACAAGGTCGTCATCATGACCGACGCCGACGTGGATGGAGCCCACATTCGCACGCTGCTTCTGACGTTCTTCTTCCGCCAGATGCCGCAACTGATCGAAGGCGGCTATTTGTATATCGCACAGCCTCCGCTCTACAAAGTGGCGCGCGGGCGGTCGGAGGTTTACCTCAAGGACCAACCGGCGCTGGAGGATTATCTCATTGAAATGGGTGTCGATGGGGCCGTTCTGCGCCTGCAAACCGGTGAAGAAATCGCGGGCGCCGACCTTGCCCGTGTCATCGAAGGTGCCCGCCAGTTCCGCCGGATTCTGGACGCCTTCCCGACGCATTATCCGCGCGGGGTTCTGGAACAGGCCGCTTTGGCCGGGGCTTTTGACCCCGGCAGGGCTGACAGCGACCTGCAGGAGGTTGCCGATACCGTGGCGCGGCGGCTGAACCTGATTGCCGAAGAATATGAAAAGGGCTGGTCCGGGCGCATCACCCAGGACCACGGCATCCGCCTGTCGCGCGTCCTGCGCGGCGTCGAGGAACTGCGGACTCTGGACGGTGCCGTCCTGCGGTCTGGTGAAGCGCGCCGTCTGTCCTCGGTTTCCCGTGACAGCCGCGATGTCTACCGCGACCCGGCCCGCATGGTGCGCAAAGACCGTGAGCAGATGGTGCATGGCCCGATTGACCTGCTGAAAACCATTCTGGCCGAGGGAGAAAAAGGGCTTACACTTCAAAGGTATAAGGGGCTGGGAGAGATGAATCCGGAACAGTTGTGGGAAACCACGCTGGACCCTGAGGCGCGGACGTTGTTGCAGGTCAAGATTGATGATCTGGCCGAAGCCGATGACATTTTCACCAAGCTGATGGGCGACGTGGTGGAGCCGCGCCGCGAATTCATCCAGCAAAACGCGCTGAATGTTGAGCATCTGGATTTCTGAAATGGTGACCCCGGGTGGATTCGAACCACCGACCTGCCGCTTAGGAGGCGGCCGCTCTATCCCCTGAGCTACGGGGCCACGGAGCACTACATGCGTCGAAACGCGGATTCTTGCAACCGGAATGGGTTACAAAAGGGGGAGTGAAGTTGGCCCACCACTCCCCCCCGTTTCCGTTGCGTCAAGTTTGAGAGCTTGCAAGACGCGCAGGATGGGTCCAGCAGGCTTTTTCAGATGCTGTTAGCGGTAACATAACTGGTGATCCTTGCTTGGACAAGCGGAAGAATTGGCGGTAACACTTGGCAAACATATGAAAGCACGAAAACCTTGACGAAATCCCAAGGCATCGAACCGCGCCGCACGCTGACCCTTCGTGATGTGTCCGAAGCGTCGGGCGTCAGTGAGATGACGGTCAGCCGGGTGCTGCGGAACCGGGGGGACGTTTCCGGAGCTACCAGGGCTAGGGTGTTGGAGGCGGCGCGGACGCTAGGCTATGTGCCGAACAAGATTGCCGGGGCCTTGGCCAGCCAGCGCGTCAATCTGGTGGGGGTGATCATCCCGTCCCTGTCGAACATGGTTTTTCCCGAGGTCATGACCGGAATTTCCGAGGTTCTGGACAACACCGACCTGCAACCCGTTGTGGGCGTTACGAATTATTCTCCGACTCGGGAAGAGGCGGTGCTGTATGAGATGTTGTCGTGGCGGCCTTCCGGGGTGATTCTGGCGGGTCTGGAGCATACGCCAGCGGCAAGGGCGATGTTGGCGCAGGCGGGGATTCCGATTGTCGAGATCATGGATATCGACGGTCAACCTATTGATAACGCCGTAGGAATTTCGCACCGCCGGGCGGGTCGGCAGATGGCGGAGGCGATTGTCGCCTCTGGCTATCGGCGGATTGCGTTTCTGGGCACCCAGATGCCGGATGATTACCGGGCGCGCAAACGGCTGGACGGGTTTGAAGAGGCGTTGAAACGGGCGGGCCTGGCCTTGGTGGACCGCGAGTTTTACTCGGGTGGGTCGGCGCTGCTGAAGGGGCGCGAGATGACGGCCGCCTTGCTGGCCCGCAGCCCCGATGTTGATTTTCTGTATTATTCCAATGACATGATCGGTGCGGGTGGCCTATTGTACTGTCTGGACAAGGGCATTGATGTGCCGGGCAAGGTGGGGCTTGCGGGCTTTAACGGCGTGGAATTGCTGGACGGTTTGCCGCGAAAACTGGCGACGATGGACGCCTGCCGGTTGGAGATCGGGCGGCGGGCGGCGCAGATCATTGCGGGGCATAATGCGGCCCCGGACATCGGCAGCGAGGTGGTGGAGCTGTTTCCGACCTTGCAGCCGGGGGATACGATCCGGCAATCCTGAGGTCGCGAATCGGGGCCGGATTCAGGGTGAACGGCCTGAGAATGCTAACAATTTCATGTCTTGAACGCGTCTTGCCCGCGTCTTTTTTCCGTCTCTACAAATTGTGACGCAGGGCGGGTTAACAGGGCGGTCGGACGGGGCGGTGAGAATTGGGGATCAGGCGGCTGCCAGAAGCCTGCCCTTGGCAAATCCGGCGATCTGGGCGCGGGTGATCCGGCCTTCAGGCTGGTCGCTGGCAAAAGTGACTTCGGTAAATTGCTCAGTGCGGCCCAGGCGGGGGCCTTCGACGAGAATGGCGTGAGTCTGGCCGACCTGAGAGACCAGATGCTGCGCCAGAACCTGATCGCCCAAGGTGCGCAGACGGGCGGCGCGGGATTTGATGTCGGGGCTGCGGACCTGCGGCATCCGGGCGGCGGGGGTGCCTTTGCGGGCGCTGTAGGGGAAGACGTGCAGGAAGGTCAGGCCGCAGTCCCGCACCAGCCGGAGCGAGTTTTCGAACATCGCCTCGGTTTCGGTCGGGAAGCCGGCGATCAGGTCGGCGCCGAACACCATATCGGGGCGCAGGCGGCGGGCGTCTTCGCAAAAGCGGATGGCGTCGTCGCGCAGGTGGCGGCGCTTCATGCGTTTCAGGATCAGGTCATCGCCTGCCTGCAAGCTGAGGTGCAGGTGGGGCATCAGGCACGGCTCGGTGGCGATGGCGGTCAGCAGGGCGTCATCGACTTCAATCGAGTCGATGGAACTGATGCGCAGGCGGGGCAGGTCGGGGACAAGGCGCAGGATGCGCATCACGAGGTCGCCCAGGCGCGGCGTCGCGGGCAGGTCGGCGCCCCAGGAGGTGAGGTCCACGCCGGTCAGCACGACCTCGTTGAAGCCCTTGTCCACCAGCCGCTTGATCTGTTCCACCACAACGCCCGCGGGGACCGAACGGGAATTGCCGCGACCGAAGGGGATGATGCAAAAGGTGCAGCGGTGGTCGCAGCCGTTCTGAACCTGGACATAGGCGCGGTGGCGGCCGAAGCCGTCGATCAGATGACCCGCAGTTTCACGCACCGACATGATGTCATCGACCTGCACCTTTTCGGTGATCCCGATCAGGTCGGGCGCGCGCAGTGCGGTCCAGGTATCGGCCTGCATCTTTGCATGGTTGCCGATGACGCGGGTGACTTCGGGCATTTCGGCAAAGGTTTCCGGCTCGGTCTGGGCGGCGCATCCGGTGACGATGATGGTAGCCTGCGGGTTCTCACGCGACAGGCGGCGGATTTCCTGCTTGGCTTTTCGGACGGCTTCGGCAGTTACCGCACAAGTGTTCACAATCACCGCGTTCTGTAGCCCTGCGGCTGCGGACAATTCCTTCATCGCCTCGGTTTCATAGGCGTTGAGGCGACAGCCAAGGGTGTGAAAGACCGGGGCGTTCATTGGTTTTGCGCAAGGAATTCAGGGGACAGCCAGCCGTCGAAGACATGGGCCACCGGTCCGGTCATCCAGACGCCATCGTCGCGCCAGTCGATCTCCAAGACGCCACCGTCGAGGTCGAGCGTGACATGGCGACCGGTCAGGCCGCGAAGATTGGCGGCAACGGCGGTGGCGCAGGCACCGGAGCCGCAGGCCAGGGTGATGCCTGCACCACGTTCCCAAACGCGCATTCGTAAATGATCGGGGCCGATGAGGGAGGCGAATTCGACATTGGTTTTGGACGGGAACAGCGGGTCGTGTTCGATGCGCTTGCCGGTTGCGGCCACGTCCACCACTTCGGCATCGGGGACGAAAAACACGCAATGCGGGTTACCCATACCGACCGCAACCGGATCGCCGGGCAAAGGCAGGTGCACGGGATCGACCTGTCGGGACAGGGTGGGGTCAAGCTGCGGTGGGCCCATGTTGACGGAAACCAGGCCATCCTCGCGCCGCCGCGCCGCAAGCTGGCCGCGCAGGGTGGTCAGCGTCACCGCGTTGCGCCCGGTCTGGCGCATGACAAGATCACTGACGCAACGGGTGGCGTTACCGCAGGATTCGGCGCGGCTGCCGTCGGAATTCCAGAAATCCAGTTGGAAATCGGCGTCGGGTGCATCGCGAATCTCTGCCAGTTGGTCGAAACCCACCCCCCGGTTGCGGTCGCCCAATGCCCGCGCGAGGCCAGCCGTCACCACCGCCCCGCGCCCGCGCGAGTCGATGATGATGAAATCATTGCCTGCTCCATGCATTTTCAGGAAGCCGAGGCCGGGATGGGGGTCCGCCTTGATCATGGCGGGCGCTATACGCCGGTGGCGGCGATTTTGCCAGTGCCGCCGGATTTGGTCGGCTCAAAGGAAACGGCCGGTCCTGTGCTGGCAGAATATTCGGGAAACGGGGGTTGACGCGCCCTTTGGCATTCCGTAGCTAGCCGCGACGTGGGCCGGTAGCTCAGCTGGTAGAGCAACTGACTTTTAATCAGTAGGTCTCGGGTTCGGATCCCGACCGGCTCACCAATCAAATCAGGGGCTTGGGTGGCAACACCCGGGCCCTTTGGTTTTGGCGGTGCATGCTTGCCTGCAACGGAGGTTGCCTTCGGGGGTTTGATTTGGAAATTGGCGGCCGGAACGGCATTCGAACCCTCCGCCTGATTGGTCCACGGCAGTTTGATCATGCCTTCTCTACCGCAAGCCAGACGCCGCCTTCTGGCCGCAGGGTCAGGATCATAACCGGTTTCGGGGCCTTGCCGGGGATCAGGGTGAACTTGAACCGGGCCAGCAGGGTGGCCAGGATGATCACCGCTTCTTGCAGGGCGAAGGAGGCCCCGATGCAGATGCGCGGGCCGTCGCCGAACGGGAGGTACGCGAAGCGCGGCGGCGGGGTGGCAAAGCGGGCGGGGTCGAAGGCGTCCGGGTTGGGCCACAGGGCATGGTGGCGGTGGAGCGCGTAAATCGGCAGGATCACCGTATCGCCCGCACGGATTTCGCGGCCTGAGAGGGTGTCGGCCTTTTGCGCGGTGCGTGACAGGAAGGCGGCGGGGGGATAGAGCCGCAGGGTTTCGTCGACGATGCGGCGGATCAGCGGCAGTTGCGCGATGTCGGCGGTGGTGGCGGCGCGGGTGCCGAGCGCGGCTTGCGCCTCGGCACTGGCTTCGGCTTGCACGGCGGGGTCGAAGGCGCAGAGGTAGAGCGCCCAGGACAGGGTGAGGGCAGTCGTCTCATGCCCGGCGACGATGAAGGTCAGAAGGTTGTCGCGCAGTTCCGCCACGGTCATCTTGCGGCCGGATTTGGGGTCTTCCCCGGCCAGCAGCAGGTCCAGCAGGTCGGGGATGCCGGGGCGGGCGGCGGTGCGGCGCTGTTCGATGGCCTGATCGGCCATGCGTTTCATATTGCGCATCCCTGACCCCGAGAACATCCGCCCGGGGCGCGGCACCCAGGCCGGGGCACCGATGATGTCGAGGATCGACAGTTTGGCGGTCTGGCCGATGTAATCCTCGATCGCCCTGTGAACGGCGGCGCGGTCGAAACTGTCGCCGCCCGAGAAGGTCACGTCAGAGATGACTTCAAAGGTCGCCGTCACCATTTCGTCAAACGCATCGACGGCGCGGCCAATGCCAGAGGCAAAGCGGGCGGCGCTGCGTTCGGCGGCGTGGGTCATCACTGGGCCCAGGGCCGCGATGTTGCGGTGGCTGAACACCGGGGCGGCGGTGCGGCGTTGCCACAGCCATTCGGCGCCCTCGGCGACGAACAGCGAATTGCCGATCGCAGGTTGCAGGATCAGCTTGGTGACGATGGATTTGGGGTAATCCTCGACCCGGTCGCGCAGGACCTGGCGCAGGGCGTCGGGGTCCATCAGCATGTGCCAGCGTTTGCCAGTGGTGCCGGACAGGATCGGGGCGCGGGTGGCAAGTTCGGGGATCAGCTCCAGCACATTGCGGCGGCCCTTGCGCAATGATCCCCAGATGCCGAGGGGCTCGATGCCGAGCGGCACCCTGGCGGGGCAATCGGCTGTTACCGTCTCGATCTTGCCCATCTGTCGCCCCTGGTTCACCCTGCCGTCAATATAGTGCCGATCGGGGGCGCAGCAAAGTGTGGCATGTTGTGCTGCGGCCACGGGGAGGCTATTGGCAAGGGAAGCGGCCATCCTCGCCTTGTGGAGTGCAGTCTATGATGAGTTTCCGGCCTTTGCGGTTGATCCAGTTGCTGCTGATGGTTGCGGGCCTTGGCCTGCTGTCGGCCTGCGAGGGTGCCAGCGATCTCGACAAACCGCCGGTGCCGCTGGGCGATTTTGCGCTGGGGCTGAACATCGTGGTGCCGGAAACCGCGCAGACCGTGCCGATCTCGCGGCAGGCGACGCCGGAGGAGTGGAAAACGGCGATGACCAAGGCGATGGCGGACCGCTTTGGTCGCTATGCGGGCAGCAAGCTGTACAATTTCGGCATTTCGATTGATGGCTATGAACTGGCCCCGCCCGGCGTGCCGATCATCGCTTCGCCACGGTCGGCGCTGATCATCACCGTCAACATCTGGGACGATGCCAGCCAGAAACAGCTGAACCCCGGCGGCAAGCGCTTCACCTTGGTCGAGGGGATCTCGGGCGAGAGCTTCATCGGGTCGGGCTGGACGCAAAACAAGCAGCAGCAGATGGACAAGATGTCCTACAAGGCGGCGCTGGCGGTGCAGGGGTATCTGTTGGACAACCCGGAATGGTTCGGCCTGCCGCCCAAAGGCACCAAGGTCGAGGATCCGGCGCTGCCCGTGCCGCCCGCCACCCGACCGATCGGGCGACCGCCTGCCACCAACTGAGGCTTGATTTTCCCCGGTGCGGGCAGTAAGTCGCGCGCCACGGAAATCGGGGTAGCTGCTGGCCGCCCAAACCCGAGGGCGCTATGGGCAAGGCAAAGTTTGAACGCAACAAGCCGCATGTGAACATTGGCACGATTGGCCATGTGGACCACGGCAAGACCACGCTGACGGCGGCGATCAC
>JAYUGA010000002.1:0-19553 GCA_043738565.1 Rhodobacterales bacterium
GGGACACATCGTCGAAACAGGTCGCGGCGCGGGGGTTCGGGTTGTCTTTGGTTGCGCGCGGCGTGCAGTCGATGAATGCGGGCATGGTGATCACCCGATCCTCATAGGCATAGCCCCGGTCGAGATTGCCCTGAGTCCTGGCGATCAGTTGATCCACCACGATCAGGTCGTGCGTCACGCTGCGGATGCATTCTTCGAGCGGCGTCGCGCAGGCGGCCAGCAGCAGGAGGGCGGGGGCAAACGGGATTGGTTTCATCATAACCTCGGGCGTTGCAATGCGCCAACATAGGTCGGGCGGCGCGAATTTCCAAATCCTGATCCGAAAAGCCACCAGCCGCGTTGGCAGTGGCCGCACGGGCTGCTAGCTATGCCTGGCAAGGAGAGCAGGATGGACGAATTCGATCAGCGCAAGGCCCGTGCCGCCGTCTGGTTTCGCAGCCTGCGGGACGAGATCGTGGCGGCATTTGCCGGGCTGGAGGCGGAATTTGGCGACGGCGCCGGGTTCGAGGAAACGCCGACGCGGCGCGAGGATGGCGGCGGCGGGCTGATGAGTGTGCTGCGCGGTGGTGCGGTGTTCGAAAAGGTCGGGGTGAATGTGTCCGAGGTGCATGGCACTCTGGCGGCACGGGCGCAGGCGGCGATGGCGACGCGCGGGGTGCCGGGGATGGCAGAGGATGCGCGGTTCTGGGCCTCGGGGATCTCATTGGTGGCCCATATGGCCAATCCGCATTGCCCCGCCGTGCATATGAACACGCGGATGTTCTGGACCCCGGGGGCTGCGTGGTTCGGTGGCGGGTCAGACCTGAACCCCTGCATCGAATATCCCGAGGATACCACGCAGTTTCACGCCACGTTGCAGGCGGCCTGTGATGCGCATTCGCCAGACTATTACGGCAAGTTCAAGGCTTGGGCCGACGCCTATTTCTTTGTCCCGCACCGCAACCGGGCGCGTGGGGTGGGCGGGATTTTCTATGACGATCTGTCAACCGGCGACTGGGAGGCGGATTTTGCCTTTACTCAGGATGTGGGGCGGGCGTTTTTGCCTGCGTTCCTGCCGCTGACCCGGAAGCGGCTTCCAATGTTGTGGACCGAGGCAGACCGGGAGGTGCAACTGGTCCACCGTGGGCTATATGCCGAATATAACCTCGTCTGCGACCGCGGCACCAGGTTTGGGCTGGAAAGTGGTCATGATGTGGGTGCCGTGCTGATGAGCCTGCCGCCGGTGGCGAAATGGACCTGAGGGGCTGGCTGAAGGCGGAGTTGCCGGGGTTTTTGCTGGCGTTGCAATTCCTGACGCGGCTGCGGCTGCCGGTCGAGGTGGATTATGCGCCGGAGGCTGCGCGCGACAGCCCGCGCTGGTATCCGGCGGTTGGGGTTGTGGTGGGCGTGGTGACGGGGGTGATCTATTGGGGCGCGGCGGGGTTGTTCACGCCGGTTCTGGCGGCCTTGCTGGCGACGGCGGCAGGGGTGATTTTGACCGGGGCGCTGCATGAGGATGGCTTCGCCGACGCCTGCGACGGGCTCGGCGGCAACCGGCCCCGCGAACGGGTGCTGGAGATCATGCGCGACAGCCGGATTGGCACTTATGGTGTGCTGGGGCTGGGGCTGATGCTGGCGGGCAAGGTGGCGGCTCTGGCGGCTTTGCCGGGGCTGGCGGTGCCGTTCGTGCTGATCGCGGGCCACGCGGCAAGCCGGGCGTCGATGCTGTGGCTGATGGCATCGTCGGATTATGTGCGCGACCGGGGCGCGGGGAGTGCAGTGGCGGGCGGGGTGGATCAGCGGACGATGGTGACGGCGCTGGCGGTAACCGGGCTGGCGCTGCTGCCGCTGCTGTTCGTGCTGCCGGTGATGGGGGCGGTTCTGGGCTTAGGCGGGCTGGTGGCTGGCCATTTTGCGATGCGGCACCGGTTCGAGGTGCGGCTCGGCGGCTATACCGGCGATTGTCTGGGGGCGGTGCAGCAGTGCAGCGAGATCGGGTTCTATCTCGGCGTGCTGGCCTGGATCGGGTCATGAGGGCCGAGGGCTTGCGCCGTGGTGGATAGCATCTATGCCTTTACCGTGGCTTCGGTGCTGATCGAGCTGACGCCGGGGCCGAACATGGCCTATCTGGCGATGATTGCCGCGACCGAGGGGCGGCGGCCGGGTTATGCCGCCGTAGCCGGGGTCGCGCTGGGGCTTGGCGTCATGGGTCTGCTGGCGGCCATTGGGCTGGCGGTGGTGATCCAGAACCAGCCCTGGGCCTATCAGGCTCTGCGCTGAGGCGGGGTGGCCTATCTGCTGTGGCTGGCGCGGGACGGCTGGCGCGATGCGGGCGAGACCGTGAAACATGCGCCGCCGGGATCGACGCTGGCGCGGTATTTCCGGCGCGGGCTGGTGACGAACCTTCTGAACCCCAAGGCAGCGTTCTTCCATGTGACAGTGCTGCCAGAGTTCCTGAGTGCGGCGGGCGGGGTGGCGGAACCGCTGATCCTGTCGGCGATTTATGTTGCGGTGGCGACGGCCATCCATGCTGCCATCGTCACGGCGGCGGGGACGGCGCGAGCCTGGCTGGAAGATCCGGCGCGGACATTGCTGGTGCGGCGCGGACTGGCGGTGGGGCTGTTGGGCGTGGCGGTCTGGGTGTTGTGGAAGGGCTGAGGGGTCAGCCCGCTGCGGCGGTCGGGGTGAACCCCGACCTGCGATCGGCAAACACCAGTGTCAGGGCACCGATCATGGTGACAATTGCGGCCAGCACGGCGGCGAGCAGGTAGCCGGACAGGGCGGTGCCAAGCGCGAAACTGGCGGCAGCCATCGCGTCTCCGGCGACTTTCATCAGGGCCATCAGGGCGGCGCCGGTGCCGGGGCGGTGGCCGAGGGCGTCTTGCAGATAGGCGATGGGCAGGGTCAGGGTGATGGCGCCGCCGATGGCACCGGGGATCAGGACGAACCACAGCAGCGGCGAGCCCGCAAGGATCGGGATACCGATCAGTTGCAGCGTGTAGATGCAGGTGCCGATGAGGATCAGGTGGGTCCGTTTGAAATGGGGCAGGATCAGGGGCAGCAGCAGCATGAACGGCACCTCCAGCCCCGCCACCAGCCCGGCGTATAATGCGGCGGTGCCGGTGCCACGGCCCTCGGCTTGGGTCAGGACAAGGCCCATGATCGCCCAATAGGCGGTGCCGCCGACCGACACCCCGCCCAGAGCGACGATCCGCAGGGCGAGGGACGGCGAGGCGAGTTCGGCCAGCGCCTGACGCAGGCTGAGGCCGGAGGGGGCGTCCCGCCATCTGGCGGCGCGGGCGGTTGGCCAGCCTTTGGCGGTGATCGCCAGCATCAGGGCGGCGAGTGCGGCGGCAACCGGGTAGACGGCGAGGATCGGGGTGCCGTGGTTGAAGGCGAGCGCCCACAGCGGCAGGACCACGACGAAGGGCAGGGCGAACAGGGCGCGGATGGTGGCGAGGATGCCGTCGCGGGTGGCGGGGTCATAGCTTTGGGCGGCGAGCCTTGACTGGGCGAACAACTGGCCGAACAGCGTGCTGAGCGGGAAAATCAGCGCATGGGCCAGAACGAAGGTGACGGGGCTGGGCAGGATTGTCATCAGGCTGGTGCCGAGCAGCATCGCGGCGCTGGACCACAGCGCAATGCTGCGGCGGTTGTTGGTCTGGTCGGCCCTGATCCCGGCTGCGATGGCGGCGGTGACGGAGACCACGGTCGAGACCACCATCATCGCGGCATAACCGCGGTCGCCCAAACCGAATTGCCGCACGGCCAGCACCGAAATATAGGGGCCGAACGAACAGGCCAACGCCCCTTGCAGGATCATCAACAGGGCGGTCAGGCGCAGCACCTTGTCGGACAGGATGGTGCGGAAGGTGGTCACGGCGGGCATCTGGTATCGCTAACGCGGGGTCGGCGGGGAGTCCAGCCATCAGCCCCTGGCGCGGGCCGGGAACCAGGCGTTGTGATCGACCAGGAACAGGCCAAGCGCGCCGCCGAGGGCGACGGCGGTGCCCATGATCGCCACCGTCTCGAACCGGCCAACCGCCGTGCCAAGCGCAAAGGCGGCGGCAGTCAGCACGTCCGTCACCAGCTTTTGCAGGGCCGGCATCGAGGCAGCGGTGCCGGGGCGGCCGTGCATCAGGTTTTGATAATAGGGGATCGGCAGCATCGGGATCGCCGCCCCGCCAAAGCCGCCGAACAGCGTCATCCCCCAGAGCCAGGGCGTGTCGGACAGGTAGGGCAGCGCGATCAGATGCAGGGCATAGATCAGCGTGCCAAGGGCGATCAAGGTCGAGCGCGGCACGAGATGGGCGATGCGAGGCAGCAGCAGCATTGCCGGAACCTCCCACCCGGCCAGCAGGCCGATATAAAGGGCAACATCGCCGGGGCCGCGCACGGGGGAGGCTTCAAATACCAGCGAAATCAGTACCATGTAGATGTTGCCTGCCGAGGAAACTGCGCCAAGGAACAAGAGCCGGATCAGGATTTGCGGGGTGGCAATGGCGCGGAACGCTTCGCGCAGGCTCAGGCCGGAGCGGGCGTCGTGCCAGTCGGTCTGACCATCGTGCGGCCAGCCGAAGATGACCAGCAGCGACATGCCAAGGCTGGCGAGGCCGCCGGTGACATAGACCGCCATCACATCGGCACCCATCGCAAAGGCCAAGGTCCAGAACAGCAGCATGGCGAGGTATGCCAGCGACATCGGGGCGCGGATGGCACCGAGGATGGTGTCGCGCTGGCGGCCCTCATCGGCGCTGGCAAGACGGGCGAGGGCGAAAAGCTGGCCGTAGATCGTCCATGCCATCGGCAAGAGCACGCCCTGGGACAGGATCAGGGTGATCGGGCTGGGGTGGATCAGCATCAGCGAGACGCCCAGGGTGCTGGCGAAAGCGGTGGCGATGGCGCTGCGGCGGCGGTGGCCGTGCTGGTCGCCCAGGATGCCGAACATTACCGAAGCGGTGACTGCCACGGCGGAGGCGAGCACCAGCAGCAGCGCGAAGGCGGGTTTGGAAAGGCCGATCCGTTCGATGGCGATCAACGACTGGTAAGGATAAAGCGAGGCATTGTGCGCCCCAAGCAGCAGCAGGGCCAGGGCGACAAGCCGTAGCGTCGGGTGACGCAGCACGGAGGCGTAGGGGTTCAAGATCGGGTCTTCCGAGGGCGCCAAACGGCTGGACGGTGCAGCGCTATCGCTAACGGCGAGGGGTGGGGATGTCCAGACTGCGTTATAATATTCAGTATTGATCGTGGTTGCCGCGGCCCGCTTTCACATGGCCCGCCTGTCACGCGCCGTTTACAGCACCTCGCCCGGCATCTGGCTGGCCTGTTTCACCCAAGCGCTGAACTGCGCGTCGTCGAGCCGACCGGTGTCGTGGATGACGAGGTAGCGCACATCTTTCCGCTTCGAGGTGCCGGGGGGCAGCGGGCGGAGTGCCGCGCCGCGCAGGAAGGCGACTTTCACGGATTTCGTCAGGCACTGAAAGCCGAGGAACCAGCCTTGGCCCGCGACCCCGTAGAACGGCGTGTTCCATTTGACCGCCTTGGTCACGCCGGGAACCGCCCGGGTGATCAGCGTATCAAGGCGGAGGCCGGCCGCGCTTTTCCAGCCGGGCATGGCGGCGACAAAGGCCGGCACCGGGGCATCGCCATAGCCTTTGGCAATTTGCGGGTTGCCGCCGGACAAGAGTTTGGGTTTCGCGGGTTGGTCGGTCATTGCATTAGCCTCGATCGGGGATGACCTTGCCGGGGTTCATCCGGTTGTCAGGGTCGATGGCGGCCTTGACGGCGCGCATCACGTCCAGCGCCACCGGGTCCTTGCGCCGCGCCATCGTGTTCAGTTTCGATAGACCCACGCCATGTTCGGCGGAGAAAGAACCGTGCAGGTCCTGCACCACATCCTCGACCGCCGCGACCACGGCGTCGTGCAGGGCGGGGTCGTCGCGGGTCGGGAAAACCGTGAAATGGACATTGCCGTCGCCAAGGTGGCAGACCGACAGGGTCTCGGCGCCGGCATCGAGCGCGGGCAGGGCGGCGTGGATGCGGCTGTAGAATTCGGGGACCATATCCAGCGGCAGCGCAATGTCGGTGTCGATGGCGGGCTGTCGCGCCACGGTGATTTCGGCGGCAAGTTCGCGGCGTTGCCACATGGCGAGGCGCTGCGCTTCGGTCTGGGCGATTTCGGCGTCCAGCACGGCGCCCTCGGCCATCATCTCGGCCAGCGTGTCTTGCAGCAGGGCCACGACGGGCAGGGTGCCATCGGGCCCGGGAATGGCATCGCGCGGGGCCATGGCACCAATTTCGACAAGGATGTTGGTATCGTAGCGGCGGTCAAAGGGCAGGCGAATGTCGGGCCGCGCCTCGGCCAGGCGGCGCATGTAGGTGGCGGGCATGTATTCGAAGGCTTCGACAGCACCACCGCTGGCCTGTTGCAGCCGGTTCAGCAGAGCCAGCGCATCGGGCAGCGACCGGGCCGCGAGGGTGGCGGTGGCATGGGCGCGGGGGCGGGGGACCAGCTTCATCACGGCGGCGGTGATGACGCCCAGGGTGCCCTCGGCCCCGATGAACAACTGGCGCAGGTCGTAGCCGGAGTTGTTCTTGTGGAGTTCCGACATCAGGTTGAGGATGCGGCCATCGGCCAGCACCACTTCCAGCCCCAGACACAGCGCCCGGGTGGAGCCATAGCGCAGGACGTTGGATCCGCCGGCATTGGTGCTGAGAACCCCACCGATCATGGCAGAGCCGCGCGCGCCGAACCACAGGGGGAAGTAAAGGTTTTCGACCTCGGCGGCCTCGTGCAGGCGTTGCAGGACCACGCCCGCCTCGACGATGGCGATGCGGGTGGCGGGGCGGATTTCGCGGATCCTGTTGAGGCGTTCGACGGAAAGCATCAACCCGCCCGTCGTCATCGCCCCGCCGACGAGGCCGGTGCGGCCGGAGACGGGAACGACGGCGGTATTGTGAAGGGCCGCGAGTTTCAAGGTTTCGGAAACCTCCAGCGTCGATCCGGGGCGGACGACGGCGATGGGGGCGGCGGTGTAATGGGTGGTCCAGTCCCCGGCATAGCGGGCGAGGTCGGGGCCGGTGACGACATGCCGGGTGCCGAGGAGGGTGGTGAGGTCGGAAAGCAGGGTCATTTTGGCACTTCGGTCAGCAGTTGCAGAACCAGCGGCCCCATTGCACCGACGATGGTGGTCACGCCCTGGGCATTCGGGTGGATGCCGTCGGCTTGCAGGTATCGGGTCAGGGCGGCGGGGTCGGCGGAGGTGGTCTTGAGCGGCGCGAAATAGTCGGGGAACAGCAGGGTCTGGTATTTGGCAGCCAGCGCCGGATAGATCGCGTCGAAGGCGGCCTTGTAATCGGGGCCGTAGTTGCCGGAGGATTTGAGGCCGACGAGCAGAACCGGCAGTTTGCGCTGGGCAGCGGCGGCGAGGATTTTGTCAAGGTTGCCTTGTGCCTCGGTCGGGTCGATGCCACGCAACAGGTCGTTGCCGCCGAGGTTGAGGATCATCGCATCGGCACCGGGGGCCAAGGTCCAGTCGAGGCGACTGACCCCGCCAGCGGTGGTATCGCCGGAAACTCCGGCATTGGCCACGGTGACAGCTGCGCCGTGGGCTGCGAGCCATGCTGTCAGTTGCGGCACGAAGCCCTGTTCGGGCGGCAGGCCGTATCCGGCGGTCAGGCTGTCGCCCAGTGCTACAATTGTCAGCGTGGCAGCGGTGGCGGGGGTCATGAGTGCGCTCAGAAGCAGAATGAACGCGATTGTGACGTTGCGAAGGGCGCGGAGCGGCCCATATGACAGGAAAGGCAGCAGCGGGGCAGGCATGGCGGATGTGGTGATGGTGCTGAAGGGCGCACGACTGACCCTGGCGGGCAATGCCGGGCCGGTGGAAATTCTGCGTGGCATCACGCTGGAGGTAAAGCGGGGCGAGACTTTGGGGCTGACAGGGCCGTCGGGGTCGGGCAAATCATCGCTCCTCATGCTGATGGGCGGGCTGGAACGGGCCAGCGGTGGCACGGTTTCCGCCTTGGGCCATGATCTCACCACGATGGACGAGGACGGGCTGGCGCGGTTCCGCAGGGGGAATATGGGGGTGGTGTTCCAAAGCTTCCACCTGATTCCTACCATGACCGCGCTGGAAAACGTCGCGGTTCCGCTGGAACTGGCCGGAGTGCGCGATGCCTTTGGGCGGGCGCGGACGGAATTGCAGGCGGTGGGGCTGGCGTTCCGGGCGGACCATTACCCAAGCCAGTTGTCGGGCGGCGAACAACAGCGGGTGGCTTTGGCGCGCGCCGTGGTGGGGCGGCCGGCGATCTTGCTGGCCGATGAGCCGACCGGCAATCTGGACACGGCGAACGGCGCGGCGATCATGGAGCTTTTGTTCAGCCTGCGCGACCGGCATGGCGCGACGCTGATATTGGTCACGCATGCGCCGGAACTGGCGGCAAGGTGCGACCGGATCGTGCGGCTGGCGGATGGGCGGCTGGCATGAGGACGGTTTGGGTGGCTGGCGTAGAGCTGGGTGGTTTCACACCCCCCAGACCCCCCGTGGGATATTTGTGAGCAAATGAATGGGGCTTTCGGGCGGGCTTGCGAGTCTGAGGCGAAAGGCGGAAGCTGATCGCAAAGGAGCCCAGCCCATGCCCGTCAAGAACCGCATTGCCGCCATGCTGCCGGAGATTACGGCGTGGCGGCGGGATTTTCATGCGCATCCCGAGTTGCTGTTTGACGTGCAGCGCACGGCGGCGCGGGTGGCGGAATTGTGCCGCGCCTTTGGCTGTGACGAGGTGGTCGAGGGGATCGGGCGCACCGGGGTGGTGGCGGTGATCCGGGGCAAGTCGGATACTGCCGGGCGGGTGATCGGCTTGCGGGCGGATATGGATGCGCTGCCGATCTTTGAACAGACCGGGGTGGACTATGCCTCGACCGTGGCGGGGAAGATGCATGCTTGCGGGCATGACGGGCACACTTCGATGCTGCTCGGGGCGGCGAAATATCTGGCGGAGACGCGGAATTTTGACGGGACCGCCGTTTGCATTTTCCAGCCTGCCGAGGAGGGCGGCGGCGGTGGGCGCGAGATGGTCAAGGATGGGATGATGGAGCGGTTCGGCATTCAGGAGGTCTACGGCATGCACAACATGCCGGGGATTCCGCTGGGGGCGTTTGCGATCCGGCCAGGTGCCATGATGGCGGCGGCGGATCAGTTCGATATCACGGTGACCGGCAAGGGTGGCCATGCCGCCAAGCCGCAGGACTGCATTGATACCACCGTGGTGGCCGCGCATATCATCGTGGCGTTGCAGACGATTGCCTCGCGCGGGGTGGACCCGTTGAAGCAGGTCGTGGTTTCGGTCTGCACGGTGGCGACGGATTCGACGGCGCACAATGTGATCCCTCAGGTGGTCAAGATGAAGGGGACGGTCAGGACGATGGACCTTGCCGTGCAGGACTATGTCGAGGGGCGGGTGCAGGAGATTGCAGCCGGGGTGGCGCTGGCGTTGGGGGCGGTGGCGGAGGTGGCGTATCAGCGCGGCTATCCGGTGACGGTGAATGCCGAGGAGAACACCCGGTTTGCCGCCGATGTGGCGGAGGCGGTTTCGGGTCGTGTCGACCGCGATACCGCGCCCTTGATGGGGGCGGAGGATTTTTCGTTCATGCTGCTGGAGCGGCCGGGGGCCTATATCTTCGTCGGCAACGGGGACACGGCGATGGTGCATCATCCGGCCTACAACTTTGACGATGCGGCGATTCCGTTCGGGGCAAGCTGGTATGCGGGCATGGTCGAGGCGAGGATGCCGGGGTGAGGTGTCCACATGTGGACAGTTGCCACTTTCGTGGTGCATCAATGGGTTGGCTTTTTGTGTTGTGGCTTCGTTAACCAGAATTGTCGGAGGCCGGGATGATTGGTTCGGGTCTGGTGGCACTGATCGCCGCCTTGCACCTCTACATCATGGTGCTGGAAATGCTGCTGTGGGAGACGCCCGGGCACGGGCGGCGTTTGGAACGACGCTGGAGTTTGCCCGCGTTACGCGGCCGCTGGCGGCCAATCAGAGGCTTTACAATGGGTTTCTGGCGGCGGGATTGGTGTGGGCTTTGTGGCTGGGAATTGGCGGTGCGGGGTTTGGCGTGGCGCTGTTCTTTCTGGGCTGTGTGGTGGTGGCGGGGGTGTTTGGCGCGGTGACGGCGAGCAAACGGATCTTGTTCGTGCAAGCTGTGCCGGGGGGGTTGGGGATATTGGCGGTGGGGTTGGGGTGGTGAGGGAGGTGCGTGAAATCACGCGCCCTGCCTGTCAGACCGGAGGACGCGCTGTTGGCTGGCGGTGCAGGGGGCTGTCCCTCCACTGGTTTCTCGGACCAGTGGCGAAACCAGTGTCGACCCCTCGTCGCTGCGCTCCGTTCGCCGGGAAAACAGTCTCCCAGACTGTTTTCTTGTCCGGCTCACCCCCGAGGATATTTGTGGACAGAAAATGTCAGGCGAGGTCGGCGAGGCGGTTCAGGGCAGCGTTGAGTTTTGATGCTTCGTCCTCGCGGGCTTCGAGGTTGGCTTTGGCTTCGTTCACCACCTCTTCGGGGGCGGAGGTGGCGAAGTTGGGGTTGTTGAGGCGGGCGTTGAGGCCATTGATTTCCTTGGTCAGTTTTTCGATCGTCTTGGAGAGGCGGGATTTTTCGTCCGTTATGTCGATGACGCCTTCCAGCGGGATGGCGAAGGCGGCGCCGACGGCTGCGATGCTGAGCGCACCTTTGGGGGCGGTGCCTTCGGTCAGCTGTTCGATGCGGGCGAGGCGGAGGATGAGGGCTTCGTTCCTGTCCCATGCGCTGCGGGCTTCGGGGGTGAGGCTGGTGGCGATCATGGCGAGTTTGGCACCGGCGGGGACGTGCATTTCCATGCGGGCGGAGCGGATGGCGTCGATCAGGGTGGTGACCCAGGTCATCTCGGCGTCGGAGGCGGCGTCGATGAGTTCGGGGCCGTAGGTGGGCCAGTCGGTGTGGACGAGGAGTTTCTCGCGCTGCCCCGTGGTGGACCACAGTTCTTCGGTAAGAAACGGCATGATCGGGTGCAGGAGGATCATGCACTGGTCCAAGACCCAGGCCATTGTCTGGCGGGTTTCCTGGGCTTGCGGCCCGTCGAACAGCGGTTTGGCGAATTCGACATACCAGTCGCAGACTTTGCCCCAGACGAAGGTGTAAAGCGCATTGGCGGCCTGGTCGAAGCGGTAGGTGGTGAGGGCTTCGTTGACCTCTGTCAGGGTGCGGGCGGCTTCGCCGAGGATCCATCTGTTGACGGTGGCGGTGGGGGTTGGTGGTGCGCTGGTGGCGTGACCCCGCCACACGCCGTTCAGTTCGGCGAAGCGGCAGGCGTTCCACAGTTTGGTGCCGAAGTTGCGGTAGCCGGCGATGCGTTGGGTGCTGAGTTTCAGGTCGCGGCCCATGGCGGCCATCGCGGTCAGGGTGAAGCGGACGGCGTCGCAGCCGTATTCGTCGATCAGGGTCAGCGGGTCGAGGACGTTGCCGAGGCTCTTCGACATCTTCTTGCCCTTCTCGTCGCGGACGAGGGCGTGGACGTAGACGGTCTTGAAGGGGACTTGGTTTACGA
Organism: Rhodobacterales bacterium; assembly: GCA_043738565.1. GTDB lineage: Bacteria > Pseudomonadota > Alphaproteobacteria > Rhodobacterales > Rhodobacteraceae > Stagnihabitans. The sequence goes on from JAYUGA010000002.1 coordinate 11,570, forward strand.
CTGCCAATTGCATCATCATCATTCTTGCCACCCAGAAGAAGATGATGTCGAAGCCGGTTATCAGGGTGGAGGTCGGGAAATAGCGGGCGAGTTCGGGGGTTTGCTCGGGCCAGCCGAGGGTGCCGATGGGCCAGAGGCCGGAGGAGAACCAAGTGTCGAGGACGTCGGGGTCGCGCCAGACCGGGTAGCACGGGCGCCCCTCGATCAAGGAAATGGTGAGGCGATCTCGTGCTTCCAGTTCGTTCTTAACTTCTAGGATCTCGAAATTGTCAATCGCCGAGAGGCGGCACACGTTCTTAATGTGCGCGGAGAAGGTTTCGTTTCGTTGATCGAAATGCGGCATGGAAAACATAGGCTGCTGCTCTATTCCAGAGAAAGCATCCTTGCTCCGATACACGGTCACACCCGTTCCAGACCTTACTAAGTCGGCGGTATCCTTAGCCGACTTCACTTCGACTGCGCGCAAGCCATACCACACCGGAATCTGATGCCCCCACCACAGCTGGCGGCTGATGCACCACGGCTCGATGTTTTCCAGCCAGTGGAAATAGGTCTTGGCGTCACGTTCGGGCAGGATCACGGTGTCGCCGCCCCGGACGGCGTCGATGGCGGGCTGGACGATTTTGGCGGTGTCGACGAACCATTGATCGGTCAGCATCGGCTCGATCACGACTTTGGAACGGTCGCCGCGGGGCTGCATGATCTTTTTGGATTCGACGTAAGGCACCAGTGTCAGGTGTTCGGAGCCGGTTTCCGCGTCGATGGATTTTTCCAGAGTGGAAACGGCGAGGCCCTGGGCGGTGATGTCGGCCACGACCTGTTTGCGGGCCTCGAACCGATCAAGCCCGCGGTATTTGGTCGGCACCAGATTGTCGGCGGCAACGTCGGTGCGCATGACGCCCTTGGTGTCCATCAACGGGTAGAGCGGGATGTTGTGGCGCATGGCGACGGCGTAGTCGTTGAAGTCATGGGCGCCGGTGATTTTCACCGCGCCGGAGCCGAAATCGGGGTCGGGGTATTCGTCGGTGATGATGGGAATGAGGCGATCGCAGAGCGGCAGGTGGACCATGCGGCCGACGATGGGGGCATAACGCAGATCGGATGGGTGGACGGCGACGGCACCGTCACCGAGCATGGTTTCTGGCCGCGTGGTGGCGATGGAGATGTAGTCGCGGGTCTCGCGCAGGGTGACGGTGCCGTTTTCGTCTTTCTCGATGTATTCGTAGGTCTCACCACCGGCGAGGCGGTATTTGAAATGCCACATGTGACCGGCAACTTCGAGGTTTTCGACTTCGAGGTCGGAGATGGCGGTTTCGAAATGGGGATCCCAGTTGACGAGGCGTTTGCCGCGATAGATCAGGGGGTCTGGATTGCCGACTTCGTCTTTGTGGTTGTACATCTCGACAAAGACTTTGGTGACGGCATCGGGGAAATTGCCCGACATGGTGAAGGCTTCGCGGTCCCAGTCGCAGGTCGCGCCAAGGCGTTTCAACTGGTTGATGATGGTGTCGCCGGATTTATCCTTCCACTCCCACACCTTGGCCAGAAACGCCTCGCGGCCCATGTCGCGGCGGGTGGCGTTGGATTTGTCTTTCGCCAGTTCGCGTTCGACGACCATTTGCGTCGCAATCCCCGCATGGTCGGTGCCGACCTGCCAGAGCGTGTCGTGGCCCTGCATCCGGTGCCAGCGCACGAGGATGTCTTGCAGCGTGTTGTTGAAGGCGTGGCCCATGTGCAGCGAGCCGGTGACGTTGGGCGGCGGGATCATGACGGAGAAGGCCTCGGCAGGTGATCCGTCAGGCTGGGGCCGCGCATTGGCCCCGGCGGCCCCCACCTTGCGATCAATCCACAGCGCGGAAATCCGGGCCTCGGCCTCAGTTGCGTTGAAGGTCTTTTCCATCGGCATTGCGGGCGTTCCTGACTTGCTTTGGCTGCTCTTTAGCGGGACTTTGGCCTCGGGAAAAGCCAAATGGGCGGGCAGGGCATGCGCTATCCGAAACGCGGGCGGTTTGGGCTGACGATGTCGGTTGCGGGATGGATCTTTGCCGCAATGGTCGTGGTGGGAATCGGGCTGGCGGTTCCGGCAGTTTCGGAACTGCGCAAGGGCTGGCGGCTGGAGGAGGCCGGGGCGGAGGTGAATGGGCGGGTTACCGCGCTGGTGCGGGGGACGCGTTCCTGCGGCAAGGATAACATGCAGACCTGCGACGATTATACGGTCGGGTTTGCCTATGCGGCGGCGGGCGGGGTGCGGCAGGGGACGGCCTCGGTTACAGCGGGGTTTTATGGCGGGTTGCGACAAGGCGGGCCGGTCGGGGTGCGCTATGTGGTGGATGATCCGGCGATCACCGAGGTGGATTTTGGCACGACCTTGATTGGGGCGGTGGCGCTGTGGCTGATCGCGCTGGGGTTTGCAGTGCCGGGCGGGATCGGGCTGTGGTTTCGGGCGCGGCTGGCGGCGCGGCTGATCCGGCTGCGCGACGAAGGGACGATGCGAAGTGCCGTGGTGACGGCGGTGGAGCGGTCGAATACGCGGGTCAACGGCATTCAGTTGTGGGTGATGCGCTGGCGCGATGATGCCGGGGTGGTCGGCAAAAGCCGGATGCAGCGGCAGGTCTATTTGCCCAGCTTGGGAGCGGCGATCACGGTCTATGCCGATCCCGAGGGCAAGCTGGATGCGGTCTGGGAGGGCGACAGCGGGACACGCTAGGCCGGGCCGGTCAGGGCGAGGCGGATGCCTTGGGCGTCCTCGATCTGCAGGGTAAAGGCACCGCTGGGGACTTCATCCGGGCCGTGCAGCACCTTGCCACCGGCGGCGGTGACGGTTTTGACGGCGGCCTGGGTCGATGAGGAGCCGAAATAGGGTTTCCAATGCGGCGGCGCATCGGGCAGGGCGCAGGAGCCGCCAAGTTCAAGATCGCCGCGTTTGAAGATGTGATAGGTCATGTCCGGGCCCATCGGAACGCTGCGGGATTTGGACCAGCCGAACAGTTCGGCATAGAAGGTCAGGCCCTTGATCGGATCGGGGGTGATCAATTCGTGCCAGTTGCCATGGCCTGTCTTGTGCGTGTCAAAGGCGCTGTTCGCGGGGCCATTTTCCATTGGCAAGGGCTGCAGAATGCCAAAGCCCGCGCCTTGCGGGTCGATCAGGATCGAGAAGCGCCCGGTGTTCGGGATGTCGGCGGGCGGCACGATCACGGTGGCCCCCAAAGATGCGGCAAGGGCGGCGGTTTCGTCGCAATTGGTGACGGTGAAATAGAGCGTCCAGCCCAGCGGTTGGCCGGCCTCGGCGGCCATCATGCCGGCAACCATCGCGTCGCCTGCCCTGGCGATCCAGTATTGCATGCCGGGGGAGCCGCTGTCGGCCACGGTCCAGCCCATGACCTTGGCGTAGAACGCCTCGGCCCCGGCGAGGTTGGCGCAGCTCAGTTCGTACCAACACGGCATTCCGTGGTTTGATTGGGTCATGGCAGCCTCCTCCAAGGTGCGGCCTTTGCAGCATATGCCGATTTGGAGTGAACTCAATGCAAGCCCGGATCAGACCGCCCGGTCGATGCGGGTCGAGAGGTGGATCAGGCTTTCGGAGGATTTGACGCCGGTCAGCGCCCCGATCTGGTCGAGAATCTGGTCGAGGACCTGGGTGTTCGGGGCGGCGATCTGCATCAGGAGGTCGAAGCGGCCGGAGGTGGTGAAGACCCGCTCCACTTCGGCGATGGATTTCAGGCGCGACAGGATTCCGGCCTGAGCGCGGGGCTCGATGGTCAAGAGAACGCTGGCGCGCAGGCGGCCTTGACGGGCCTCTTCGCCGAGCTTCAGGGTGTAGCCTGCGATGATGCCGGTGGTCTCCAGCCGCTCCAGCCGGGCCTGGATGGTGGAGCGCGCTACCTTTAGTCGCCGCGCCAGCGTGGCCACCGACATACGAGCATCGGCCCCCAGAAGCCCGAGAATGTTGCGGTCGAGGTCATCCATGCAATGTGCCTTGTGTTTTCGTCATTATAACGGGGTTTTCCGGCATTTATAGTGTTTTAACTGGTGAGGATGTAGCGCATATGCGGCAAACTCGTTGCAGGAAAAGGGCGGCTCATACGCACCTGGCCTGGTTGGAAAAAACCATGCAGGTGCCGCCGCTTCGTCGAGCAGCGGAAAGGGACTTGCATCTTGTTGGCAGAAAGGATCACGCCGATGGGACTGTCCAAAACAATCTGGACCAATCCGACCGAATTCTTGCGGAACCAGCAGCCGGAGAACCCGGTGCTGTTCTTTTCGCCGCCCGTGGTGCAGGCCACGGCGCGGCGGTTTCTGGAGGGCTTTCCGGGGCTTGTCACCTATGCGGTGAAGAGCAATCCCGGCGAGGAAGTCATCGAGAATCTGGTCGCGGCGGGGGTCGGGGGCTTTGACTGCGCTTCGCCGTTCGAGATTGACCTGATCCGGCGTCTGGCACCCGATGCTGCGATTCATTACAACAACCCGGTGCGGAGCCGGGTGGAGATCGAGCATGCCGTCAAGCGCGGCGTGAAGTCGTATTCGGTGGATTCGGCCAGCGAACTGGCCAAGCTGATCGAATTGGTGCCGGTTGAAGGCGTCGAGATTTCGGTGCGCTTCAAGCTGCCGGTGGCGGGGGCTGCCTATAACTTTGGCGCCAAGTTCGGTGCGACCGAGGATGTGGCGGTGGAACTGCTGAAGACGGTGGCGGCGGCGGGGTTTGTCGCCTCGATCACCTTCCATCCCGGTACGCAATGCTGTGATCCGAATGCCTGGGGGTCGTATATCCGCGAGGCGGCGGTAATTGCGCGGGCTGCAGCGGTGCGGATCGCGCGGCTGAATGTCGGCGGCGGCTTCCCGAACCATCGGGCTTTGGGGGTGATGCCGCAGTTGGAGGCGATTTTCGCCACGATTGACCGGGTGACCGGTGAAAGCTTTGGGGCCGAGCGTCCGGCCTTGGTGTGCGAGCCGGGGCGGGGGCTGTGCGGCGATGCGTTTGCGGTGGCGGCCAAGGTCAAGGGCCTGCGCGACGGCGTGCATGTCTTCCTGAACGATGGCATCTACGGCTCGCTGTTCGAGTTCAGCCAGATCGGGATCATCGACCGGATCGACGTGCTGGACGCGCATGGCCAGCGCCGGACCGGGGCGTTGCAAGGCACCATCGTGTTCGGCCCGACCTGTGACTCGGTGGACCGGCTGCCGGGCGATGTGCCGTTGCCCGCGGACATCGCAGAAGGTGACTATGTGGTGTTTCAGGGCATGGGCGCCTATTCCACCGTCACCAACAGCCGCTTCAACGGCTTTGGCGAGTTGGGGCGCTGCACCACGCTGTCGCTTAAGCTGTAAATTAACCACTATCGCGTTACCCTTGAACCCTCGGCTGGACAAATCCGGTCGGGGGGTTAGCCTTTTCATGGTTAAGATCGTTTTATGCCGCATTCCGCCGGTAATGTGCTGCGGTGTACCTCTGGTGTGGAGTGCGTGGCGTGTCAGTGTTTGACCGATTTCGCAGTTGGTGGCGCGGCCATCCGGTGGCCGCCGAAACCGCAGCCCCGGTTGTGGCCGGGCGGCAACGCGGCGTTGTCGATCATGTCATCATTCTGGACGGCACATTCTCGTCTCTGGAAGTGGGGATGGAGACCAATGCCGGGCACATTCTGCGGCTCTTGCGCGAGGGTGGCCAGACGGCACAGAGGAATGTCTATTACGAGCCGGGCCTGCAATGGGAGGGCTGGCGGCATGGCTGGTCGATCATCCAGGGTCGCGGATTCGACAGCACGATACGGCGGGCCTATGGCTGGCTCGCCAGTCACTACCGCGCAGGCGACCGGATCTTTCTGTTCGGCTATTCGCGGGGGGCCTATGGGGTGCGGTCGCTGGCCGGGGTGATTGACCGGGTCGGGCTGTTGAAGCGCGAACATGCGACCGAGCGCGGGGTGACGCTGGTGTACCGGCATTATCAAAGCGATCTCGGCAGCGTGTCGGCGCTGGCGTTTGCCCATCGGTTTTGCCACCACGAGGCTCCGGTCGAGATGGTGGGGGTGTTTGACACGGTGAAATCACTGGGGATCAGGGTGCCGCTGTTGTGGCTGTTGCTGAAGGACAAGACCCGTTTTCACAACCACACGCTGGGGCCGTCGATCCGCCACGGCTTTCATGCGCTGGCGCTGAACGAGACGCGGAATGCGTTTGCGCCGGTGCTGTGGGAATGCCCGCCGGGTTGGGAAAGCAACATCGAACAGGTGTGGTTTCGCGGCGCGCATGGCGATATCGGCGGCCAGAACGGCGATCTGGCGGCGGCGCGGCCTTTGGCGAATATTCCGCTGGTCTGGATGCTGGAACGGGCCGAGACGGTGGGGCTGGACCTGCCTGCGGGCTGGCGGGCGCGGTTTTCATGTGACGTGAATGCGCCGATGGTGGGCACGTGGCGCAGTTGGGGCAAGTTCTTTCTGATCCGCCACAGGCGCCGGGTCGGCCGGGACGTGTCGGAGCGGCTGCACCAGTCGGTGGCAGAGCGCCGACCGCCGGGGCGCTGGTTTGGGTTGTTTGGGCGGGAAGTCCGATGACGGTTTTATTGGGCAGGCCGGGGGGGGCACACTCCCCTTGCGCCATTGATTGCTTGGACCGATGGCGCAACCAATGGCTCTCCCGCGCGATAATTGGGCCAACATGATGCGAAATTAGATTCAAATTGTAGGGGCGAGGCATTGGCGTCCGACACTGCATTTTGGCGACCGAGGTGGGCAGCGGCCAGTGCGGGCCCTGGTGGATTGGGTGGCGGTGTGGTTGGGGCGACCTTCTTTGGCCGCCCCATTGGTATTACCGCTTTGCCACGTCCACATAATCGCGCTGTGTCGGGCCGACATACAATTGCCGGGGGCGGCCGATTTTCTGGTTCTGTTCGGCGATCATCTCTTTCCACTGGCTGATCCAGCCGACGGTGCGGGCGATGGCGAAGATCGGCGTGAACATCGAAGTCGGGAAGCCCATCGCATCCAGAATGATGCCGGAATAGAAATCGACATTCGGATAGAGCTTTTTCGAGATGAAGTAATCGTCTTGCAGCGCGATCCGCTCCAGTTCCTTGGCGACTTGCAGGGTCGGGTTGTTGTGGATGCCCAGAAGGTCCAGCACCTCGTCCGCACTTTCCTTCATCACGGTGGCGCGCGGGTCGAAGTTTTTATAGACCCGATGGCCGAAGCCCATCAGCTTGATGCCGGAGTTCTTGTCCTTGGCCTTGGCAATGAATTCCGGGATGCGGTCCACGGTGCCGATTTCGCGCAATTGCTCCAAAGCGGCCTGATTGGCGCCGCCATGCGCCGGGCCCCACAGACAGGCGATGCCCGCGGCGATACAGGCGAAGGGATTGGCCCCGGACGAGCCCGCCAGCCGCACCGTCGAGGTCGAGGCGTTCTGTTCGTGGTCGGCATGCAGCATGAAAATCCGGTCCAGCGCCTTTTCCAGAACCGGGCTGACCACGTAATCCTCGGCCGGGACCGAGAAGCACATGTTCAAGAAATTTCCCGCATAACTGAGCGAGTTTTTCGGGTAGACGAAGGGCTGGCCGACCGAATATTTATAGGCCATCGCGGCAATCGTCGGCAGTTTGGCGATCATCCGGATCGCGGCCACTTCGCGCTGCCAGGGGTCGGTGATGTCGAGGCTGTCGTGATAGAAAGCCGACATCGCGCCGACCACGCCGACCATGGTGGCCATCGGGTGGCTATCCCGGCGGAAGCCGCGAAAGAAGTTGTGCATCTGTTCATGCACCATGGTGTGGCGTGTCACGCGGCCCCGGAAATCCGTCAACTGGACGGCGGTCGGCAATTCACCATACAGCAGCAGATAGCAGACTTCGAGATAAGACGACTTGGCCGCCAGCTGCTGGATCGGATAGCCGCGATGCAACAGCTCGCCCTTGTCGCCGTCGATATAGGTGATGGCGCTTTCGCAGGCGGCGGTCGAGGTGAAGCCGGGGTCGAAGGTGAAGACATCGGCTTGTGTG
>JAYUGA010000003.1:0-7582 GCA_043738565.1 Rhodobacterales bacterium
CTGGACCTGGGAGTGGATCGCGCGGTTTGGCCTGGGGCGCGGGCCGGGGTGGACGGCGGATCTGACCGGGCGGCGGCTGATCCGCTGGATCAACCATGCGCTGTTGTTGTTGCAGGGCGCGGACAAGGCGCAGTCGGCGGCGTATTTCCGGGCCTTGTCGGCACAGACCGCTTTTCTGGCCAAGCGCTGGCAGAAGGCCGCGCCGGGCCTGCCACGCTTCGAGGCGCTGACCGGCATGATTTCCGCCGGGCTGGCGCTGGAGGGGATGCAGGCGCATGTCGGCCCGGCGCTGGCGGCGCTGGCGCATGATTGCGAGATCGAGATTGATATCGAGGGCGGGATACCGACTCGCAACCCCGAGGAGCTGCTGGAGGTGTTCACGCTTTTGACCTGGGCGGCGCAGGCCTTGGGCGAGGCCGGGCATATGGCCCCGCCAGAACATCTGGCGGCGATGGAGCGGATTGCGCCGACCTTGCGGGCGCTGCGCCATGCCGATGGCGGGTTGGCGCGCTATCACGGCGGCGGGCGGGGGATGGAGGGGCGGCTGGACAGCGCCCTCGCCAATGCCGGGGTGCGGGCGCTGCCGTCGGCCGGGCTGGCGATGGGTTTTGCGCGGCTGTCGGGCGGGCGGACGACGGTGATTGTTGATGCCGCCGCACCGCCGGGCGGGGCGGCGGGGACCAAGGCGCATGCCTCGACCAATGCGTTCGAGCTGACTTCGAGCCGCCGTCCGGTGATCGTGTCGTGCGGGTCGGGGGCACCGTTCGGGCCGGATTGGCGGCTGGCGGGGCGGGCGACCGCATCGCATTCCACGCTGGCGGTGGATGGCTTTTCATCGTCGCGGCTGGCGGGGGCGGCGGATCAGGCGCTGACCGACCGCGCCGAGGTTACGACGCTGCGGGTGCTGGAGGGCGAGAATGGGGCAGGCGTGCATCTGGCGCATTCGGGCTGGTCGGCAACGCATGGGGTCAGCCATGTCCGCGATCTGATGCTGACCAATGATGGGCGGCATCTGACCGGCATCGACAAGCTGGCGGCAATCTCAACCCCGGAAAAGCGACGGTTTGAGCAACTGATGGTGGACGGGCGGCTGAAGGGCATCCGTTTTGCCCTGCGATTCCACATTCACCCCGATGTCGAAGCGCGGCTGGACATGGGCGGCACTGCGGTTTCACTTGCCTTGAAAAGCGGCGAAATCTGGGTGTTTCGGCAAGAAGGGGCGGCGGAAATGGCGCTGGCCCCCTCGATCTATCTGGAAAAGACCAGGCTTCGCCCGCGGCAGACCGTTCAGATCGTGCTGACCGCCCGCGCGCTGGATTTTGAAACACAGCTGGGCTGGACCTTGGCGAAGGCGCAGGATACTCCGCTGGCTATCCGTGATCTGGACCGGGAAGACGTGTCGACCCAGATCTGACCAATCGACCTGCGAGGGGACACCCGCATGACAAACCTCGTCCCGATTGGCCGTGCGCTGATTTCGGTTTCCGACAAAACCGGACTGATCGAGCTGAGCCGCACTCTGGCGGGGCTGGGGGTGGAGCTGATCTCGACCGGCGGCACCTCTGGCATGCTGCGGGCGGCGGGGCTGGCGGTGCGCGATGTGGCCGATGTGACCGGGTTCCCCGAGATGATGGGCGGGCGGGTCAAGACCTTGCACCCCAATATCCACGGGGCGCTGCAGGCGTTGCGCGACGATGACGAGCATCTGCTGGCGATGGCGGCGCATGGCATCGAGCCGATCGACCTGCTGATCTCGAACCTCTATCCGTTCGAGGAGACGGTGGCCAAGGGTGCCGATCCCGCCACCTGTATCGAGAATATCGACATCGGCGGGCCGGCGATGATTCGGGCGGCGGCCAAGAACCACCGCTTTGTGACCGTGGTGACGGATCCTGCGGATTACGGGGCGCTCATGGACCAGTTGCAGGCGAATGACGGGGCGACGGGGCTGGGCTTCCGGCAGAAGCTGGCACTGGCGGCTTATGCGCGGACGGCGGCCTATGACACGGCGGTGTCGGGCTGGCTGGCCGGGCAGTTCAAGGAGCCGTTCCCGCGCCATCGGTCGTTTGCCGGAACATTGGCGCAGGGCTTGCGCTACGGCGAGAACCCGCATCAGGCGGCGGCGTTCTATACGGACGGCTCGCGGCGGGAAGGGGTGGCTACGGCAAAGCAATGGCAGGGCAAGGAACTGTCCTACAACAATCTGGGTGACACCGATGCGGCGTTTGAACTGGTGGCGGAGTTTGCCGCCGACGGGCCGACCTGCGCCATTGTCAAACACGCCAATCCCTGCGGCGTGGGCAAGGCGGCTACGCTGCGCGAGGCCTATCTGCGGGCCTATGCCTGCGACCAGACCTCGGCCTTTGGCGGGATCGTTGCGCTGAATCAGCCGTTGGATGCCGAGACGGCGGCGGAGATCGTCAAGATTTTCACCGAGGTTGTCATTGCACCGGGAGCGTCGGATGAGGCGCGGGCGGTGTTTGCCGGGAAGAAGAACCTGCGGCTGCTGACGACCAAAGCCCTGCCCGACCCGCGTAGCCCGGGCTTGGCGTTCCGGCAAGTCGCGGGCGGCTTTCTGGTGCAGGACCGCGATTGTGCAGGGCTGCCTGCCAGCGATTTGAAGGTCGTGACCAAGGTGCCGCCGACCGAGGCGCAACTGGCGGATATGCTGTTTGCGTGGAAAGTGGCCAAACATGTGAAGTCGAACGCGATTGTCTATGTCAAGGACGGGGCGACCGTGGGCATCGGGGCGGGGCAGATGAGTCGGGTCGATTCGACGCGGATCGCGGCGCGCAAGGCGGCGGATATGGCCGGGGCCTTGGGGTTGGCGGTTGGTCCGACGGTTGGTTCCGTCGTGGCGTCGGATGCGTTCTTTCCCTTCCCCGATGGTTTGCTGACGGCGGCAGAGGCCGGGGCGGTGGCGGTGATCCAGCCCGGCGGATCGATGAACGATGACAAGGTCATCGCGGCGGCGGATGCGGCGGGGCTGGCGATGGTGTTCACCGGCCAGCGGCATTTCCGGCACTAGGATGAAGCTGTTCAACCGCACAGTCCCGCTGATCCCGGTTGTGGCGCTGGCGACCATCGCGCTGGACCAGATCAGCAAGGTCGTGGTGGTGTTCTGGCTGGATCTGGTGAACCGGGGCGAGATTGATGTCTGGCAGCCGTTCCTTGTCTTTCGCATGGCCTGGAACCGGGGGATGAATTTTGGCCTGTTCGCGCAGGACAGCAACATCGGCCGCTGGCTGATGATTGCGGTGGCACTGGCGATATCGGTCTGGGTCTGGCTGTGGGTGCGGCGCGAGGGATTGGGGCCACGGGCGCAGATTGCGGCGGGGTTGCTGATTGGCGGCGCGGCAGGCAATGTCATCGACCGGCTGGCATATGGCGCGGTGGCGGATTTTCTGAACATGTCGTGCTGCCGGATCGAGAACCCCTTCGCCTTCAACCTGGCCGATGTCAGTATCTTTCTGGGGACGCTTGGGCTGGTGCTGTTTGGCAATGTCGCGGGCGGGACACCGCCTTACAAGGGCAAGGCCGGGAGAAAGACCCCGTGACGTGGCGCGGCGATTGCGCTAATACGGGCAAAAGTGCAGCCCGGAAGCGGGATTGCCGGTAAGGGCAGGGAGTTCATGCGGATGACACGGGTGGTCCTCGCAATCGCGGGCGCGGCGCTGTTGGCGCTGACAGCTTGTGGCGGTGGCAACAAGACCCCGCATCTGATGAACCTGCGGTCCTCGACCGGTGGCCCGGACGAATTTGCCATCCTGCCGCCGAAATCGTTGACAACGCCGCCTGACCTGACGGCCCTGCCCGACCCGACACCGGGCGGCGAGAATCTGACCGACCAGCACCCGATGGATGATGCCGTGGTGGCGCTTGGTGGCAAGCCGCGCAGCCCTGCGGCGGGCGTGCCTGCGGCGGGCGTGCCTGCGGCGGATGGCGGGCTGGTCAGTTATGCGGCGCGCAAGGGGCTGTCGTCGGACATCCGCAGCCAGCTTGCCGCCAACGATCTGCAATTCCGCCGCAGGCATCCCGGCAAACTGCTGGAGCGGGCCTTTGGCGTGAATGTCTACTACAAGGCCTATAAAGAGTATTGGCTGGACGCCTATGCCGACCTCGCCCGCTGGCGGCAGGCTGGCGTGGCGACCCCCTCGGCCCCACCGCAAGACGCGGCGAAATAGGCGCTGACGCCCTGTCACAAGCGCGTGGCCGGGGCTTGCGCCGCGCCCTGCGTAGCGTAGCTTGCGCCGGGGTGATGTGGAGGGTTTGCATGCGGCGCTTGGGAATTGGGCTGGCCTTGGCGCTGGTGGCATGGCCGCTATGGGCGGACACGGTCAGCACCTTCAAACTGGACAATGGCATGGAGGTCGTGGTGATCGAGGATCACCGCGCCCCGGTCGTGGTGCAGATGGTCTGGTACAGGATCGGGGCGGCGGATGCCCTCCCCGGCAAATCCGGCATCGCCCATTTTCTGGAGCATCTGATGTTTCAGGGCACCAAGGATGTGGCCCCCGGCGAATTGTCCAAGATTGTGGCCGCGCAGGGCGGGTCGGACAATGCCTTTACCACGCTGGATTATACCGCCTATTTCCAACGGGTTGCGGCGGACCGGCTGGGTCTGGTGATGAAGCTGGAAAGCGACCGGATGCGCAATCTGAACCTTACCGAAAATGACGTGATGACCGAGCGCAAGGTTATTCTGGACGAACGCACCGAGCGGACGGATTCGAACCCCGGTGCCTTGTTGGCCGAACAGATGGCGGCGGCGCAGTACTTGAACAATCCCTACGGCATACCGGTCATCGGCTGGCGGCACGAGATGGAGCAGTTGACGCGGGCGGATGCCTTGGCGTTCTACCGGGCCAACTATGCCCCGAATAACGCGATTCTGGTGGTGGCGGGCGACGTGAAGCCTGCTGATGTGCTGGCTTTGGCCAAGCAGTATTACGGCCCGGTGCCACCCTCGGCGGCGATCATGCCGCAGGTCCGGCCGACCGAGCCGCCGCAACTGGCCGAACGGCGGCTGGTTCTGGCCGATGCAAGGGTGGCGCAGCCCTATGTGGTGCGCAGCTATCTTGCCCCGGAACGCAACCCGGGGGACCAGCGGCAGGCGGCGGCGATTTCGCTCTTGGCGGAAGTGCTGGGCGGTAGTGGCACCACCTCGGTTCTGGCGCGTGCCTTGCAGTTTGACACCCAACGCGCCGTCTATGCCTCGGCCAGCTACGAAGGCGTGTCGCTGGACAAGGATACGTTCAGTCTGGTCGTGGTGCCGGTGCCGGGGGAAAGCCTTGCCGATGCCGAAAAGGCGATGGATGCGGTGATTGCCAAGTTCATGAAAGATGGTGTCAACGCCGCCGACTTTGCCCGGATCAAGACCCAGGTCGGTGCGGCGCAGATTTATGCCCGCGACAACACCCAGGGGCTGGCGCGGGACTATGGCGCGGCCTTGGCGGTGGGGCTTTCGGTCAAGGATGTGCAGGACTGGCCGGATTTGCTGCAAAGCATCACGGCGGAGGAAGTGATGGCGGCGGCAAAGCTGGTGCTGGACCGCCGCAATGCCGTGACCGGCTACCTGACCACCGAGGAGGCCGCGCAATGACCCTGTTCCGTGTCGCTCTGGCCCTGTTCCTGCTGGCCCTGCCCGTCCATGCCGAGATTGCCATCCAAGAGGTGACGTCGCCCGGTGGCATCAAGGCCTGGCTGGTCGAAGAACACGGCATCCCGTTCACCGCGCTGGAAATCCGCTTTCTGGGCGGCACGTCTTTGGACGGACCTGGCAAGCGCGGGGCGGTCAACCTGATGACCGCGCTGATCGAGGAAGGTGCGGGCGATCTGGACTCACAGGGCTTTGCGACGGCCCGGGATGCGCTGGCGGCGGAGTATCATTTCAGTTCCGATCAGGATGGTGTGGGGGTTTCCGCCAAGTTTCTGTCCGCGAACCGCGATCAGGCGGTGGACCTGCTGCGTCTGGCGCTGACCAAGCCGCGGTTTGATGCGGATGCGGTGGAACGGGTGCGCGGCCAGGTGCTGTCGGGCCTCGCGTCCGACGCCAAGGACCCCGAAGCGATTGGCGGCAACCTGCTGCGCAAGCGGGCCTACGGCGACCATCCCTATGGCACGGTAGGTGACGGCACTTTGGAGTCGGTCAAGGCGCTGACCCGCGATGATATTGTGGCGGCATTCAAAGGCAGTGTTGCCCGTGACCGCATCTATGTCTCGGTGGCCGGCGATATCACGGCGGCGCAACTGGGGCTGATGCTGGACAAGCTGCTGGGCGACCTGCCTGCGACCGGTGCCGCGCAGACCGGCCAGGCCGCGCTGAACACCAAGGCGGGTGTCTTGCAGCAGGACTTTCCGGGGCCGCAAACCGCGATCAGCTTTTATCAGGCCGGCATCCGCTTTGACAACCCGGACTATTTTGCCGCGACGATCCTGAACGAAATCCTTGGCGGCGGCGGCTTTTCGTCACGCCTGATGGACGAGCTGCGCGAAAAGCGCGGGCTGACCTATGGCGTCGGCACATCCCTGGCCGCCTATGACCATGCGGAAATACTGGCGGGATCGCTGGCCACCGCCAATGACAAGGCGGCAGAGGCCATTCAGGTGATCCGCGACATCTGGGCCGATGTCGCCAGGAATGGCGTGACCCAGAAGGAACTGGATGACACCAAGACCTATCTGACCGGGGCCTATCCGCTGCGGTTTGACGGCAATGGCCGGATCGCCAGCATTCTGGTGGGCATGCAGATCCTGGGCCTGCCCTCGGACTATCCGGCGACGCGCAACCGGCGGGTCGAGGCGGTGACGCTGGCCGATGTCAAGCGGGTGGCGGCCAAGCTGCTGACGCCGGATCGGTTGGTGTTTGTGGTGGTGGGCGATGCGAAGGGTGTTGCGGCGACGGAGTAGCGAATCTGTAGCCCCTGCGCCATTGACCTGCTACAAATGGTGGCATGACCCTGCATGACCCCAAGATCGGCGATACCCGCCCGGTGATTCGGCCTTTGGACGAGGCCGCGATCAACCGGATTGCGGCTGGGGAAGTGGTTGAGCGGCCTGGCTCTGCGGTCAAGGAACTGGTGGAAAACGCGCTGGATGCCGGGGCGCGGCGGATCGCGGTGGATTATTCCGCAGGCGGCAAGGTGCTGATCCGGGTGACGGATGACGGCCACGGCATGACCGGCGCTGACCTGCCGCTGGCGGTGGCGCGGCATGCGACGTCGAAGATCGACGGGTCGGATTTGCTGGACATTCGCAGCTTTGGGTTCCGGGGCGAGGCTTTGGCGTCTTTGGGGGCGGTCGGGCGGCTGGTGATCACCTCGCGCGCCGAGGGGCATGAAGGTGCCGAGATCAGCGTCACGGGCGGGCGCGAGGCGGCGGTGCGACCGGCAGCGGCGGCGCCGGGCACGGTCGTCGAGTTGCGTGATCTGTTCTTTGCCACCCCGGCGCGGCTGAAATTCCTGCGCAGCGAGCGGGCCGAGGCGCAGGCGATTGCCGAGGTGCTGCGGCGGCTGGCGATGGCCGAGCCGAGCGTGAGTTTTGCGCTGAACGAGGTGGTCGAGGGCGAGGCGCCGCGGGTGAT
>JAYUGA010000004.1:0-7551 GCA_043738565.1 Rhodobacterales bacterium
CGAGTGGCGAACCAGCTTCTTCATGACGTAATTGCCTTGCGCGCGGCGGTCATTGACTGGCGCTACCCTAACGGTATGCCCGAACCTACAGACTTGCCGCCGTATGAAGCTGAGGCAGAAGTGCCTATCAAGTAGCGGTGGTCCAATTGCATCGCGATTGCATAGTGGGCGAAGAAAGTAAAAAACATCACCCGTTTACAAGTATTTAGGTCGCTAGCGCAGATCATTTGTAATCAGGGGGTCGCGGGTTCAAGTCCTGCTGGGGGCACCATGAAATCAAAGATCTGGCGGCAATAGCACCGGCTTCGACAGCCCTGAGGGTTGGGTTTTCACCGAATCCCGGCCTTGGCCGATCTCACTTGAACGCCTTGATCAGCGCCTCGAACTGCACCTTCAGCGATTTGTCATGCGGGGTGATGGCGGGCACCGGGCGGGCGATGCCCAGCAGTTGATACACGGCCATCTGCGCTGCCCGCACCGAATATTCGACGGTGAACACCACATCGTCGGCGACCTCGACGAACTGGCTGACAAAGGCGAAGTTGCGGCTGTTGGGCGGCACCGGCAGCGGCCGGTCGCTGTGGGCGCGCGGCATGAACATCGAGGTGATATAGGGCATCCGGCACGGGATGCAGTTGGCAGTGGCCAGCGTTGCGGGGTCCAGCCTCAGATGGCCCGCCAGTTCGTGCAGGATCTCGGCCCCGGTGCAATCCTCCAGCGGTTTGGCTACGAAATCGCCGATCCGGTCGGGCAGCAGCGCATAGCCCCAGAACACCTGCACATCGGCGGGCTGGTCCGCGAAATGCGGCTGGTGCGCCAGCACGATCGACAGCAGCCAGTTGGAATCCTTGAAGGTCACAAGGCCGCCGGTGCCTGCCTCGTTGCCGCTGAACCGTTGCATGCTGTCAAAGAACGCCGGGTTCTTCAGGGTGACGGTAAAGGATTGCCAGGCCGATTGCGCGATGCAGGAGTTGAACGGGGCCGGGTTGCCGAACTCCGGCCGGCCTTGCGCCAGTCTTTCCCACAGCGCCCAACTGCCGCTGTCGGCTTTGGTTTTCTTGTCCGGCGCACGGGTCATCGAGCCGAGGCTTGACGCATCGGTCATCGAGCCGTTCTGCACGATCACCAGATCGGTGGCACCCACCGCGATCACCTGAGCCTTGCCGTCCTGCTGGCAGCGGATGCCGGTGACGCTGAAAATACCGGTGGCGCTGTGGTCCAGATCGGTGACGGTGCAGCCGGTGACGAAGTTCACGCCATGCCTGCGCAGCCAGCCGACCAGCGGCAGCACCAGCGAGTCATACTGGTTGAACACTGTGCGCTTGACCCCTGCCAGGGTTTCGATCCGCGAAAACTCCAGCATGAAGCGGTGCAGATAGCGCTTGAATTCCACCGCGCTGTGCCACGGCTGGAAGGCGAAGGTCGTCACCCACATATACCAGAATTCGGTCTCGAAAAACGACGGCGACAGCCAGTCGGTGATGCAGTCGGTGCCCAGCGTGGCTTCGCTGGCGTTGGTCAGTTTCAGCAATTCCATCCGGTCGCGCATCGAAAAGCCCATCGAGGTGACCGGCACCCTGGCACGGCGGCGGTCAACCAGACGGGCCATCGAATGGGCCTTGTAGATCTGGTTGAATTCCATCGTCTCGTCATAGACCGAGGAGACCGGGTGGGTCAGCGACGGGATGGTTTTGAACAGATCCCAGGTGCATTCGTAATTGTCGCTCGTCAGCATCCGCCCGCCGCGCAGCGAATACCCCGCCTCGGGGTCGCCCGCACCGTCCAGACTGCCGCCGAGCAGCGGCAGCGCCTCCAGTATGGTGATGTTGGCCCCCGCCATACCGCCATCGCGGATCATGAAGGCGGCGGCACTCAGCGAGCCGATGCCGCCGCCGACCAGCCAGGCTTTGCGCTGTCCGGGGTCGGCTGACGGGGTTTGCGGCATCGGTGTGGGATTGGGCAAAATGGAACTCCTTACCCCCAGGTTTCTACTGTCAAAGCACTGCTCGGCCACATTGCACTGCACACCCCGTCGCGGATGGCGCTTGTCGCATCGGTGCCTCTTGCCAATCAGGAGGCGCCGGGTTCGCGCGACAACCGCCAACCAGTGCGGTCAGTCGCATGGATAGGTAGCCGCGCCTCGCACGGTCGCGACGGTCGCTCAGACAATCTCCTGCGTCTTCTCAAGCGTGTTGTGATGCATCGCCCCGAGCAAGAGCCAGATGGCGGTGAGCAAAGCGAGTATGCCGCACAGAAGCATCACTTCCTGCGTCTGTCCAAAGGCTGGCGAAGCGAAAATCGCTACGGCCCATAGGGCCAGGCCCGAGAGTCCAAGGAGCGCACTGAGGACATGTAACAGTTTTGAGAGCTTCATCATGTTCACCTGTTGTGATTGGAAGAGTTGTGAAACTTCAATCTGGTCCAGCACCGGTCATCAGGCGCAGGACGTCTTGGCGCGCGAACCGTTCAGTTGCTGCCGTGTTCATATTTGAAGCTGATCGCCGTCACCTTCGGGCTGCCGGGTCTGCTGATCTGAAGGTCGATGGAATAGGTGTCGGGTCCGGGAAAGGTCACGTAGCCGCCGTAGGTGACCACCCCGGCGATCAGCATCGGATCGAGGGTGATCGGTGTCGCCGCGACATGGCCGAGGCCCGAGATGGTGGCAGAGATGCTGGCGTCCTCGATCCGGGCGTTCGAAGGCTCTTCGAACAGGGCGATGATGATATGTTCGGCATGGCTGGTGCCCGGCGGCCCGCCGTGCATCCGGACTTCGGGGTGGTTCTGGGGGTGGCCAGCGGCGATTTCCGCGGGCATCAGGCCCAGATAGGCGGCAATCGAGCCGACGACCTGATAATTGCTGGCATCTTGCGCCTGCGCCTGGCCAACCAGCCCGCCAATCCCGGCACCCAGCGCCACCAAAAGCCCGAATGACCACCGGAGATCGTTGCGGGACGGTTTCTGCTGTGCGATTGCCTTCACGTCGAACCCTCCTTCTGTGCGGGCGGATGCCCGCCGTCTGCATAAGGCTTGGCTCAGCAATGTTTGCCGCCGTGACTATGCGGCTTGGCCGAGGGTAAATCGGACGCCGCAGGGTCGGTCGCATCCGGGAGCGGATGCACACCGCTGTGCGGCAGTGCGACTGGTCCGGGCGCGGGTGGCGCGGTTGGCGGCGTTGCGGGCGGCGCTTCCCCATGCCCGCCGTGGCCGCCACCACCCCGCGCGCCGCCGCCATGTCCGCGATGGCCAAAGAAATGAAAGCCGACGAAGGCAACGCCGATCAGGACGATGAACCAGTTGTTGGCAAGCCATGTCATTGCAGAACTCCTCTTGCGCTGCGGGCGATGAGGCGGTCGTCCCGAAACAGCCCGTCCAGAGTGTCGGAAAGATCGTAGGGATGCGCCACATTTGCCCGTGCCCTGGCCACCGGCCTGGCCACCGGCCTGACGACCGGGTTGTGTCGGGTCAGCCGCCGCAGCATCTTGCGCCGCATGCCATTGCTCCGCATCACGCCGGGGTGGCCTTTGCCAAAGGCAACGCTGCGGCCGCTTGGCATTTGCAGCTGCAACGTGCCGGAATGAATGATCTTGTTCAATTGACGGCGCAGCAGGAATTCCCCGCTGTCTCGCCAGGCAGATCCGGAGCTGATCCGGCCCGAGTTCGCCTTCAAGGCCGTCTCCGGGCGTTCGATCTTTCGGGTTGTTGGTGTGTCAAAATTCCTGCGCACGGTGCGATCCCTGCAAGGCCCAAGTCCAGAGCGGCGACACGCCGACCAGCGCGTTGATCATAAAGACGCCGCAGCGCGCCGCAGATTACAGAGACCGCGACAGACCCGCCATTTTCCGCCGCTGGCCGGGCGACGCCGCAAACCACCAGCACCGGCGCAAGGCCGAGGGGAGGGCTGAAATGGGTGGTCTGACCTTGAGAGATCGGCGCCGCCAGCACTGACCGTCCGGCACAGGTGCAAGGCCGCAGTTCGGCCTTGCACGCCATCGGCGCTCCGCCGTGGCGGATCATCCGCTGGCCCGGCACAAACCTTGCCTGCGCCGCACCATCGGCACCGATGATTCCGGGCCAGACTGATCCCGTCGCCGTGTCGCCCCGGCAAACCGCCTTGCCACCGTGGCCCGGAACCGGCTTGAAGCACACCTGCCGCCGGGCGTGCCAGTGGTCGTGGGCGCTGCCGGGTGTCACCAGCCGGCGTGGCGGGCAGGCGCGAAGCCGGTCCGCCAATGCGGGGGCAGGGCCGGGCAAGTCCGGCTCTGGGCACCATATTTCCAGAGCGGCAATCGGCTGTTGCGCCGCATGTTTTGTCGGGGCTGGCTCGGCAGAATTGCGCCGGTCTGGCAGAAACGCTTGGCGCACTTGGCCTTGGATGGCATATCCCGCTACTATCGGTTGATCCGAATCCCGCAGAGGTTGCCCATGCAGCGTTACGAATACAAAGTCGTCCCCAGCCCCCGCAAAGGCGAAAAGGCCCGCGACGCCCGGACGACGCCGGACCGGTTCGCGCTGGCCTTGACCAGTTTGATGAACAAACTGGGGCTGGACGGCTGGGAATATCTGCGCGCCGATGCGCTGCCTTGCGAGGAGCGGGTCGGGTTTACCGGCAGCAAGACGACGTTCCAGAACATGCTGGTGTTCCGCCGCGGGATCGAGGCGGGGGAGGCGGTTGCGGCGTTGATGCTGTCTGCGGTGTCGGAAATGCCGCCCATGCGCCCGGTTCTGAGTGCGGCGGAGGCGCCGGAAGGGGCGGCACCGGCGCTGGGGCCCGCCAACCCGAGCCTTGCCGCCGAATGATCAGCCTGCGGCTGTGATCGCCTGAGGCAGGGCTTCGGCGAAAGCGGTCAGGGCCGCGTCGTCGCCAAGGCTGACCCTTATGCAGCGGTCCAAGGGGGCCACGCCGGGCATGCGGACAAAGATGTCGCGGGCGATCAGCTCGCGCAGCACGGCGCGGGCGTGGTCGCCGTCGCGCAGGCAATCCATCGTGACGAAATTGGTGGCCGACGGCAGCGGGAGCAGAGCGTTGGCGCGGGCGATCTGGTTCAGGCGGCTGCGGGCGGTGGCGGCTTTGGCGCGGATGGTGGCGAGGTGGGGTTGGTCCAGCAGCGCCGCCAGCGCTCCGGCCTGGGCGATGCGGCCGACGGCGAAATGGTTTCTGACCTTGTCGAAGGCTGTCGCCAAGGGGGCGGCGGTGATGGCGTAGCCGACCCGCAGGCCGGCCATGCCGTGGGCTTTGGAAAAGGTGCGGAAGCGGATGACATTGGGGGTGTCGGGGTCGATTGTGGGTTCGGTGCCGGGCGGGGCGAAGTCGATATAGGCCTCGTCGAGGATCAGCAGCGTTTCAGGCGGCAGGTTGGCGATCAGGTCGGTGAGGGTGGTAGCAGGGTGATGGCTGCCCATCGGGTTGTCGGGGTTGGCAAGGTAGAGGAGTATTGCCCGGGTCTGCCGGGCCAGGTTCAGCAGGGCTTCGGGGTCTTCGTGGTCAGCCTGGTAGGGGGCGCGGTGCAGGGTGCCGCCGTAGCCTGCGGCGTGGAAATTGAAGGTCGGGTAAGCCCCGAGCGAGGTCACGACCGGGTCGCCGGGCTGGAGCATCAGGCGGGTGAGGTAACCCAGCAGGGCGTCGATGCCTTCGCCGACGACGATGTTTTCGGGTCTCGTGTGATGATGGGCGGCGAGGGCGGCTTTGAGGTCGTGGTTCTCGGGGTCGCCGTATTTCCAGACCTCTACGGCGGCCGCCTGCATGGCCGCGATGGCTTTGGGGGAAGGGCCGAACAGGTTTTCGTTGGCCCCGAGGCGGGCTTTGAAGGGGCGGGCGTTTTGCCGCTCCAGCGTCTCGGGTCCGGTGAAGGGGACGGTGGCGGGCAGCGCGGCGGCCAGCGGGGTGAGGAGCGGGGCTTTCATGGCCGCGAAATTGGCGGGGATTGCGGGGGCTGGCAAGGGGGTGGGGGCGTCCAGATCTGGACGCTTTGAGAAAGCATGGGAAATCAAGGGCTTGGGTTTGGGAAATTAGGCAGTTGGCAAGGTTTGCGTCGGAACTGCGGACGCGCAGCCTTGCCGAGGGATCCAGCCGGAAGTGTTTGGCTTAAAGCGGTTTGCGTTTGACAAGAATCAAACGGCCGCTTTAACCTTTTGTTCTTACGCGCATTTTGTCCAAAAACCGCTTCACACTTTTCGGAATGCGCTTGGAACCAACCGCTCTTCAAGCCTGAAGTGGCTTTCATCGCGGGCGTGAAGAAAGCCCTTTTCGGGCCTGATGAACGCCGGTTTCAGGCGGTTCGGCTTTCAAGCGGGCCTCCGGCGGGGGTATTTGGCAAGCGGAAAATCGGGTTCAGCCGCCGGTGTGGCTCATGTGGCGGCGGGTCTGACCGGCGACGATCTGTCTTGAATAATCGAAATCGTGACCTTTGGGTTTGCGGGTGATGGCTTGGCGGATGGCGTGCTCCAGCAGGGTGTCGGAGGGCGAGGCCCGCAGGGGCGCGCGGAGGTCGGCCATGTCTTCCTGCCCCAGGCACATGTAGAGTTCGCCAGTGCAGGTCAGGCGGACGCGGTTGCAGCTTTCGCAAAAGTTGTGGGTCAGCGGGGTGATCAGTCCGATGCGCTGGCCGGTCTCGTTCAGCCGCAGATAGCGGGCGGGGCCGCCGGTGCGGTCGGCAAGATCGCTGATCGTGTAGCGGGCGGCGAGGCGCGACCTGAGGTCGTCCAGGCTCCAATATTGGTCAAGGCGGTGGGCTTCGCCCATGTCGCCCATCGGCATGACCTCGATGAAGGTGAGGTCGTGGCCTTGGCGGGCGCACCATTCGGTGAGGGTGAAAAGTTCAGCCTCGTTGAAGCCCTTCAAAGCGACGGTGTTGATCTTGACCTTGAGGCCCGCTTCCTTGGCTGCCTCGATGCCGTCGAGGACCTGGGCCAGGCGGCCCCAGCGGGTGATTTCGGCGAATTTCGCCGCGTCGAGCGTATCGACCGAGACATTGATCCGTTTGACCCCGCAGGCGGCGAGGTCGCGGGCGTATTTGCGAAGCTGACTGCCGTTGGTGGTGAGGGTCAGTTCCTTGAGCGCACCGGTTTCAAGGTGGCGCGACATCGCCTCGAACAACGTCAGGATCCCTTTGCGAACCAGGGGTTCGCCGCCGGTGATCCGCAGCTTTTCGACGCCCATGCGGATGAAGGTGGAGCAGAGGCGGTCGAGTTCCTCGAGCGTCAGCAGTTCGGCCTTGGGCAGGAAGGTCATGTGTTCGGTCATGCAATAGGCACAGCGGAAATCGCAGCGGTCGGTGACCGAGACGCGCAGATAGGTGATGGCGCGGGCGAAAGGGTCGATCAGGGGCGCGTTCATGGACCGAGTGTAGGCTTTGGGGGGTGGGGTCACAAGAGGCGCGATTTTTCTGCGAAAAATCGGGGGGGATGGGAGAGGGCGTGCGGGCGGCGGCGTCGGTCCGGGGGATTTCACATCCCCCCGCGGCCATCGGCTCTCGGACCGATGGCGCGGCGATGGACGCACCGCTGTGGGATATTGGCGCCAATGGGCAGGAGGGTCAGGCGGCGAGGTATTTG
>JAYUGA010000005.1:0-2667 GCA_043738565.1 Rhodobacterales bacterium
CCTTGCTAGTGCGGCGAAACCACGCCTCATGTCGGATGCAACGAGGACCAGACCCATGCCTGAACGCACCAAACTGACCGAGAAGGTGATCCGCGAGGCTGAGCCCATCGTCGGCCGGGATTACCAGATCTTCGACACCGAGGTGCGCGGCTTCGCCGCCTGCAGCTACCGCAGCGGTGGGCGGGCCTTCACCCTCGACTATCGCCATGCCGGGCGGCAGCGCCGGATGACCTTCGGGCGCTGGCCGGAATGGTCGGTGGCGGCAGCGCGCGACCGGGCCAAGGAACTGCGCCGCGAGATTGATGCCGGTGGCGATCCTTTGGCCCAGCGCGGGGCGTTGCGCGAAGCGCCGCGCATAGACGACCTGATCGAACGCTACTGCATCCAGCATCTGCCAAAGTTGGCCAAGCGCAACGCTGACGATCAGCGCTCCGCGCTGGCCAAGATGGTGGCGCCGGTCTGGGGTCGCAAACCGGTCACCGAAATCACCTCGACTGACGTTGACAAGCTGCTGACCAAGGTCGCCGAGGGGCGGGCCCGTCCGCACAAGGAAAAGCCGAACAACCGGGCGAAGAAGCTGCAGCCTGCGAAGCCCACACCGGTGCGCGCCAACCGGATCGGGGAGGTCCTGCGCAAGATGTTCACGTTGGCGGTCGAGTGGGGCTGGTGCGAGGACAATCCAGCCCAGCGATTCCACCGGCGCACCGAGTCGCCGCGAGAGCGGTTCTTGTCCAAGGAAGAAATCGCCAGCCTCGCTGCGGCACTCGACGCCGCCACCGACAGTCGGGCAGCCGACATCATTCGCATGTGCATGCTGACCGGCGCCCGTCTTGGCGAGGCGCGTCGGGCACGGTTCGAACAGTTTAACCTCGAACACCTGAGTTGGTCAAAGCCACCTACCATGACCAAACAGCGCCGAGTGCGCCGCGTGCCGATCTCGGACGAAACCGCGATGATCGTGCGCCAGCGCCAGCTTCAGGTGCCGCACGGCACACCGTGGCTTTTCCCCGGCGATACGCCCGGCCAGCGGTGCGGGAGATCCGGCGGTTCTGGGCACAGGTCCAAAAGCAGACTGGGCTGCAGGAAGTGCACATTCACGACCTGCGCCACACCTTTGCCTCGCTTCTGGTCAGCGGCGGATCATCCCTCGAGATGATCGGCAAGCTGCTCGGCCACAGCCAGATGCAGACGACGCTGCGCTATGCCCACCTGATGGACTCGCCCCTGCGCGCCGGTGTCGATGCCGTGGCCAGCGCCTTCCGGCCCAAGCCACGGCTGGTTCACGACGCCGACGCGCCGATTGACCGCAAGTTGGCCTGACACAGATTGAAAATGCCGGGCCCAGCGCGGGTCCGGATCATCATGCCTTCTCTCGGTGCAATATTTTCCAGACTGGTGTGATCCTCCGCCGAACGGTGCGGCTGTCGGGAATTTTGGAGCCATCAGTCTGATCTGCGAACCAGTCCTGCATGTCCGTGACCAACTCTGACTGCGTATCTGGCACGCAACGGTCGTGGATACGCTGGATCAGGGCCACCATCATCCCGTCCCAGTTATAAGGGGAGGTGGCCCCGGGCCCGGCCGCCACGCGGCGCACCATGTCGTTTTCCTCCTCGAATGCGTGGACCTCCTCGGCGGGGACCATCATGTCCGCCAATCCAACCGGGATCCCTCCGGCCGGATCGGTGATCAGCAGCCAGTCCTGGCGGTTCAGCGGTTGAATGCGCCGCATGATCGCCTCAGCAGGACCGGATCCACAGCGACGAAACAGTGGCATAAGTTCCATCGGGGAAAGCACCACCTTGCCAGCCACGATTTCGTCGCCGCAGCGTACAACCGCAATACCTGTGATGATCCGGAACCTGCCCGCGTCGGCCCAACCGGCGACATCCGCAATGTTGCAACCCCATCGGGCCGTGACTTCCTGGAGGGTATAGAAAACGCGGGGCGGCAATGCCATGGCAACACATCCTTATCTAAACAAAGGACGGGCAGTACTCAAACCCCCTGCAGCCCGTGCCGAGACGGCGCGGGGTAAGTGACCGGATGCAACGACAGATTGGGCGCTAACGCGCCTCTTTTAGCCGAAACTGTTTTGCCGATAGACCTGTTATGCTTTTGGTTGACGGCTGCTCTCCTCAGACGGGAACCGTGCACTGACGTTCGATTCGGAGCAAGAGGGGCGCGCGCATGAAGCTGTGGATAAGCGAAATGGGCCGAAACAGCTGGTTGGGCCTGTGGGCTGGTGGCGCGATAGATGGTGGTGACTTCAGTCAGTTTGTGCGGGGGGCTGCTGCGCGCTACGTTTTCAAAGACGATGATGGGCTTCCATGAGGCAGACATTCGCTGAAGGGAACTCGAATGCGGTCGGACCTTCTCTGACGAAACAGGGGTCTCTGAGTTTGGCTCAGTCCGAAATCGTGCACAGCCACTCGGACAGCGATCAACCATGCTTGGTGTAAGCTCGACCTAGGCTGAGTTGGCCGTGTTTCATAACAGAGAAAGGGAATCGTCATGGGTTGGTCGCTTTGGGGCTCGTGCCTGTCAATCAGCATGCAATACTGACCCCCTATCGGCATCCAATTTTGACCCCATTGTCAGCTTAGGATTTGGGTCTGGCCCGACGGAGTTGGTCATGTGACGGAGGCGGGTCAGACCCAGAGCTTG
>JAYUGA010000006.1:0-2665 GCA_043738565.1 Rhodobacterales bacterium
CCGATCCGCATTGCCTGGGGTATCCTGGTGTTTCCGTCGCTGGCGCTCAGCTACCTGGGCCAGGGCGCCTTCGTTCTGCACGACCCGGCGGCGGCGGCGGACCCGTTCTTCCTGATGGCCCCGGACTGGGCGCTGCTGCCCTTGGTCATCCTGGCAACGGCGGCGACGGTGATTGCCAGCCAGGCGGTGATTTCGGGGGCGTTCTCGATGATGCAGCAGGCGGTGCAGATGGGACTTCTGCCGCGGATGGAAATTCGCCACACCTCGGAAACCCAGCACGGCCAGATCTACATGCCGCGCGTCAACATGATCCTGATGACCGGGGTGATCTTGCTGGTGATCGCCTTCGAGTCGTCGTCCAGCCTTGCCTCCGCCTATGGTATCGCGGTGTCCGGCGACATGGTGATCACCTCGATTCTGGCTTTCGTGCTGCTGTCGCGGGCGTGGAAATGGCCGCTGCCGTTGGTGGTGGCGGTCATTGCCCCGATCCTGACGGTGGAACTGATGTTCCTCAGCGCCAATCTGACCAAGCTGGTCGACGGCGGCTATGTGCCGGTGATGCTGGCCGCGACCATGTGCCTGCTGGTCTGGTCCTGGGTGCGCGGCTCGGCCCATGTCAAGCAAAAGGCGGCGGATTCGGCGATCGGATTGACCAAGCTGATCGCCATGCTGACCAAATCGCAACCGATCGCCGTGCCGGGCACCGCCGTCTTTCTGACCCAGGACCTGGAAACCGCGCCATCAGCCTTGCTGCACAATCTCAAGCACAACCGGGTTCTGCACAGTCAGAATTTCATCGTCACCGTGGCCTTCGCCCCCACTCCCACCGTGTCCGATGCCAACCGGATTTCGCTGGAACGGCTTTCCGAAAACTTCCTGCGGGTCATCCTGAACTTCGGCTATATGGAAACCCCGAACGTGCCCCGAGCCCTGTCTTTGGCCCGCAAGCGCGGCGAGAAGTTCGACATCATGACGACCTCGTTCTTTCTGAACCGACGAACCTTCCGTTCGGCCCGCCATCAGGGCCTGCCGTTCTGGCAGGAGCGGATTTTCATCGCCCTGGCGAAATCCGCCGCCGACGCCACCCAGTTCTATTGCCTGCCGTCAAACCGCGTGGTCGAGATGGGCCAGCAGATGGCAATCTGACGGATCAGCCCAGCTCCCGCATCACCTCCGCCGCGATCCGGAACGATGTCAGCCGCGCCTGATGGTCGTGGATCATCCCGGTCAGCATGATCTCATCTGGTTTATGGCGGGCGATTAGGGCCGCCAGTTGCGCCTTGACCGTCGCAGGTGAGCCTACGGCGGCGCAGGACAGGGCAAAGTCCACCTCACTGCGCAATTGCGGCGGCACCTCTGACAGATCGGCTTGTGGGGGCGGCAGTTTGCCGGGACACCCCGAACGCAGGCGCGAAAAGGCAAGGATTTGCGAACTGCGCAAGAAGTCGGCTCTTGCATCCGTTTCCGCCGCAGCAACCCCGGCGGCCAGCATAAACCACGGGGCCTTCAGCGTGGTTGAGGGGCGGAACGTGGCGCGGTAAGTCTGCGCCGCTTCCTCGAGTTGGGCGGGGGCGAAATGGCTGGCAAAGGCATAGGGCAGCCCCAGATAGGCCGCCAGTTGCGCACCATACAGGCTGGAGCCAAGCATCCATAGCGGCACCTGCGTCCCCTCACCGGGATAAGCATGGATGCGAGCCTCGGGATCAGGCACATCAAGGTAACGCTGCAACTCCATCACATCGCTGGGAAATTCGTCAGACGCCTCCATATGCCGCCTGAGCGCCCGTGCGGTGGCCATATCGGTGCCCGGCGCACGACCAAGGCCCAGATCAATCCGCCCCGGGAACAACGTCGCCAGCGTGCCGAACTGTTCCGCAATGACCAATGGCGCGTGGTTGGGCAGCATGATGCCGCCCGACCCCACCCGAATGGTCTTGGTCCCCCCTGCCACATAGCCGATCACCACCGCCGTCGCGGCAGAGGCGATCCCCGGCATGTTGTGGTGTTCAGCCAGCCAATAGCGGTGATAGCCCCAAGCCTCGGCATGGCGGGCGAGGTCCAGGGTGTTGGCAAGGGCGTCGGCTGCGGTATGGCCTTCGGCGACGGGGGCGAGGTCTAGGAGAGAGTAATGCATCGGGCGGATTCCGGGGTGGGATTTACGAATTCTTTACCAAGTCTGGCGCAGGATTGCGGGTATGAACGCCATGTCGCCCCCTTTCCACGCCAGTTTCAAGCCCAACCCGCTGTGGGCTGAGGCGGTCTTTTCCGCCAAGACGGTCGGGCGTGGCGGCGTCGTGCGCCGCGCCATGCGCGATGTGAAACGTGAAATCGGTCGCACCGTCTTTGTGGCTGAGGTGCGACGACGCGGGTTTCATCCGGTCGAATGTGGCGGGCAGTTCACCGTGATCTGCAATCCGGGTCTCTTGAAAGTAGTGTGCTGAGATGGGAAAGCCCAAAAATTTTCGTCGAAAATATTTGGGGTGACATGTCGCGCCATGTGCTGATGCCACTGATCTTCTGGCAGTTTCCGGCGGATGCGCCGTTTGGCGACCGGGTCAGGACCAAAGCGACGGCCTAGGGCCTGTTGAGATTTAGGATTCCCATATGTTGCGGTTTTTGATTCAAGCTTCTCAAAGGGGAGGTTTGGATGCCGATAGATCGTTAT
>JAYUGA010000007.1:0-19138 GCA_043738565.1 Rhodobacterales bacterium
CAACAACCACCGCCCCCATTCCTCCCTTGGCGGCACCCCACCCGCCGTGTTCTATCGGCGAACCATCACCACAACCCAAACCGACCAGCAGGCGCAAAAAGTAGCTTAACTTACCCCGAAAACTGTCCAAGCAATGGGAAGTAGCTCAACACAAAGGGGCCGACAGGCCCGCCAGATGGCCGCGGAAACGGCGGCAGGAACGGCCAGGGCGGCGGCCACCAAGCCGGTGCCGAGAACGGCGCTGAAAGCGGTGGCGGATAGGTTGCGCGAAGCCGGAGGTAAATTTGACTGGGGCGCGGCGACCGGAGTCGCGCGCGCCGCCATAGGCCGTTGGCGCAGCGCCGAGTATCGGCCAAATTGTTCGATCCGATGTGCCAGTGATCCAACGGCCAGCTTTCCTTACTCTGAACCGGCTCGGATCCAAGTTTGAACTTGCATACGTATTCTATCACGATCAGTTCTATATGAATCAAGTTACACTCGGTTCAGGGGCACAGCCGAGTCGCGGCCCTTTGACCGGTACAACGGGCAGGAGAAAGCCATGGCAGATAAGTACGAGGGCGCGAAGGCGGCGGGGGAACTGGCGCCCGCTCGAGCCGCGAAGCTGATGCAGGTCGAACGGCACGACTACCCCGATCTGGCCCCTGCGAACGGCAAACGCACCCAGCCGATGCGCGGGTTCGACTCCATCTACACTGATATCGTCGATTATATCGTGCGCTGTACCCACAAGATCTGGGATGAGCGGGACATCGGCCTGATCTACTCGCACTACACCCACAACTGTGTACTCTATGGCACGACCGGCACGATCTACACCCGCGAAGAGGTAGTCCGCGACACGATCCAACGGCTGGTCTCCTTCCCGGAACGGCGCGGGATGGCGACGCAGGTGATCTGGAAAGGTGATGAGGATGAGGGGTTTTACACATCGCATCTGGTGACAGGAACCGGGCGGCACACGCAGAATGGCCACCTGGGGGCGCCGACGGGACGCATGTTCACCTCCCGTACGGTGGCCGACTGCATGATCTTTGAAAACAAAATTTACCGTGAATGGGTGGTGGCTGATACTACAGCCATCCTGCAGCAGTTGGGCCTTGATGTGCAGGCCTATGCTGAGCGAATCGCGAAGTTGAGCTTCGATAAGGGCGTTGTTTCCTTGGATATTGGCGAAAACCGTCACATGATCGGTCAGTATCCGCCAGAGGCAGAGGCCGACGTTTCCTTGGCTTCGACCGAGACGGAGCGCCACACCCTGCGCTGGATGCACGACGTCTATAACCGAAAAATGCTCGGCACGATTGCCAAGGTCTGTGCGCCAACCGTGCAATATCACGGGCCGCTGATGGCGGAGTTGTATGGCGTGGCCTCAGTCATCCATCAGACGTTGGGCCTGATAGGATCGCTGCCCGACGCTGCCTTCACACCGCAGCACATCTGCTCCAACCCTTGCGATGAAGGCGGCGAAAAGGTTGCTGTCCGCTGGATCATGGAAGGCCACCATCTGGGCTATGGCATCCTGAACCATCTGGGCGCGCCCACTGGCAAAAGGGTGCAGCTGATGGGCATCACCCATTTCCACTACAAGAACGGCCAGATCGTGGACGAATGGCGCACCTATGACGAAGCTTCGATGCTGGTGCAGGTCAAACTGGCGCAGATGGCCGACCGAGAGGCCGCTGCACTGGCTGCCCCCCAGTAATCTTTTCATCCCGCCCAAAACCCGGTCCGCACCCCTGCGGGCCGGGTTGTTTTTTAGGCGATATTGACCCTTTGGGAAAAGCTGTTCCCCAGCCCCACATTATATTTGCAATCGTATGCAAGAAGTGTTTAGCTTCCGTGACGGAACGGGCAAGGTTCGCCTGGGCTGAAACCCGACCACAAGGCCGGGCAGGCCAATACCAACGCGGTAACACCAACACAGGGGTGCAACATGAATACGAAAATGGCCAGGGCCGTAGTGGCCGGTGCGGTAAGTCTTGCGGCCCTGATGGCGGGTGGCGCGGCATTTGCCGATTGCGGGATTCAGGGCGCGGGATCGGTCCGCATCCTGTCGAATGACTTTGAGGCGCTGCGGGTGGTCAACGCCGCCGCTGCCGAATGTGCCACCGATGCGGTGAAGGTGACCGCCAACGCCACGGCGGAACACAAGAACATCCAGGGCCCGGCGCTGACCGCCAATCCGGCCGAATACACCGTGGCGATGGTCGCCAACAACTCCATCGTGCCCTTGCTGAACGACGGGCTGATCCGCCCCTTGGACGATCTGGTCGCGAAATACGGCGCGTCCTTGCAGCCGAACCAGCTGATCAAGATTGATGGCAAGGTCATGGCGATTGCTTTCATGGGCAACGGCCAGCACCTGTTCTACCGCAAGGATATTCTGACCAAGGCCGGTCTGGACGTGCCAAAATCCTATGAGGATGTTTTGGCCGACGCGCAGATCATCAAGGACAAGGGCCTGATGCAGTACCCCTTGGCCGCCTCTGACAAGCCCGGCTGGGACCTCGCCGCTGAATTCGTCAACATGTACCTTGGAACCGGCGCTGAATTCTTTGCCCCCGGCTCCGCCGAACTCGCCATCGACAACGACAATGGCCGCAAGGTTCTGGCGACGATGAGTGCCATGACCAAATTCATGAACCCCGATTACCTGACCTACGATGCGAATGAGCTGAACAAGGTCTGGGATGCGGGCAATGTCGCGCTGATGAGCCAGTGGGGCTCACTGGCAGGCGCTGCGATTGACCCGGTCAAGGCGAACAAAGAGGTGGCCGCCAACACCGGCTTTGCCGCGGCTCCAACCATCGGTGGCGGCACGATCCCGGCAGCGGCTTTGTGGTGGGACGGCTTCTCGATTGCCAAGAACATCTCGGATGATGATGCCGCAGCCTCTTTCCAGGCGATGGTGTATGCGATCAGCCCGGAAGTCGTGGCAGCACATACCGATGCCGCCACTTGGCTGGTCAAGGGCTATGTCCCCGGTCCGGCAGCGGTTGGCGTGATGGGAAATGCCAACGGCGGCGCCAGGGCCTATCCGATGCAGCCCTACATGGGCCTGCTGCACACGGCGCTTTCGACCGAACTGGCCGACTTCATTGCCGGTAAAGAAGACGCCGACCAAGCCCTGAAGGACGTGAAAGCGGCTTACGACTCGGCAGCCAAAGACGGCGGCTTCCTGAAGTAACCTCCCCCGCCCGGCCACGCCTGTGGCCGGGCATTTTCCTTGCGAACCGCAGCGATTGCCCTTGGAGCACGGGGGGGCAATCTCTCTGGCCCTCCTAAGACTGGCCCTCCTAAGACTGGCCCTCCCCCTAAGGATCGCCCCGATGCCGCATCGCACCTTTATTGCCTTCATCTTCCCCTCAATCCTTGCGATGCTGCTGTTCATCACCCTGCCGATCTTTTCGGTCCTGGTGCAGTCGATGTTCATCGAACACCCGGCGGTGTTGACCACGGTGGACAGTTGCGGCCCGTTCGGCTGCACCAAGGAAACCAAGGTCGATACAGAGGCTATGGCCAAGCTGAAGGCCGCCCAGCCGATGGGCCAGTTCGCCGGTTTCGCCAATTACCTGAACCACAACCATCTGGCCGAGGATGACCTGCGCGAGATTTTCGGCAGCAACACCGGGATCGGCGACATTGCCTCCCGGCTGATGAACCTGCCCTTCTACCGCGCGCTGGCCTTCACCCTGACCTATTGCTTTATTGTGACGCCCCTGGCGATGATCTTGGGCTTTTCCATCGCACTGGCCGTCAACACCCTGCCCAAGCTGCTGAAAGGTGTGGCGATTTTCGTCTCCATCCTGCCGATGATCATCACGCCCCTCGTCGGCTCCCTCATCCTGTCGTGGATGTTCAACCCGGCGGGGATATTCGGGGCCACGCTGCAATGGCTGACCAATGATCCCGGCCTGTCCTTGCGCGCCTCGCCGGTGCTGACGTGGATCGTCATACTGATCTACGGCATCTGGACCAACGGACCCTTCTCCTTCGTGATCTTCTACGCGGGCCTGCAAACCGTCCCAATGGACACGATGGAATCTGCCCGCATCGACGGCGCGAACCGTTGGGAAGTGACCCGTTTTGTCATCATGCCCCACCTTTTGCCGTTGGCCACCTTCGTCGTGCTGGTGCAGCTGATGGACAACTTCCGGGTCTTTGAACCCATCGTCGGCTTTTCCGCACAAGCCAACGCCACCTCGCTGTCATGGCTGGTCTTCAACGACCTCGTCAGTGCCGATAGCCAACAGTTCGGTTCTGCCGCAGCCACATCTGTCATCACTATCGTCGGCGTGCTGATCCTCCTGACCCCCGTGCTGATCCGCACCTGGCGGGATTTCAACCGGAAAGTGGTGTAAGGTGAACCGCCAACCGCTTGGCCTGAAAACCCTGACCAACGCCTTCCTGACCCTCTGGCTGCTCGCCGCCGTGTTCCCCTTCGCCTGGACAGTCTGGGGCAGCTTCAAGGTCGAGGCTGACTTCTTC
This sequence comes from Rhodobacterales bacterium, assembly GCA_043738565.1. Classification (GTDB taxonomy): domain Bacteria; phylum Pseudomonadota; class Alphaproteobacteria; order Rhodobacterales; family Rhodobacteraceae; genus Stagnihabitans. Next base: position 4,492 of record JAYUGA010000007.1, read on the forward strand.
TCCCGCCAATCCTGGTGGTTCGCCATCGAGGGCATCCGCACCACCCAGGAAACCGGCGGATCGTATACGCTTGGCGGTTACGAGGGTGCATGGGTCAAGAATGAGTTCTGGAAGCCCGTTATCAACACCCTGATCGTCACCCTATCGGTCACCTGCATCTCCCTTCTGGTCGGCACCTTGGGCGGATATGCCCTCGCCCGCTCAGGCCGCCGCTACGCCTTCTGGATCCTGATCGCCGCCCTGGTCTTCCGCGCCATGCCCCACATTACCCTGGTCTCCGGCTACCTACTGCCGTTTTTCGAGCTGAACATCTGGGGCTTCCTGCCCACCACCATCATCGTCCTCGTCGCCATCAACCAGCCCTTCACCCTGTGGATGCTGCACAGCTTCTTCCTGTCGATCCCGAAAGACCTCGACGAAAGCGCGCTGGTGGACGGCTGCACAAGGTTTCAGGCCTTCCGCATGGTCATCATCCCGGTGATGTGGCCCGGCGTCATCACCACCGGCCTGTTCAGCTTCCTGCTGGGCTACAATGACTTCGCCGTCACCTCGATGCTGCTGCGGCAGGAAAACCAGACGATGATCCCCAAGATCGCCTCTTTCCTCGGATCCATCCAGAATGAGGGCAACGTGATGTTCGCCGTAGCCGCCGTCGTCTCGGCCACCGTGCCCCTGTTCATCCTCGTCCTGTTCTTCCAACGCCAAATCGTCTCCGGCCTTACCGCCGGCGCTGTGAAAGGGTAAATCATGGCGCAAATCCGCCTTGTGAATGTCAGCAAACGCTGGGGCACCTATGTCGGTGTCGACAACTTCAACCTGACAATTGCCGACAGCGAGTTTCTGGTGCTGCTGGGGCCATCCGGCTGCGGCAAGACCACCACGATGCGGATGATCGCGGGGCTCGAAGAGTTGTCGGACGGCGAAATCTGGATCGGTGGGCGCATGGTCAACAAGCTGGAGCCAAAGGACCGCGATATCTCGATGGTCTTTCAAAGCTACGGGCTTTACCCCAACCTGACCGTCTACGAAAATATCCGCTTTCCCCTCCGCGTCCGCAACGTGCCCAAAGCCGAACACCACGAACGGGTGATGCGCGCCTCTGACATGGTGGAACTGGGGCCATTCCTGGATCGGCACCCCGCCGCTTTGTCGGGTGGCCAAAGACAGCGCGTGGCCTTGGCGCGGGCGATCGTGCGTGAACCCAACGCCTTCCTGATGGACGAGCCCCTGTCCAACCTCGACGCCAAGCTGCGCGTCTCCACCCGCGCCCAGATCAAGAACCTGCACCACACCCTGAAAACCACGACGATTTATGTGACCCACGACCAGATCGAAGCAATGACCCTCGCGGACCGCGTCGTGGTGATGAACAAGGGCCTCGTCCAGCAGGTCGGCACCCCGACCGAAATCTACGACCGCCCCGCCAACACCTTCGTCGCCAGCTTCATCGGCTCCCCCGCGATGAACCTGATCGAGGGTGAAATCACCAATGGCACCTTCCACGCCGAAGGCATCCAGGTTCCCAATCTAGCCGCTTCAAATGGCCCGATCACCCTCGGCTTCCGCGCCGAAGACGCCAGCGTGACCCAAGATTCCGGAGAAATCACCGCCCCGGTCTACTCCATGGAACTTCTCGGCGACGCCACCCTCGTCTCGATCCGCATCGGCAAAGCGCTGGTCGCCGTCCGCGCCCACAAGGATTTCCGCATCGAAATCGGCTCCCCTATCAAAATGCGCATCCCGCCCGCCGCAATCCACCTGTTCGATAACTCCACCAACGCACGCCTGACTACATGACGGGCTTGCCCGCGCGCGCCGCTTCATCGCAAGCTGCGCGTGGGTTTGGAGGATAGCATGGCCAATGACAAAGTCACATCGCTGGAGGTCGCGGCTTTGGCGGGCGTAAGCCAGTCCGCCGTCAGCCGCGTTTTCACCCCCGGCTCCTCGGTCAGCGCTAAGACCGCCGAAAAGGTCCGCACCGCCGCAGCTCAGCTTGGCTACCGCCCCAACATCCTTGCCCGCTCGCTCAAATCCGGCAAAAGCCGCATCATCGGCCTCGTGGTCGCCTATCTGGAGAACTACTTCTATCCCGAAATGGTCGAACGCCTGTCCACCGAACTCCAAAAAGTCGGCTACCACGTCCTGATCTTCCTTGCCCCGGTCTCGACGGTGAACGTGGACAAGGTTGTCAGTGAAATCATGGACTACCAAGTCGACGGCATCGTGATGGCCTCGGTGTCGATGTCGTCCGACCTCGCCGCACGCTGCGCCGCCACCGGCATTCCCGTGGTCCTCTTCAACCGTGCGCACGAGGATAAGAACCTCTCCTCCGTCACCTCCGACAACTTCGCCGGTGGCAAGGCCCTGGCCGACTACCTGTGCTCGCTCGGCCACCAGCGCATCGCCTATGTCTCAGGTTTCACCGGTGCCTCGACCCAAATCGACCGCGAGGCAGGATTTCGCGCGGGCCTCGCCGAAGCTGGCCAAGACCTCTTCGCCCGCGCCGAAGGCAACTTCGACTACCGCACCGCCCAAGCCGCCGCCCGAGAGCTTTTCGCCACCTCCAAACGCCCCGACGCCGTCTTTGTTGCCAACGACCACATGGCCTTCGCCGTCATGGACGTGCTGCGCTTTGAACTGGGCCTGCGCATCCCCGAGGACGTCTCTGTCGTAGGCTTCGACGACGTCCCCCCCGCCGCTTGGCCCGCCTATAACTTGACCACCTTCCGCCAGCGCGTCGATCAGATGGTCGCGGAAACCGTAACCATGCTCACCACCTGGATCGCCGCCGACGCCCCCAAAGTCACCCGCGTGGTCCTGAACGGAGAACTGGTGATCCGAGGCTCCACGCGCCGCCACGGAGAGGCAAAATGACCGAACAAGCCTTCCGCGCCCGGCTCAAGGCTTTGGGCCTGACCCTCGACGACAAAGCCTTCGCCATAGCCTTCAAGGGCGCAGAGCACCTACGGGCCGAAGTGGCAAAGATTGAAACCTACCTGAACCAAAAGCCCGCAGAATGACCAACTCTCGACGCCAGAATACCTTCACCGACGATCGCCCCATCCAAGCCTCTGTGACGCTAAAGCCATGAACCCCGCCGACCTCTCCATCCCCGAAGCTGCTGCCGCTATGCGCGCCGGAACCTTCACCTCGCGCCAACTGACCGAGGCCACTCTAACCCGCATCACCGAACGCAACCCGCGCCTGCACGCCTTCACCCACCTCAATCCCGACGCCCTGATTGACGCCGACCGCGCTGACGCCATGCTGGCCATGGGCAACCAAAACCCCCTTTGCGGCATCCCCATCGCCGTCAAAGACCTGATCGATGTCGCAAACCTCCCCGCCACCTCTGGTTCCGCCGTCCTGTCAGGCCGCATAGCGCCGACCGACGCAGCTGCCGTTGCAAACCTCCGCGCCCAAGGTGCCGTCATCATCGGCAAACTCGCCACCTACGAATTCGCCATGGTTGGCCCCGACTTGGCCCTGCCCGACCCGCCCGCCCGCAACCCGTGGAACCTCAATCACATCACCGGCGGCTCCTCCTCCGGCTCCGCCGCTGCCGTCGCCGGAGGCCTAGTCCGCCTAGCCCTAGGCACTGACACCGGCGGCTCCATACGCAGCCCCGCCGCCTACTGCGGTTGCGTCGGCCTGAAACCTACCTACGATCGCGTCTCCCGCCACGGAGCCTTCCCGCTCTCCCCCTCGCTAGACCACACCGGCCCCCTCGCCGCCACCGTCGAAGAAGCCGCCCTCGCCCTAGACGCGCTCACCGAAACCGCCACCAACTGGCGCCCCGCCGCCGCCCACCTGACACGAGGCGTAAAACACCTCCGCATCGGCTACGCCCGCGCCTGGTTCGCAGATGACCCCCAAGCCACCCCCGCCCTCATCATCGCCATGGACGACGCCGCAGCCCAATTCTCCATGCTCGGTGCCACCATCACCGAAGTCACCCTCCCCAACTACGCCCTCTATGAGGCCGCAGGCTCCATCATCCTCCACGCCGAGGCCCTGTTCGAACACCAATCCCTTCTCCGCACCCGCCTGCCCCACTATGGCCGCCCCGTCCTGCAATGCCTCGCCTTAGGGGCCGCAATCGACGCCGCGGACCTCCAAAACGCCCGCCAAGCCCAAGCCCGATTGACCGAGGAAACCCTCCGCGCCCTCTCCTCCCTCGACCTCCTCCTAACCGCCACCACCCTGACGCCCGCCCTCCCCTTCAGCGCCTTCGACGGCGAAAAAGCCGTCTGGACCCCGATGCGCACCATCCCCTTCAATGTCACCGGCCAACCCGTCCTGTCCCTGCCCATCGGCTTCGACCACAACCTCCCCCTCGCCATGCAACTCATCGGACGCCCCGGCGACGAGGACCTGATCTGCGCCGCCGGACATGCCTTTGAACGGGCAACGGACCATTCCGCCCAACGCCCGCCCCTCTAAACCTATTTTCTGTCCCTAAATATCCCACGGGGGTCTGGGGGTGTGACACCCCTTGCGGCTAGCCCCAAGCGCGCCTTTACTAAACCTGCATCCGGTCCAACCGCAGCTGAGCCGCCCTCCGATGCCCCTCCAGCCCCTCACTCGCCGCCTGCCGCGCTGCCGGAGGAGCCACCGCCTCAACCCCCGCAGCTTCCAGCCATTGATGCGTCGCAATCTTCACATAAGCGCCAACCCACAACCCCCCGGTATACCGCCCCGCCGCCATCGTTGGCAGCGTATGGTTGGTGCCCGAACATTTGTCGGAATACACAACCGAAGCCAGTTCCCCAATAAACAACGACCCATAGTTCCGCAGCTTCGTGGCCATCCCATGCGGGTCCGCCGTATGCACCTGCAAATGCTCCGCCGCGATGAAATCGGAATAGGCGATCATCGCCGCCTCATCCTCGCACACCGCGATCTCGCCGTAGTCCGCCCAAGCCGGAGCCGCGACATAAGCGGTGGATAGCGTCGCCAACTGCTTCTCCATCTCCGCCAGCACCGCCAAAGCCAAAGGCCGATGCGTCGTGATCAACCCAACCCGCGTCCGCACGTCATGCTCTGCCTGCGCCAGAAGGTCGGTCGCAATCATCTCGGCATCGCCGGTCGCATCGGCCAGAATGTAAATCTCGGACGGCCCCGCCAGCTGATCAATCCCCACCGGCCCGAACACTTGCCGCTTCGCCTCGTTCACAAACGCATTCCCCGGCCCCATGATCTTCATCACCGCAGGCACCGTCTCCGTCCCAAACGCCATGGCCGCAATCGCCTGCGCGCCGCCGATGCGGAAAATCCGGTCAGCCCCCGACAAATGGCAGCCCGCAATCATCGCGTTATGGGCATTCGGCGGCAGGCAGGCGATCACATCCAGTACCCCCGCCACCTTGGCCGGTACAATCGTCATGATCGGCGCCGACAGCAGAGGAAACCGCCCGCCCGGCACATAGCAGCCGACCCGGTCAATCGGGATCACCCGATGCCCCATGAACACCCCCGGCAGGGGTTCAATATCCAGCGGCAGGATGGTCGCCAGTTGCGCCTCCGCAAAGCGCCGCACATTGGCGATGGCAAATTCGGTATCCTTGCGCGTCTGCGGGTCCAAAGCCGCCACCGCAGCGTCACGCTCGGCTTGCGTCACCTCAAACACCCCCAATTCCGACTTGTCGAACTTTGCCGAGTATTCCCGCACCGCCGCATCGCCCCGCGCCTTCACATCGGCGAGGATGCCCGCCACCAGTTCCGCCACCGGCTTGTTATCGGCATCTGCGTTCCGTGTGGGCTGCTTGACCCAAGTGACCTTGGCGGACGGGTAAGCTTCTGGCAAAGTCATCGAACGCTCCTTTCGGGCCATCTGCCCGGCATGTATGCGAGTCGCTTTGTAGCGTTGCATGAATACGAATGCAAATATCTGTTTCTTCGCGGGCCAAAGTCGCCGACATATTCCAAATTAATGCACAAAAACAATGCTATTACCGCAAACTCCTCCCATCACAGCCAAGACCCGTCGCGCAAAAAGCAAGAGACCCCTTGCCACCCACCCAACCTTTGCCTTATCCATATTGCAAACGTATTCAATCCGGGGTTCAAGATGTCGGTGACTTGGCTGAAGCGCGGCAAACCGCAGGTCGAACGCGCCGCGGATGACGCAACGGTGCGCGCCACGGTCGAAGGTGTCTTGGCCGATATTGAAGCGCGCGGCGACGCCGCCGTCCGCGATCTGTCGGTGAAGTTCGACAAATACGACCCGCCCGCCTTCCGCCTGACCGCTTCGGAAATCGACTCAGCCCTGTCCAAAGTCGCCCCCCGCGACATGGAAGACATCCGCTTCGCCCAAACCCAAATCCGCCGCTTTGCCGAAGCCCAGCGCGCCTCAATGGCCGATATCGAGATTGAAACCCTGCCCGGAGTTTTCCTCGGCCACAAGAATATCCCGGTGCAATCGGTCGGCTGCTACGTCCCTGGCGGCAAGTTCCCCATGGTCGCCTCTGCCCATATGTCGGTGCTGACCGCGTCGGTCGCAAAAGTCCCCCGCATCATCGCCTCCGCCCCTCCCGTTAACGGAGCCCCCCATCCCGCCATCGTCGCCGCCATGCACATGGGCGGCGCGCATGAAATCTACGTCCTGGGCGGCATGCAGGCGGTGGGTGCCATGGCCATCGGCACCGAAACCATCAAGCCGGTCGATATGCTCGTCGGCCCCGGCAACGCCTTCGTCGCCGAAGCCAAACGCCAGCTTTACGGTCGCGTCGGCATCGACCTGTTCGCAGGCCCTACCGAAACCATGGTGATCGCCGACACCACTGTCGACGCCGAACTCTGCGCCACCGACCTACTCGGTCAGGCCGAACACGGCTACAACTCCCCCGCCGTTCTGCTGACCAACTCGCGCAGACTGGCCGAGGCGACCCTTCGCGAAATCGTCCGCCTGCTGAAAATCCTGCCCACCGCTGCGACCGCCGGCGTGTCTTGGGCCGACTATGGCGAAGTCATCGTCTGCGACACCTATGACGAGATGCTGACCGTCGCCAACGACATCGCCTCTGAACATGTGCAAGTGATGACCGACCGCGACGACTGGTTTCTGGAACACATGCACTCCTACGGTGCCCTGTTCCTTGGCCCCCGCACCAATGTCGCCAATGGCGACAAGGTGATCGGCACCAACCACACCCTGCCCACCAAAAAGGCCGGTCGCTACACTGGCGGCCTGTGGGTCGGCAAGTTCCTGAAAACCCACTCCTATCAGCGCATCGTCACCGATGAAGCAGCTACCATGATCGGCGAATACGGGTCGCGCCTCTGCATGCTGGAAGGCTTCGTCGGTCACGCCGAACAATGCAACATCCGCGTCCGGCGCTACGGCCACCGCAACATCCCCTACGGGGCTGCCGCCGAATGAGATTGATCATATGACCCTGCCGCGCACCCCCTCGTTCCGGCTCGATGGTCGCCGCGCCTTGGTGGCGGGTGCCTCTTCCGGCATCGGGGCTGCCTGCGCCGTAGCCTTGGCAGAGCAGGGCGCGCAGGTGACGCTGTGCGCGCGGCGTGAACCTGAACTCAAGACGCTTGCCGCCGAGATGACACAGACCGGAATGTCAGCCGAAACTCTGACCCTCGATATCACCGATATCCGCGCCACCGAAGCAGCTCTTGCCGCCCTGCCCGCCTTTGATATCCTCGTGAACTCCGCCGGTCTCGCCCGCCACTCCCCCGCAACCGCAACCACGCCGGATGACTTTGACGCCGCCACCAGCCTGAACTTCCGCGCCGCCTATTTCCTGACCCGCACCGTCGCCGCCCGCCTGATCGCCGAAGGCAAACCCGGCTCACTCATCAACATTTCCTCCCAGATGGCCCATGTTGGCGGCATCGACCGCGCCGTCTATGCCGCCACCAAACACGCCATCGAGGGCATGACCAAATCCATGGCCATCGAATGGGGCCCCCACCAGATCCGCGTCAACACGATCGCCCCCACCTTCATCCGCACCCCCCTCACCCAGCAGACCTTCACCAACCCCGAACGCGCCGCCTGGGTACTGTCGAAAATCAAACTAGGCCGCGTCGGTGAGGTGACCGACATCATGGGTGCCGTAGCCTTCCTCGCCTCTGACGCGGCCAGCCTCATCACCGGATCCTCCCTTCTCATCGACGGCGGCTGGACTGCCGACTAACCCGAAAGGTGCCACATGACCCCGCAAGAAATGGAAGCCCGCATCGTCCGCTATGGCGAGTTGCGCCCCTGCAAGACCGCCTTCATCGACGCCCACACCCCCGGCTCGAACCAGAAGGAAAACTTTACCATCATCGGCGGCGGCGTGTCAGAATCCCCCGACCAGCACGTCCACATCGTTGACACCCCCGGCTTCAACATCGGCGCCGCAGGCCAGCCCCCCGGCTGCCGCAACTCCCTCCACACCCACCGCACCGCCGAAGTCTTCTTCGTCCTGAAAGGCCGCTGGCGTTTCTTCTGGGGCCGTTGGGGCACGGCAGGCGAGTTCATTGCCGAGGAAGGTGATATCTTCAACATCCCCACCGGCATCTTCCGCGCCTTTGAAAACGTCGGCACCGACTACGGCATGATCATGGCCGTCCTCGGCGGCGATGACGCCGGCGGTGGCGTGGTCTGGGCCCCGCAGGTCATCACCGACGCCAAGGATTACGGTCTCATCCTCGGCAAGAACGGCAAGCTTTACGACAGCAAAAAGGGCCAGACCCTGCCCGAAGGCATCCCGCCCATGCCCCTCCTGACGGACGAGGAACTCAAAGCCTTCCCCGAACCCACCACCGCCGACGTCATCCCTACTTCCGTCGCCCGCTACCGGGACCTGATGGCGCTGTCCGACCGCCAACCCGCCAAAGTCATTGGCGAACATGGCAAACTCCGCGACCGCCCCGGCTTCGAAGTTGAACTCCTGTCCCGCAACTCCCTCCCTGCCACCCCCTACACCCTGACGAGGCACGAGGTCCTGATGCCAATGCGCGGCCACTGGCACCTCACGTGGTCCGATGGCTCCACCGTCCTGAACCCCGGCGACACCGCCGCCATCCCGCCCGGCCTCGAACACAGCCTGTCCCCCTCAATGACCGGCGAATCTTCCCTCTACCGCGTGATCGGCACCGAAGACCCCGCAGGCCTCACCGGCCGCCTCCTCTAACCGTAGGGTGCGTGCTCGCACGCACCGCCCCCCCCCACCCGGAGACGCCCATGCCCCTCCTCTCCACCCACGTAGGCTCCCTGCCGCGCCCGCAATCGGTCGTCGATTTCCTCTTCGCCCGCGAAAAAGGCCAACCCTACGACCAAGTCGCCTTCGATGCCTGCATGACCGCCGCCGTGCTCGAAAACGTCCGCCGCCAAAAGGCCGCAGGCATCGACATCGTTTCAGATGGCGAGGCGTCCAAGATCAGCTACGCCACCTATGTCAAAGACCGCTATGAAGGCTTCGGCGGCGACAGCCCGCGCAACGCCCCCGCCGATCTCAAACTGTTCCCCACCTTCCTGGACCGTCTGGCCAAGGAAGGCGGAACCCCGCAATATGCGAGGCCCCAATGCATCGGCCCCGTCACGTCAAAAGGTCAGGGCGAGTTGCAAAAGGACATCGCCAACCTGAAATCCGCGATGCAAACCCATGGCGTAGCCAGAGGCTTCATGAACGCCGCCTCCCCCGGCGTGATCAGCCTGTTCCTGCAAAACGCCCACTACCCGACCCGTGAGGCCTACCTTGCAGCCCTAGCCGAAGCGATGCGCGACGAGTATCGCGCCATCCTTGACGCTGGCCTGGACCTGCAACTGGATTGTCCCGACCTCGCCCTCTCCCGCCACATGCTGTTCGCCAACCTGACTGACGCCGAGTTCCTCAAAATCGCCGGCACCCATGTCGAGGCCCTCAACCACGCCCTCCAAGGCCTCCCGCGAGACCGCATCCGCCTGCACATCTGTTGGGGCAACTATGAAGGCCCCCACGTCTGCGACATCGACATGGCGAAAGTATTCCCCTTGCTGATGCAAGTTCCCGCCACCTACATCCTGTTTGAAACCGCCAATCCCCGCCACGGCCACGAATGGACCGTCTTCCGCGACCGCGCCCGCGACATCCCCCAGGATAAAATCCTGATCCCCGGCGCCGTCGACACCACCACCAACTTCGTCGAACACCCCGACCTCGTCGCCCAACGCCTCGAACGCTTCACCAACATCCTCGGAACCGACCGCGTCATCGCCGGTTCCGACTGCGGCTTTGGCACCTTCGCAGGCTTCGGTGCGGTAGACCCCGAAATCGCCTGGGCCAAACTCGCCACCCTGTCCGAGGGCGCCCGCCGGGTAAAATGACCCCCCTCGTCCTGATCCCCGGCATGATGTGCGACGCCCGCATGTGGGGCGGTCTGCCCGCGCACCTTTACCCGCGTGAGGTTGGCCACATTATCCCAACCCAGTCCGACACCGTTCAAACCCTCGCGGGCCAAGTCCTGCAAGACGCCCCTCCGACGTTCGCCCTCGCCGGTCTCTCCATGGGCGGCATCGTCGCGATGGAGGTGCTGCGCCAAGCCCCTCACCGCGTCACCCGCCTAGCCCTCCTCGACACCAACCCCCGCGCCGAAGCTCCAGCCACCCGGGCCAACCGCGCCCGGCAAATCACCCGCGCCCTCTCCGGTGGCCTCGCCGGAGTCCTGCGCGACGACATGAAACCGAACTACCTGCACCCCGGCCCCGATCGGCCAGAAATCCTCGCCCTCTGTATGGACATGGCCCTGTCCCTCGGCCCTGAAATCTTCGCCCGCCAGTCCCGCGCCCTGCGCGACCGCCCCGATCAAACCCAAAGCCTCGCCGCCTTCAAAGGCCCCGCTCTCGTGCTGATGGGCGAGGGTGACAAACTCTGCCCCCGTGACCGCCACGACCTGATGCACGCCCTCATGCCGCAATCCTGCCTTGCGATCGTTCCCGGCGCGGGCCACCTGCCCACGCTGGAACAGCCCGCCCAAACCACTGCCGAACTGCTTCGTTGGCTCGACCAGCCCGAATAGGACCCGCACCATGATCACTGACCTTCACGCCCATTTCGCCGCCAAAGGCAAAGCCGTCAACGGCTGGTGCGCCATTCCCAGCCCGGTCACCGCCGAGATCATGGGCCGTCAGGGCTTCGACCTCATGACGGTAGACCTGCAACATGGCCTGATCGACTACCAGATCGCCCTGACCATGCTCCAAGTCCTGCAAGGCCTGCCCGCCCCGGTCCTCGCCCGCGTGCCGTGGAACGAGCCTGGCATCCTGATGAAATGCCTCGACGCTGGCTTCTCCGGCATCATCTGCCCCATGATCAACACGGCCGAGGACGCCCGCCGCCTTGTTCAGTCCACCCGCTACGCCCCCCTGGGCAGTCGCTCCTTCGGCCCCACCCGCGCCAACATGGTGTACGGCCCCGGCTATGCCAAAACTGCCGACGCCAAAATCCTCGTCCTCGCCATGATCGAAACCCGTGAGGCGCTGGGCAACCTTGACGCCATCCTTGCCGTCGAAGGCATCGACGGCGTCTATGTCGGCCCCTCCGACCTCGGCCTGTCGCTGGGCTATGAGCCGACGCTGGACCCGACCGCGCCCGAGGTGCTCGACGCTATTCAAACCATCGCCACTCGCGCCATAGCCGCAGGCCGCATCGCAGGCGTCCACACCGGTTCCCCCGCCATGATCCGCCAGATGCTGGCGCAAGGCTTCGACTTCGCCTCGTTGCTGACCGATGTGCGCCTGTTCACTACAGCCATCGCCGCCCAACTCGCCGCCGTGCGCGAAACTAGGGCCGAGGAGGTCAAAGGTTACTAACCCTTGGCAAACACGTCGCCCCAGACGTCGGGACAGATGCCATACGGAAAACCGACGGAAAACTGACGGAAAAACGACGCACGAACCACAGCCAGAACAGGCCAAATCCCCGGTTTCCCTCGAAAGCCGACTGACCGAACGGTCAACCGCCGTTTCACCCGGCTTTAGGCCTCAGACCTGCATCTCGATCTGCTTCCAGATCGCAATCTCGTCATACTGGGTAAACTCGCGCTGCATGCCCCAGGGGCCAAAGTCGGCATGGGTGATCCCCATGATATAGACATCCGCCCCCGTCGGCGCACCAAATCTGCCATAGCCTTCGTGCCGCCCCTCCAAACTCCAGCGCACTGCCGCCCGAGGCTGCCGGCCCGGCTCGTCATTGCCAATCACATGATGCACCGTGAATGTCGCTCCGGGGAAAGAGGACCGCAGCCCCATCCAGGCCGTTTCGGCAAATTCCCATGACCATCCACCCTGCCCGCCCGGATGCTCGATCCTGACTGCTCGGTCATAGGTCTGGCCTATCACCGCGATATCCTTGCGTATGATCCGCGTCAGAATATCGACCAGCTTGCCGCCCCATTCATTGTCATTGCCGCGCAGGGTATAAGCGCCAATGCGGTTCTGATCCGGGGTAAAGGGCCGCTTGACCTTCGCCTGTCCGCCCTCCGCCGCGATCTGACGGCGCACGTAGTCGCGTGGCTCATGTCCGAGCTGTTTGACGATGGAACTTGTGTCAAACACCAGCCATTCATCATCAAACACCCCATCCGTCACCGCGCAATCCGCAATGCAGCGCGCATAGTAACGTCTGCCACAAGCAGGCCCATAAATGCTGTCGCCAGTCTGCGTCCCGGTTATCACCGTGCGGTGTGACGACAAGTAATGCTGGGTTTCCCCACCCGACCAGATCACATCCTCGGCCAGGATCTTCAAATCAGGAAAGGCCGCCATCTTGGCCAGCGTGTCATCAATCACCGCCTGGCAGCCCTGCTTGATCCCGCCCGACCCGCGCACGATAATGTCCTTGGCATAGCAGGTTTCGAGTAGCGAAATCTGCCGATCCTCCCAGATCTCTTTGGTGATGCCGATGATAAAATGCGGAAAATCCTGCCATTTCGGGTCAAAGTTTTTCATGGATCACTCCTGTCCTTCGTGCCTCACGTCCGGGCCACGGGCTCCCGCGACTCCAGCCTTGCAATCGTATGCAAACAATGCCGCAAGCCGTTCTGTCGGGCAACAGAAATCGCCCCATCTTTGGCCGCAACTGCCCGAACAGTCACTTTTCGCCAACAATTTCAACTTGAACGCCCACCGCCTCTGCGGCCTTCCGCAGCGGCAGTTCCATCGCATCCGTCACGATACGCCCCACCCCGGCCATCGGGCAAACCTCGAAAACCCCGGCACGTCCCATCTTTGAGCTATCCGCAAGCACCGTCAACTCATCGGCTTGCAAAATCATCGCCCGCGCGACTGCCGCCTCTTGCGAGTCAATGTCAAAGACGCCGCGATTTGTCACAGAGCCCACGGTTAGAACGGCTCTTGCGGCGCGCAACTGGCTGATCTGCGCCACGGCCATCGGTCCCACCGTTTCGCGCCCCGGGCCGCGAAACTCCCCGCCAATCAAAAGGATGCGGTTGCTCTCGCCCTTTTCACAAAGTGCCGCAATTTCAGCCGAGTTCGTGATTATGATCAGACCCTTACGCTGCGCGATTTCCTCGGCCAGAAACAGTGTCGTACTGCCGGTGTCGATGAAAAGACTGTCGCCCGGCTGTAATCCTTCGGCCACATGCCGCGCCATAGCCCGCTTTGCCGCAACATGCTGGCGCATCCGGTGATGAAAGGGGCCCTCCTGCACCTTTTGCAAGGCCATCGTCGCACCGCCATGCACCCGACGCAACAGACCCCGGCGGTCAAGTTCCGCCAAATCCCGCCGGATCGTTTCTCGTGAAGCACTAAGTTCCAGTGCAAGCGCCTTCACAACCAACCGCTGATCGGACTGGGCCATGCCCAAAATTGTGCCGCGTCGTTCTGAGGGAGTCATGATTTACCGTTCGGCAATATATATTGACTGTTCGGGCATATTGTTTTACCCATATCCATCAAGACATGGATCAACCCTTCGGTCAACGAGGTACTGCGTTGGAACGCTTCGATGTGGCGGTGATCGGGGCTGGCGTGACCGGCGTCGCCACCGCGCGGCGGCTGGCGCTGGGCGGTCGGCGCATACTGGCGTTGGAAAAGGCCGCTGACATCCTGTCTGGTGCCAGCAAGGCCAACAGCGCCCTTCTGCACACCGGCTTCGATGCGCCGGAGGGCAGTCTGGAACTTCACTGCGTGCAGCAGGGTTATACCGAATACATGGCACTCCACCAGACGATGAACCTTCCGGTTCGAAAAACCGGTGCGATGGTCATCGCATGGACTGCAGAGCAAGAAGCCGCCCTGTCAGAAATCTTCGCTGTCGCACATCGCAACGGGATCACCGAAACGCGCCCTTGTTAATTTCCACGCAAAACTGACCCGGGTTTTCCATCGAGAACTGAGCCACCTGAAGGTTATGTTCCGGTGGTCAGGCTGGGGTCAAGGCATGTGTGGCGTGCTTCTTCTTGCGGGTTGCGGCGGCTGAGCTGGCCTTGAAGTGGCAGCTGTCGTTTCCGGTCTCAAGGATGTGGCAGCGGTGGGTGAGGCGGTCGAGAAGGGCTGTGGTCATCTTGGCGTCGCCGAAGACGGTGGCCCATTCGCTGAAGCTCAGGTTGGTGGTGATGACGACGCTGGTGCGCTCGTAGAGTTTGCTCAGCAGATGGAAGAGCAGCGCACCGCCCGAGGCACTGAACGGCAGGTAGCCCA
>JAYUGA010000008.1:0-2649 GCA_043738565.1 Rhodobacterales bacterium
GCCAATCGTTGCCCGGCAGGCGATTGCCCGCAATCGCCGAGAGCGGGCGCAAGGTCCATCTGGCCATGGACACGGCCGCGTCTGACATCCGGGCCGTGGAATTCACCCCCGGCAGTGATGGTGACAGCCCCGTGCTGCCAGAGCTGCCGGACCAGATCCCCGAAGGCGAAGAGATCGGCACGGTGACCGCCGACAGCACCGATGACACCCGCCGCCATCATCGGCCGTCATCATCGACCGCCAGGCCACCGCGATCATCCCGATCCGGAGAAACGGCCGACCCTGGAAAGAGGATTGCCCGACCGCGCTCGGCAGGGTCCTCGGACCAGTGGCGGACCATCCCTCGCCCCGCAACGAAACCCTGCGCGCCACCCGGCATTATGGCCGGGCGTTCTGGAAGCGCTGGACGGGATACCACGCCCGAAGCCGCATCGAGGTATGAGCCGGACCAGAAAACAGTCCGGGGGACTGTTTTCCCGGCGATTGGATGCGCTGCCTCAAGGCCTTTGGCGAACGCATCGCCGCAAGAAACCCCGACCGCCAGACCGCCGAAATCCAGATCCGTATCGCCCTCGTGAACCGCTTCAATGCCCTCGGCATCGCCAAGATCGTCCGCGTGGGCTGAACTCAAAGGGGAAAGGGGCCATCATCCCTCACGCTTGAGTTCTGCAACAATGCCCATGGACGGTACTAACCGCTTCGTTTGACGTAAATGGAGACTGAGCACTTCTGCACTGATGACGCAGCGTCCTTGCCCGAAAGGAAACCAGTAGTTCCGCTGCAGCATTCGACGTACTTTCAATCAACTGCGTCGTTTTGCCGGATCAAGCGGTTAATCAGGGCAGGAACCTCCTGCATGTTGTGAGCCACGACGTCGGGAGCCAACTCGCAAAGGTCTTTTTGGCAATAGCCCCACGTTACCGCAATTACTGGCAGGCCTGCAGCCTTGGCTGCGGCGACGTCCACCTCTGAATCGCCGATCATGATGGCCGGGCGCGACGCGGGATTGCCAAGGGGAAGGCAGCCAAGCAGGTGTGCCGGATCGGGCTTGGCCGCGCCGAATGTGTCAGGGCCAGCCACAAGTTCGAATGCAGTCAGCAGCCCCAGGTCCCGCAACAGGAGCCGAGCATTTGCTTCCAGCTTGTTCGTGCAGACGACCAGCCGCCAGCCTGCCTTCTGCAGCGCGTTCAAAACTTCTGCAGTGCCGGGATAGGCTTTGCTTTTACGCGACAGATTGGCCGTGTAATATTCAAGGAACCGTTCTACGGCCCGGGCCAGCACTTGCGCCTCCAATTGCGCACCGCGCGCCTCCAGGCCTTTGCGCACCAGTTCGGCCATGCCATGACCAATCAATTGGCGCACTTTGTTCAGACCCAAGGGCTCGTAGCCCATTTCTGCCAGAAGCCAATCCAGCGCGTCAGCCAGATCGGGGGCGCTGTCAACAAGTGTCCCGTCCAGATCGAAGATGATGGTTCCGCGCGGTTTATCAGGCATGGATCGCTCTGTCTCGTGCGGCCAGCACCGCCTCGTGCAGGGCCTCTGACACGGTGGGATGCGGGAAGATGACGTTGGCAAGCTGCTGCGACGTTGCCCCCAGCGAGACCGCGATGGTCATGCCGTGGATCAGTTCGCTTGCCTCGGCTCCGATGATCTGTGCCCCGATCAATCGATCCGTCGCTGCATCGAATACGCATTTCACCAAGCCGTCCGGCTCACCCAGCACCAGTGCTTTGCCATTGCCGCGCAGCGAGAAGCGACCGACCCTTACAGACTGACCGCTTTCCGCAGCCTTTGCCTCAGTCATCCCGACCGAGGCTATTTGCGGGCTGGCGTAGATGCAGGAGGGCATGGGTGAGGTGCCGTGTCGCGTCTGCCCGGCAATCGCTTCGACGCAAGCGATGCCCTCGTGTTCCGCTTTGTGGGCCAACATAGGGGGCCCTGCGACATCGCCGATGGCATAAATCCCGGGCACGCTGCTGCGCCCCGCCGCGTCGGTTTGCACCGCGCCGTTCTTGAGCGCAACGCCAAGTGCCTCAAGGCCAAGTCCGACTACATTTGCAACCACGCCCACAGCACTGAGCAACCTTTCAGCGCTTGATGTTGTGCCATCCGAAAGCAGGGCGGTCACGTTGTTTTCCCCGCGGTCAAGCTGACCGATTGTGACACCTGTATGCAGGACAATACCGCGCTTTTGCAGAGCCTTGGCCATCAGGCTGGAAATCTCGGCGTCTTCCTGGGGCAGAACGCGTGCGGCAATCTCGATCAGCGTGACCTTGGAGCCCATTGCGGCGTAGATCGAGGCGAATTCGATCCCCATCGCCCCCGAACCCACAACGATAAGGCTTGCCGGAACGGAGGCAGGCCGAAGCGCCTGCATATAGGTCCAGACCAGATGCCCATCGGGTTCCAGCCCGGCCAGACGGCGCGGGCTGGCCCCGGTTGCTACGATCACGTGTTGCGCAGCGTAAACCCCCGGCCCCAGCGCGCCGCGCGGCGCGGCAACGTCAGACGCGGTCACCGTCACCTGACCTGATGAGGTCAGCCGTGCGGCACCCCAGATCACATCGACGCCGTTCTTCTTCAGAAGGAAGGCAACCCCCGCCGAAAGCTGCCCGCTGACTTCGGTCGCCCGTCCAATAAGCTTGACGG
>JAYUGA010000009.1:0-7445 GCA_043738565.1 Rhodobacterales bacterium
ATCTACGCCGGCGCAATGGCGAGGAGCCGGTCGAGTATCCGAGCGCGGCCGTGCGCGGCGTGCTCGCGCGCACGCTGGGCGTGCCCTTGTTCCAGGAGCAGGTGATCAAGCTGGCGATGGTCGCGGCCGGGTTTTCCCCCGGCGAAGCCGATCAGTTGCGGCGTTCGATGGCGAGTTGGAAACGCAACGGCGGTTTGCAGCACTTCCGCCAGCGCCTGTTCGACGGCATGCGCGAACGGGGCTATCGCGAGGATTTCGCCGAGCGCATTTTTCATCAGATCGAGGGCTTCGGCGAGTACGGTTTCCCGGAGTCGCATGCGGCCAGTTTTGCCCTGCTGACCTATGTCTCAGCCTGGCTCAAACGGCATGAGCCAGCGGCCTTCACCGCCGCTTTGCTCAACAGTCAGCCGATGGGATTTTACGCCCCGGCGCAACTGGTCCGTGACGCCCGCGATCATGGCGTCGAGGTGCGCCCCGTTTCGGTCAACCACAGTCAATGGGACAACACGCTGGAACGCCGTGCCGATGGATCCCTGGCCCTGCGCCTTGGCCTCCGCCAGATCAAAGGTCTGCGGCAGGACGACGCAGACTGGATGGTGGCCGCTCGTGCCAACGGATATTCCGATGTCGAAAGCCTTTGGCGACGGGCAGGCTTGCGCCCCGATGCGCTGGAGCGGCTGGCCGAGGCCGACGCCTTCGCGGGCCTGTCGCTGTCGCGCCGCGATGCGCTCTGGCAGGTTGGTGCCATCCGTGCGCCCAGGCCGCTGCCACTGTTCGACGGCGGATTGGATGGTGAAGGGATCGTCGAGCCCGAAACCCTCTTGCCGCAAATGTCCCTCGGCGAAGAAGTGGTCGAAGATTACCTCGCCCTGCGACTGTCCTTGCGCGCCCATCCGATGGAACTGTTGCGCCCGCGTCTGCCGGGGATCACAGCGCACAACCAACTGACCAATGCCCCGCGCACAGTGACCGTTGCGGGTCTTGTCATCACCCGCCAGCGCCCCGGCACCGCGTCCGGGGTGATCTTCCTGACGCTGGAGGACGAAACCGGCACCTCGAACGTCGTGGTCTGGTCCAAGACCTATGACCGGTTCCGCAGCGCGGTCATCGCCGGCCGCCTGCTGCGCGTCACCGGGCGGGTCGAGCGGGATGGCATGGTAATCCACATCATCGCCGAAGGGATCGAGGATATTTCGGCGCTGCTGCCGAGTTTGGGCAAGCCGCTGCCGGGGGGGATCGGCCCATCCGACCGCGCCGACGAGACCCAGACCACGCCGGGCGGCGGGCGGCGCGCCCTGCATCCGCGCGATCAGGCCAAAGCGCTCTTTCCGAGCCGGGATTTTCATTGAGGGCGGAAAGCGGCAAGATCAGATTCCAATCCCGCCTGCCGGTCGTTCGGCACAGACCTGACCGCAAAGTGCACCGCCGCAGGGGCGCAGCCATTGCACACGCCGCTCGCGGTCGGCTCGGGCGGGGTTTTTGCGGTGGCTGGTGTTCATCGTGGCCAATATCTATCCGTGTTTCACCTTTGCCGATGTGCCCTCGCGCTTTGTGCCGGAGGCGGAGGGCGATGCCTACGGGGCGCAGGTGACGGAGCATGCGACGCGGCTGTGGAAGATCGTGGCGGATGAGGCGGAACGGCGGGGCGGACCGTGGTTCCGGGGGGAGCGGTTCTCGGCCCTGGACATTTATCTTGCGGTGATGGTGCATTGGCGGCCCGGGCATGCCTCGTTCGAGCGCGAGACGCCGGTTCTGGCGCGGATCGCGGCGGCGGCGGCGCGGCCCGACCTTGTGGCGGTGATGGCGCGAAATTTCGCCTGATGGATTTTGTCGGCTGCAAGCTGGTTCTGGTGGACGGGCCGGACCTGCTGACCTATCTGCGCGACGACAGGCCGGGATTGCCGTGGGCTGGGATGTGGGATTTGCCAGGCGGCGGACGCGAGGGCGAAGAGACGCCAGAGGCCTGCGTGCTGCGCGAGTTCGAGGAGGAGTTCGGGCTGCGGTTCGGGCCAGAGCGGCTGTTGTGGCGGCGGGCCTGGCCGTCGATGATGGATGCGGCGCGGGCTTCGGTGTTCTTTGCGGGGCGGATCACGGCGGCGGGGGTGGCAGCGATCCGGTTTGGCGACGAGGGGCAATCCTGGCGGATGATGCCGCTGGCCGAATTTCTGGCCGAACCGCGGGCGATCCCCGAGATGCAGCGGCGGGTGCGGGCTGCCTTGGGCGAATTGGGGTGGCTGTAGCGGTCTACCGCCGGTTGGGGTAGTGGCTGGCTTGGTTCAGGTCGGCAAGCACCGCCAGAACGGCGGCCCGGGGATCGGCGGCTTGCCAGATCGGGCGGCCGATCACCACATGGTCGGCGCCGTCGGCGATAGCCTGACAAGGCGTGGCGGTGCGTTTCTGATCACCGGCTTCGGCTCCGATGGGTCGGACGCCGGGGGTGACGATCAGCTTGCCCCGCGCCTGCGGCAGGGCACGGATCAGCGCGGCCTCTTGCGGGCTGGCAATGACGCCATCGGCACCGGCCTCCAATGCGCGGGCGGCGCGTTCAAGCGTTATGGCGTGGATGTCGCCGGGTTTGATCAGGTTGGCATCCAGATCGGCACGGTCCAGCGAAGTCAGCACGGTGACGGCGAGGATTTTCAGGGTGTCGCCCTTGCCCTGGGCGGCGGCGCGGACGACCTGCGGGTCGCCGTGGACGGTCAGGAAATCGAGGTCGTATTGCGCCAGGCCCTTGACCGCCGCCTCGATGGTGGCACCGATGTCGTAGAGTTTCAGGTCCAGAAAGATGCGCTTGCCGTGTTCCTGCTTGAGTTCGTTTGCCAGCGCCAGTCCGCCGCCGGTCAGCATGCCGAGGCCGATCTTGTAGAAGCTGACCGCATCGCCCAAGCGGCGGGTCAGGTCGAGGCCCTGCACGATGTTCGGGACATCAAGGGCGACGATCAGGCGGTCATCGGGCATGGTGGTCTCCGGGTGGGATTGGGGGCTATTGCGGGCGTGGGGCGGCGCTGTCAAGGCGGCGTCGCGCGGGAGAGGTTGATATCGCCCCATTCGGACTGCGGGATCGCAGCGGTGAGGGGCGGGCCCAAGACGGTCCAGCCCGCAACCCCATGCGTCAGAATGGTCGGTTTGAGGGTAATCGGATGCAGACTGCGGACCGCAAGGCGCAGGGTCAGGCCATCGCGGATGGCTTGCGCGATGGCGGCGATGCGGGGGTCGTGGTCAGACGGCTGCGGATCGCGCGGAAAGCGGGCGAAGGTGGTGGCGATCAGGGCGCTACTGCGGTCGGGGAAACTTTCCACCAATTTCGCCCTGGCACGGGTGGCGGCATCCGACAGGCCAAGGGCGGCAATCTCGGGCGGCGGGGCACCAAGCCAGACGGCAAGGGCCTCGGCTTCGTCCGCCGCAAGGCCGGTCAGGCGCGTGCGGTAGTTGAAGCCCAGTTCGATGCCGCCTTGCGGGCCGCGATGGGTGAGGATCGGCAGACCAGCCTCGGTCATTGCATCGACGTCGCGCAGGATGGTGCGCGGCGAAACCTCCAGTTCCACCGCGAGGGCCACTGCGGTCAGGCGACTGCGGTTTTGCAGGATCAGCAGGATTTGCAGCAAACGAGCGGCGCGCATCGGTTTTGATACCTGTCAAGAGATGTCCTCTAAGATCCCCTATACCCCGATTCGGATGCAACGTGAGGGCGGGATGAAAATCATCGAAGTGCGGCGGCAGATCGCGGCGGGGCCAGCGGCGGTTTGGGCGATACTGACCAATCCGGCGCGGATCGTCGCGGGCGGGTTGGGGGTGACCCGGCTCGACGGGCGGATTGCGGCGGGCCAGAAGATCAAGCTGGAAAGTGCGACAGCACCGGGGCGGGTGTTTGGGTTGACAGTCGAGGTTTGCGAGGCTCCGGCGCGGATGGTTTGGGCGAGTGGTGTGCCGCTGATTTTCAACGGGCGGCGGACGTTCACTTTGGCGGCCAAGGCGGATGGCTGCGAATTTCACATGGCGGAAGTCTATCAGGGGCTGATGTTGCCGCTGATCTGGCGCAGCATGCCCGACATGCAGCCGGGCTTCGAACAGTTTGCCGATGGATTGCAGCGATTGGCGGAGGATGGGACATGATCACTTATGGCAGCGGCACCGAAGGCGACCCGTGGGTGCTGAAGACGCCCTCGCTGGGCAGCGAATTTCAGGCGTGGCGCGATGAGGCCAAGGCGGCGCTGGTGGTGCAGGTGGGGTCAACCCGGCTGGCGTATCAGTTGCGCTGCATTGACGATCTGGTGGCGATGCTGACGACGCGGGGTGGCTGGGTGGTTTTGGGCAATGCCGATGAGGGCAAGCCGGTGGCGGAAGGCTCGGTCGAAGCCTGGGCGCGGGATGCGGGCAATCCGGTGGCCGGTTATTACGGCTTGCGGAAAGGTTATCGTGGGCGGTTTGGCAATTATGTGCCGCCGGTGCTGGAGCTGCTGGGGCTGGCCGAGGTGGAGCATGGGGCGCGGGGCAACCGGATGCGGGCGCTTTAGCGGATATGCTGATGGACGCCGCCGGGTTATTTGCAAGGAGGTGAATGAAAGTCCGGCGGGTATTCCACAGGCTGCGCTGAATGGCGCAGGGCGGGATGATACTGGCGTTCGATATTGGCTGAACGACCGGATTTGCTATGCCCTTGCGGAGGTCGCGCAGGCGACGGGGCGCGGGTGGTGGGGCGCGTCGCGGCACTGAAGGCAGCAGGTCGCCTGGGGGTGGGTCGCCAGGGTGCGTGAAATCACACACACCCTACCTTTGGCAGCGGATCAGGTGGCGGTGCCGTCCAGCCGGTCCAGCCACATGCGCAGACCATGTTCGAGGTCGGTGACGTGGTGGCCTTGCGCCTCGGCGGTGATTTCTTGGGCCGCGACCTGTCGGGACAGGGTGGTGTAGCGGCGGCGCAGGTCCTGGGCGGTGGTGGCGTGCGTGGGGTCGGCTTCGGGTCGCGATTTGAGGCGGGCTTCGGCTTGGGCAAGGCGGGCCTCAAGCGCTGTCAGTCTTTGGTGCAGGTCATGGTCGGTCATCGGGGAGATCCTTTTCTGGGCACCCTGCGCGAGGGCCGCATCGTGGAACTGTAACGCCGGTGGCGCCGTGCAGGTTCCATTGCGGCAAGATCGGCGGGGCCAGTCGGGGTGTCAAAACCACGCGGCGGCGCGGTGATGCCCGGGCTGAACCTGGCCGGGGTGGCAGTCTCTGCAATATGAAGTCTGGCGATACCGGTGGGGTTGTGCCTGCCTTGTGGCTGGAGAAATGTCCGGCGATGACTTCGATTTCCCCGCCCGTCGTTGAAGGCCATTCCTCGCGCATCGTGCCGCTGATCGTGGCGGTGGCGTTGTTGATGGAGAATATCGATGGCGCGGTGCTGTCGACCTCGCTGCCCGCGATTGCCACCGACCTCGGGTCGGACCCGATCCACCTGAAGCTGGTGCTGACGACCTATCTGCTGGCCCTCGCCATGTTCATTCCGGCCTCGGGCTGGGCGGCGGACCGGTTTGGCGCAAGGCTGGTGTTCCGCTGGGCGATCATGGTGTTTGCCGCAGGCTCGATTGCCAGCGGCATGTCGAACAGCCTGCTGGAACTGGTCGGCGCGCGGACCTTGCAGGGTATCGGCGGCTCGATGATGGTGCCGGTCGGGCGGCTGATCGTGCTGCGGGCGGTGCCGCGCGACGGGCTGGTCGGCGCGCTGGCTTGGCTGACGGTGCCGGTGCTGGTCGGGCCGGTGCTGGGGCCGCCGCTCGGGGGCTATATCACGACCTACTGGGACTGGCGCTGGATTTTCTGGATCAACATTCCGCTGGCGGTTCTGGGGGTGGTGCTGGTCAGCCTGTTCATTCCGGACATCCGGGAAAAGGCTGTGCGGGGGTTTGACTCGGTCGGATTCCTGATGGCGGGGCCGGGGCTGGCGGCGTTTCTGACCGGGGTGACGCTGGCGGGGCTGAACCTGGCGACGCCGGTGGTGATTGGCGGGCTGGTGCTGGGCGGGCTGGCACTGATCGCGGCCTATGTCCGGCACGCGTTCCGGGTGGCGGAGCCGATGATCGACCTGCGGCTGCTGGCCTTGCCGACGTTCCGGATTTCGATGGTGGCGGGAACCCTGTTCCGGGTGTCGGTCGGGGCGCTGCCGTTTTTGCTGCCGCTGATGCTGCAATACGGGTTCGGCATGACGCCGTTCCAGTCGGGGATGCTGACCTTCGTGTCCGGTGCCGGGGCGCTGGTGATGAAGTTCGTCGCACAGCCGGTGTTGCGGCGGTTCGGGTTTCGCGGCGTGCTGACCGGCAATGTGGTGATCGCGGCTTTGTTCATTCTGGGACCGGCGTTTTTCACCCAGGCCACCCCGGCAGCGGTGATGATGCTGGTGCTGTTTGCGGGCGGGCTGTCGCGGTCTTTACAGTTTGCCGCAGTCAATGCGATTGGCTATGCCGATGTGAACGCCGAGCGGCTGAGTTCGGCGACCAGTTTCAGCGCGGTGGCGCAGCAATTGTCGGGGTCGGTCGGCATCACGATTGCGGCGATGGGGCTGGAAGCCGTCGGCTGGCTGCGCGGGGTGACGGCGGTGGATGTCGGGAACTTTCCCTGGGTGTTCGGCGTGATCGCGGCGATGGCGGCAAGCTCGACCTTCGCCTTCGCGCGACTCGGCGACAAGGCGGGGGCGGGGCTGGTCAAGCGTTAGGCTTGTGGCCAGCGCCGGGGGCCAGCCCCCGGGCCCCCGGGATATTTAGGAGCAAATGAATGAGGCGGGCGGCGCGATGGTGTTTCGTCGCGCCGCCGTTTCAGTCAGCGGGCTGCGATGGCTGCCGGGCGCAGGCGGCTGGCTTTCAGGGCCATGATCTGCTGGACGGCATGGGCGGCCTCGGCCCCCTTTTTCACGAAATGCTCGCGGAAAAAGGCGGTGTGCAGGTCGGTCGGCTGGTAGTGATGCGGGGTGAGGGAAACCGAGAACATCGGCACGCCGGTTTTCAGTTGCGCCTGCATCAGGCCGTTGACGACTGCGGCGGCCACGAAATCGTGGCGGTAGATGCCGGCATCTACCACGAAGGCGGCGCAGACCACGGCGTCATAGCTGCCGGTCTCGGCCAGGGTCTGGGCGAGGAGCGGCATTTCGAAGGCACCGGGGACGTTGAAGGTGTCGAGGTGGTGCGGCGCGGCGTTCATCGCGTCCTGAAACCCCACAAGCGAGTTGTCGACGATGTCGGCGTGCCATTGCGCCTTGATATAGGCGACTTTGATCATGTCAGCATTGGAACCATCCTTTGTTGTCCAAACGATGTTCCAGAGCTTGAGGCACCTGGCGGGTCTGGTCCCCGTTCAGGCGTTTCTCTTTCATCCGGACTAGGGCCTGTTGAGATTTAGGATTCCCATATGTTGCGGTTTTTGATTCAAGCTTCTCAAAGGGGAGGTTTGGATGCCGATAGATCGTTATGTCATCA
>JAYUGA010000010.1:0-7442 GCA_043738565.1 Rhodobacterales bacterium
GAACAGTCCGGTATAAAGCCGCTTCCGGGCGGCGACGTCCAGCATTTCGGCGGAAAAGTCCAAAGCGTCGATCTGGCCCTGAAAGCCCATGTCGCGCAAGGAAACGGCCAGAAGCCCGGTGCCCGCACCGACATCCAGCACCGGTCCCTGTCCCTGTGCCGCGATGAAGGCCGCCGCGACATGGGCGGGCAGATTGTACGCCATGTCCCTGGCAAAACCGCCATCATAGGTCGCGGCCCAGTCGCGATAAATCTGCAACGTGGCAGCCGGGTCAGTCTGGGCCAAGGCTTGGGTCAGGTCGGGCATGGTGGAATAGGGCCACGTCGCACCCGCGAAATCAAGTGGCTTGCGGTCGGGTTTGGCTGCGGGAATAAGGGGGCATGAACACGCTCTTGTCCATCGGCCACGGCTACTCCGCCCAGGCGCTGTCGCGGCGGTTGATCCCGCAGGGCTGGCGGGTGATCGGCACCACGCGGTCGGAGGACAAGGCGAAGCGGCTGCGGGCGATGGGGGTGGAGGCGCTGCTCTGGCCGGGGGATATTTCTGACGCGCTGGGGCAGGCGACGCATGTGCTGAGTTCGGTGGCACCGGATGGCGCGGGCGATCCGGTGCTGCGGGAGTTGGGGCCGCAGATTGCGCGGGCGGGGTTGGAATGGGTCGGGTATTTGTCGACCACGGCGGTTTATGGCCATCATGGCGGCGATTGGGTGGATGAGGAGACGCCGCTGGTGCCGACCACGGCGCGGGGGGCGGCGCGGGTGCGGGCGGAGCTGGCATGGGCGGCTTTGGGCTTGCCGCTGCACATTTTCCGGCTGGCGGGGATTTATGGACCGGGGCGCGGGCCGTTCGAGAAGGTGCGGGATGGCACGGCGCGGCGGATCTTCAAGCCGGGGCAAGTGTTTTCTCGCGTCCATGTCGAGGATATTGCCGGGGTGCTGGCGGCGTCGATGGCGCGGCCTGCGCCGGGTTCGGTGTATAACGTGTGTGACGACGATCCGGCCTCGCCCGAGGCTGTTCTGTCACTGGCGGCGGCGTTGCTGGGCCTGCCGGAGCCGCCGATGGTGGATTACGCGGATGCCGAGATGACGCCGCTGGCGCGGTCGTTCTATGCCGAGAACAAGCGGGTGCGGAATGGGCGGATCAAGGCATTGGGGGTGCGGTTGCAGTATCCGACCTACCGCGAGGGGCTGGCCGGGATATTGGCGGCAGAGGGACGGGCGGGTTAGACCCGTCCCTTTGGAATTACATCTTCATGGCGTCCATGACGGTGGCGTCGGGATGGGCCTTGCAGGCATCCTCGGCGGCCTTGGTCATGGCTTCGTCGGACATGGCGGACATCTTGGCGTCGTCCTTCATCGCGGTCTTTAGCGCCATGCCGGTATCCATCATGCCTTTCATATCCATTGCCATCAGGTCTTTGCACATCATGGTGGCCGGGTCCATTTTCGCGGTGTCAGCGAAGGACGGAGCCGCCAGCATCGCGAAAGCAGCGGCAGCGAGAATGAGTTTCATGGTCTGATCCCTGAGTGAAGCGCCCCTTTGTGGTGGCGCTGGGGATAACTAGCCGAGTTCGGCGATCACATGGGGTGCCATGTGCGTGTGATCACGGAGAGGTTACAGGATTTGAGGAAGGCGGCGCGTGGGCGGGGACATTGTTACAATCTGTGGGGTGGTGTTCGTGGCGAGGCCGGGGGACCGTCTGCCCCCCGGACCCCCCCGAGAGTATTTGGGCCAAGGTGAAAGGGGTCAGAAGTCGGTGAAATAGTCTTCGTCGACCGAGCGCAGGACGTAGGTTTTGCGGGCGCGGACGCCGACCTCGTGCTGGATCATCAGGCGGGCGAGGCGGTTGCCGTTGATCAGGACGATGCGGTGCTGGACGCGGGAGAGGTAGTCTTTGGCCTCGCGGGAGAAGTCAGACGTGGTGACGAAGACGCCTTTGTTGGCGCCTTCGCCGGTCAGGGAGCCGACGAAGGCTTGCAGGGCGGGGCGGCTGACCTTGTTGTCGGGGGCGTAGCGTTTGGCCTGAATATAGACGGCGTCGAGGCCGAGTGCGTCTTCATTGATGATGCCGTCGATGCCGCCATCGCCGGATTTGCCGATGCGTTCGCCCATCGAGCGGTCGCCGCCACCGTAGCCCATCGCGAGGAGGAGATCGACAATGAGTTGTTCGAAGTTTTGCGGAGCCATTGCGAGGACGGCGGCGACAAGGTCTTCCGCAAGCGCGGAATCGATAGTGTTAAAATCGCGCTCAACCCGCTCCTCGGGTGTTTCGGGCGATGGGTCCGGGATGCGTCTTATTGTGACAGTGTCGGTCTGGGCCCGTCCCGCTTGTTCCTTGTCGCGCCACGCAACATAGGTTGGATACTGCTCTAGCGATTTCATGTCGATACGGGTGACGCCGCTCTGGAGGAGTTTTAGGCCTGCGTCAGTGATCACATGCAGATTTCGGCTGGGTGACGTCAGCAACCCGGCTTTTGACAGGTAAGTGCGCGCCCAATGTGCGCGGCTTTGCAGGGTGGTTATCCGCCCGCTTGGCAGGAGTTCTTGGGCTTCGTCCTCAGTGACAGCGAACTCATTCCGTAAAGTGGGTAGGGTGTCGGCCACATTTTTCGCGCCGTCTTTGAAGGCGCGGAGGACGGGGAGCATGGCGGTTTGAAAATCTGGAATTGGCATTGATACCCCGGGTTGGTTCGAGCGATGCCTGCGACTGAGGAAAAGTCAACCGAAAGGCGACATCAGGCCCTTTTCCCCACCACCGCCACCCCCAAAGTCTCCAGCACCTTGGCCTCGATCTGGGCGGCGTCCAGGCCGGCGGCGCGGTACATCGCCTCGGGGCTGGCCTGGTCGATGAAGAGGTCAGGGAGGACCATGCTGCGGAATTTTAACCCGGTGTCGAAGATGCCTGCCTCGGCGAGGAGGTGGGCGACGTGGGAAGCGAAGCCGCCGATGGCGCCCTCTTCGATGGTGATCAGGGCTTCGTGGCTGCGGGCCAGCGTAAGGATCAGGTCGCAGTCAAGCGGTTTGGCAAAGCGGGCGTCGGCGATGGTGGGGGTCAGGCCGCGCTGGGCGAGCGCCTCGGCGGCTTTGAGGACTTCGGCGAGGTGGGTGCCGAAGGACAGGAGGGCGACGCGGCTGCCGTGGGCTATGAGGCGGCCTTTGCCGATCTCCAAGGGGATCCCACGGGTGGGGAGTTCGCAGCCTATGCCTTCGCCACGGGGGTAGCGGAAGGCGATGGGACCGGTGTCGTGGGCGGCGGCGGTGGCGACCATGTGCACGAGTTCGGCCTCATCGGCGGCGGCCATGACCACGAAGCCGGGGAGGTTGGCGAGGTAGGCGACATCAAAAGCCCCGGCATGGGTGGCGCCGTCCTGGCCGACCAGCCCGGCGCGGTCGATGGCGAAACGGACGGGGAGTTTCTGTATCGCCACGTCATGCACGACCTGATCGTAGCCACGTTGCAGGAAGGTGGAATAGATGGTGCAGAACGGCTTCATGCCGCCTGCGGCGAGGCCCGCGCAGAAGGTGACCGCGTGTTGTTCGGCGATGCCGACGTCGAAGCAGCGGCGCGGGAAGCGGGCGGCGAACAGGTCAAGGCCGGTGCCATCGGGCATGGCGGCGGTGACGGCGACAATCTTGTCGTCTTGTTCGGCTTCTTTGATCAGCGCCTGGGCGAAGACCTTGGTGTAGCTCGGGGCATTGGAGGCGGCTTTGGCCTGGACGCCGGTCAGCACGTCGAATTTACCCGTTGCGTGGCCCTTGTCGCGGGCGTTTTCGGCGGGGGCATAGCCTTTGCCCTTTTTGGTGATGACATGGATCAGCATCGGGCCGGTGGCGCGGTGGCGGGCGGTTCTGAGCACCGGGAGCAGTTGATCAAGGTCGTGGCCGTCGATCGGGCCTATGTAGGAGAAGCCGAGTTCTTCAAAGAGCGTGCCGCCGATGGTCATGCCTTTGAGCATCTCCTTGGCCCGGCGCGCCCCTTCCTGAAACGGTTCGGGCAGCAGGCTGACCATGCCCTTGGCGGCAGATTTCAGTTCCTGGAACGGGTTGCCGGCGTAGATGCGGCTGAGGTAGGCGGAGAGCGCGCCGACCGGCGGGGCGATCGACATTTCGTTGTCGTTGAGGATGACGAACAGGCGGCGCCTCATGGCACCGGCGTTGTTCATCGCCTCGAATGCCATGCCTGCACTCATCGCACCGTCGCCGATCACCGCGATGGCGTCGCCGGGGTCGCCGCCGAGGGCGGCGGCGGTGGCGAAGCCGAGGGCGGCGGAGATGGAGGTCGAGGAATGGGCGGCACCGAACGGGTCGTAGGGCGATTCGGCGCGTTTGGTGAAGCCCGACAGGCCGCCTTCTCCGCGCAGGGTGCGGATGCGGTCGCGGCGACCGGTGAGAATTTTATGCGGGTAGCACTGGTGGCCGACATCCCAGATCAGCTTGTCGCGCGGGGTGTCGAATACGGCGTGGAGGGCAACGGTGAGTTCGACAACGCCCAGGCCCGCGCCAAGGTGGCCGCCGGTGACCGAGACGGCGGAGATGGTTTCGGCGCGGAGCTCAACGGCCAGTTGGTGCAGGTCGCGGTCGGACATGGACTTCAGGTCGGCGGGTGCGTGGACGCGGTCGAGCATCGGGGTCTGGGGGCGGTTTTCCATCGTTTCTGTCTAGTCCATCATGAGCCTGGTTGGAAGCGGAGCACCTTTGGCCGGCGCCGGGGGTTTCACACCCCCGGACCCCCGTGGGATATTTGGGAGCAAATGAACGATAATTTTAATCGGACTGTACGCATTTAGCTTTCGCGGGTGATGACGAAGCGGGCGGCGGCGATCAGGTTGCGGGGGTTGGCATAGGGGGAAAGGGCGTCTTCGGCTTCTTGGATGAGGGACTTGGCGCGGGCTCGCGCCGGTTCAAGCCCGAGGAGGGAGACGAAGGTGGCTTTGCCGGCAGAGGCGTCCTTGTTGAGGCGTTTGCCGGTTTTGGCGGGGTCGCCGGTGACATCGAGGATGTCGTCGGCGATCTGGAAGGCGAGGCCGAGGGCGGTGGCGTAGTGGCGCAGGGGGGCAGGGTCTTTTTGGGCGAGGATCGCTCCGGCTTCGGCGGCGAAGCGGATGAGGGCGCCGGTTTTGCCAGCTTGCAGGGTTGTGATGTCCTGCAGGGTCAGCCCGGGGGCGGACTCAGCCGCCATGTCGAGGGCCTGACCGAGGACCATGCCTTCGGCACCAGAGGCTTTGGCGAGGTTCTGGATGAGGGCGATGCGAATGTCGGCGGGGCCGAGGGCGGGGTCGGTGAGAAGTTCGAAGGCGAGGGTTTGCAACGCATCCCCGGCGAGGATGGCGGTGGCCTCGTCCCATTTGCGGTGAACGGTGGGCAGGCCGCGGCGCAGGTCGTCGTTGTCCATCGCGGGCAGGTCATCGTGGATCAGGGAATAGGCGTGCAGGGCTTCGACGGCGGCGGCGGCGGGGATGGATTGGGCGGCGGGGATGCCGAACAGACGGGCGGATTCGAGGACCAGAAACCCGCGCAGGCGTTTGCCACCCTTAAGGGCGTAGCGCATGGCGTGGATGACCGGTTGGTCGGGATGGTTTGCGAGGGCTTGATCGAGGCGGGATTGGATCAGGCGGGCGTCGGCGGCCAAGAGGTCAGGGAAGCTCAAATCCCCTCCACCGGGGTAGTGCCCACGGCGCGGCCTTCGGCGGCGCGGATCAGTTCGACTTTTTCTTCGGCGTCTTTCAGCTTGGCGGCGCAATGGGCCTTCAGCGCGGCTCCGCGTTCGTAGAGGGCGATGGATTGCTCCAGGGCCACGTCGCCTTTTTCCAACTGGCTGACGACGGCCTCCAGTGCCTGCATCGCCTCTTCGAATGTCATCTCGGCGACGGGTTTGTCAGCCATTGGAACGCTCCTGCAAAACACCCACATGGGCCGCGACCGAGGCCGTCAGCGCCGCCAGATCATAGCCGCCCTCCAGACAGGATACCACCCGGCCGTGGGCGAAGTCGCAAAGGCGGTTTGTGAGCCAGGCGTAGTCGGCCTCGAACCAGTTCAGGCCCGCAAGCGGGTCGTCCTGATGGGCGTCAAAACCGGCGGAAATCAGGATGAGGGCAGGGTTCCAGGCGGCGAGGGCGGGGAAGATTTCGGCAGCATAGGCGGCGCGCATGTGGCTGCCGTCGGAGCCGGGGGGCAGGGGCAGGTTGATGATCTGGCCATGCGCCCCGCGTTCGGAGCGGGCGCCGGTGCCGGGCCAGAGCGGCATTTGCTGGGAGGTGGCGAACAGGGCGCGGGGTTCGGCCCAGAGAAGGTCCTGGGTGCCATTGCCGTGGTGGACGTCAAAATCGACGACGGCAACTTTGGCGACGTGCAGGAGGGCGTGTCTGGCAGCGATGGCGACGGTGCCGAACAGGCAGAATCCCATCGGGGTTTCGGTTTCGGCATGGTGGCCGGGGGGGCGGGCGATGACGAAGGCGTTCTTGGCCTTACCTGACAGGACGGCATCGACGGCGGCGCAGGCGCCACCGACGGCGCGGGAGGCAGCCTCGAAGGAGCCTTGCGACAGGAAGGTGTCGGGGTCGAGTTGGGCGGTGCCTTCGGTCGGTTCGGCGGCCTTGATGCGGGCGAGATAGCGGGCGGGGTGGCAGAGCAGGAGGTCGGATTCCTGTGCTAGGGGGGAGCTGCGCCGCGTCACTGCAAGGCCGGATAGACCCTTTTCGACGGCGGCAAGACGCTCGATGCGTTCGGCATGGCCGGGCGGCGTGCGGTGCCGGGAGGCGGCGGGATGGGAATAGACGAGGGTCATGGGCGGGCCTTTCACAGCGCCGATGTGAGGTGATTTGTCGAGGTTTCGCAAGGGGGCGGCGGATGATCGGCGCGGATCGGGACATGTTGGCGGTGGCGGTCGGCCGTCAGGGTCGGTTCCTGGGCAGCCTTGCCTGGGAGTCCAGAGCTAGAGCATGATGATGTTTGATAGAAACATCATCATGCTCTGGATTCCTGGTGGTCGCGTGATTGAAGAGGAAAACCGGATTCCACTTTTCCTCATCACCCTCTAGGGCACACTGATGCTTGGCGGATGGTCAAAGAAAGCTGCCAGCGGGCCGACGTGACCCTTGCACGAATCCGGCGTGGCGCTAATCTGACCATTCTCCCGAACACCGCGTGGGTGTTCTCCAATGAGTTTTACCCAAACCAGAGGTGATGCCGTGGCTGAAGGCTATGCGAGTTTCAAGACCGACAAGGGCATGTTTGTCAGCAGCAAAAAGTTCAAGAGCCATGCCGAAGTGGCCAAATGGGTTGCCGCCGAGATCAAGACAGCGGGCATCAAGGCCAGCGACATCAAGGGCAAACCCAGCTGGCCGGTCGACAAAGACGGCAAGTAACATCGGGCAGCGTGGTCGGCGGGTTGCCGCACCCTGACCCGCGCCCCGCCAGCCGACCCGCAGCTTGCCCCGACTGCC
>JAYUGA010000011.1:0-7435 GCA_043738565.1 Rhodobacterales bacterium
TGGGGGCCTTCATCAACCCGTTCAACCCGGGTCTGTGGGCGGCGTCGCCGGCGGCGGCCGGGGGCAATCTGGCGGCCCTGTCGCAACTGGACGGGCTTGTCAACCAGCAGGCGGCGATGGTGTCCTATCTGGACGACTTCAAGCTGATGATGGTGGTGACGCTGCTCGCCATTCCGCTGGCGTTCGTGCTGCGAAAGCCGAGTGCCGTGGCAGCTGCGCCGTCAGCACTTATGGCGCACGCGGATTGAGAGCGCCCGGGGGTTTCACCCCCCCGGACCCCCGTGGGATATTTGTGAGCAAATGAATTGGGTCCTGGTATGAGCGCGATGGTTCTGGCGGCTCGTTTGGCGCGGCGGGAGTTGCGCGGGGGGTTAGGGCAGTTTCGGATATTTTTGCTGTGTCTGGCGCTTGGGGTGGCGGCGATTGCCGGGGTCGGGATGCTGCGGTCAGCCATTGAGGCGGGGTTGCGCGGGCAGGGGGCGGTGTTGCTTGGGGGCGATGCCGAGATGAATTTCACCTACCGGTCGGCGACGGCGGCGGAGCGGGCTTGGATACAGGCCAACGCCGTGCGGGTGTCAGGGATCGTCGATTTCCGTTCGATGGTGGTGGTGGGTGAGGACCGCGCTTTGGCGCAGGTCAAGGCGGTGGATGATGCCTATCCGCTGATCGGTGCCCCGGTGCTGGATCGGGGGAGTTTGACGGAT
Organism: Rhodobacterales bacterium; assembly: GCA_043738565.1. GTDB lineage: Bacteria > Pseudomonadota > Alphaproteobacteria > Rhodobacterales > Rhodobacteraceae > Stagnihabitans. The sequence continues at coordinate 705 of JAYUGA010000011.1, forward strand.
GCGCTGGCAGTTGTTGACGGGGTGCCGGGTTCGGTAATGGAGCAGACTCTGGTGGACCGGCTGGCGCTGAAGGTCGGCGACAAGTTCAAGCTGGGGTTGCAGGAGTTCAGACTTGGCGCGGTCTTGCTGCGCGAAAGCGATAGCGCAGCCGGTGGGTTTTCGCTGGGGCCGCGGGTGATTGTGAAGACGGCGGGTCTGGCGAAGTCGGGGCTGATCGCCCCGGGCACGATCTATGAGACGGATTATCGGCTGGTGCTGGCACCGGGTGCCGGTCTGGCGGCACTGCAAGCGGCTGCGGAGGCGCGGTTTCGGGATGCCGGGATGCGCTGGACCGACAGCCGCAATGCCGCGCCGGGGCTGGAGCGGTTTGTGGGCAGGATCGGGTCGTTTCTGATTCTGGTCGGGCTGGCGACGCTGGCGGTGGGCGGGGTCGGCGTGGCCTCGGCAGTGCGGGCCTATCTGGATGGCAAGACCGCGACGATTGCGACGTTCAAGGTTCTGGGAGCCGGGGGCGGCCTGGTGTTCCGCAGCTATCTGTTGCAGATCGGGGTGCTGGCTTTGGCGGGGGTGGCGTTGGGGTTGGTGCTGGGGGCGGGGGTGCTGTTGCTGGCGGCTCCGCTGATCGCGGCCGCGCTGCCGTTTCCGGCGGCGTTTGCGCTGTATCCGATGCCGCTGGCGGAGGCCGCATTTTACGGGGTGGTGACGGCGTTCCTGTTCACGCTGTGGCCGCTGAGCCAAGCGGTGCAGCAGCGGGCGGCGGCTTTGTATCGCGGGGCGCAGGGGCGGGTCTGGCCGCGCTGGCCGCATCTGCTGGCGATGCTGGGGTTGGCCGGGCTGCTGGTCGGTGGGGCGGTGCTGTTTTCGGGCACGGTGGGGCTGGCGCTGTGGACAACCGGCGGCGTGATTGCGGCGCTGGCGGTGCTGGCGCTGGCGGCTTTGGCGCTGCAATGGGCGGCGCGGCGGGTGGCACGCGGGCGCTGGCTGGGGGGAAGGGTGGCGTGGCGGCTGGCCCTGGCGGCGATTGGCGGGCCGCGGGCCGAGGCTGTGCCGGTCATTCTGGCGCTGGGCCTCGGGCTGTCGGTGCTGGCGACGGTGGGGCAGATTGACAGCAACCTGCGCGCGGCGATTGAGCGGGATTTGCCGGACAAAGCGCCATCGTTCTTTTTCATCGACCTGCAGGATGATGAATTGCCGGGCTATCTGGCGCGGCTGAACGCTGACCCCGCCGTCAGCAAGGTGGAAACCGCGCCGATGCTGCGCGGGGTGATCACCCGGATCAACGGCCGCCCGGCGCGCGAGGTGGTGGGCGATCACTGGGTGGTGACGGGGGATCGCGGTGTCACGTTTTCCGACGCGCCGCCCGAAAACACCACGGTGACTGCGGGGGCGTGGTGGCCCAGGGGGTATACTGGCCCGGCGCAGGTGAGTTTTGCCGAGGAAGAGGCGCGCGAGATGGGGCTGCCGCTCGGGACGCAGTTGACCATCAACATTCTGGGGCGGGATATTGAAGCCACGATCACCTCGTTCCGCCGGGTGGATTTTTCCCATGCCGGGATGGGGTTCGTGATGGCGATTGATCCGGCGGCGGTGAAGGGGGCGCCGCATACCTCGATCTCGACGGTTTATGCCGCGCCGGAAGCCGAGGCGGCGATCTTGCGCGATCTGTCGCAGAAATATCCCAACATCACGGCGATTGCGGTGAAAGAGGCGATTGGCCGGGTGGCCGAGGCGTTGTCGGCGATTGCGACCGCGACGGCTTGGGCGGCGGCGGCGACTTTGGTCACCGGGTTTGTCGTCCTGATCGGGGCGGCGGCGGCGGGCGAGCGCGGGCGGATCTATGAGGCGGCGCTGCTCAAGGTTTTGGGGGCGTCGCGACGGCGGATATTGTTCAGCTTTGCCTTGCGGGCGGCACTGATGGGGGCGGCGGCGGGGCTGGTGGCTTTGCTGGCCGGGGCGGTGGCGGGCTGGGCGGTGATGCGGTTCGTGATGCAGACTTCGTATCAATTCGATTGGGTTTCGGCCTTGGCGATTGTGGCGGGCGGGGTGCTGACGACTTTGCTGGCGGGGCTGGTGTTTGCGTGGCGGCCGCTGGCGGCGCGGCCTGCGCAGGTTTTGCGGGGGGCGGAGTAGGGATTTTTTCGCTGGGGCGCGGCCAGGGGGGGCGAAAATTTTTCGTCGAAAAATTTTCTTTTGCGCAGTGTTCTTTTGCGCCGAAGCCTTCGGCGGGAGTATTTGGCAAGGGGCATGTCGTTTTGGGACAGAAAAGCCCCGCCTTTTGAGGGGCGGGGCAGGCGGTCGGCGCAGATGCCAACAGGGAGTGCTATTTGGTCTGGTGGTGGAGCCAGTCGCGGAAAGCGGCGACCACGTCGGGTTGGCTGTCGACCATATATTGCGGGGCGGGGTACTGGCCCGAGTGCACATCATCCGCGAAAGCCTTCATCGCGGCGATGCGCTTTTCTTGCAGCCGGGCGTATTCGGCGTTGAAATCGGCGTAGATCTTGGCGTGGCGCGGGATGTGGCCGGAGTTCTGGCCAAGGATATCATCCGAGAACAGGTATTGGGCGTGGCCAGCCGGACCGCCACCCATCGACAACAGGAACAGGCCGGTTTTCTCGGCGATGGCCTGGGTGATGCTGTGGGGGACCACCTCGATCTCGACCGCGAAGGCACCGGCATCTTCCAGGGCCACGCATTGGTCCCAGACCCGCTTGGCAGAGTCCAAGGTTTTGCCGACCGCCTTGAAGCCGCCGGTCCAGGTGGCTTTCGACGGGATCAGGCCGACATGGCCGCAGACCGGGATCGCGTGGGCGGCCAGTTCCCGCACGGTGCCGAGCGAGCCGGAGCAATAGACGCCATCAGCCCCGGCCTTGAACAGCGGCATCGCCCATTTCATGAAAGCGGCGGTGTCGCCGATTTCGTAGAAATTTTCGCCGGGGAAGGCAAAAGCGCCGGGGGCGACCTGCCGGAAGCGCGGGTCGTGGATCATCGCGGGCGGGATCGAGAAAATCTCGACCCCGGCGGCCTGTGCGGCGGCGGCTTCGTCGATGGTTTCGACCCGCAGCATGGCATATTGGTGCTTGCCACGGTTGGCCAGCAGGTCGGCGACGGTTGGCGGGCGCAGGGTCATTTATACCTCGATGAAGACGCGGGTGCCTTCGACTTTGACGGGATAGGTTTTCAGGTTGATGCAGACGGGCGCACGTTTTGCCTCGCCGGTGCGGTAGTCGAACTGGCCGTTATGCTTGGGGCATTCGATGACGTAATCCATCACCAGCCCGTCGGCCAGATGCACCGCCTCATGGGTGCAGCGCCCGGCGGTGGCATAGAACTTGCCGTCGGGCGCGTGGTAGATGGCATAGGTTTCACCGGCATGGTCGAAGCGGATCAGATCCTCTTCGTCGATGTCATCTTTAGCGCAGGCGTCGATCCATTGCGGCATGTTGTGGTCCTATTCGGCAGCGCCGAGGGCGGTGGCGTGGAAATCTTCGCGGTAGGGTTTCGCGGTGGCGGGCAGAGCGCGCGGCAGGAAGTAATCCTCGTTCGTCAACTGGCGGCGGATCGCAGGCCACATTTCCGCAAAACCGGCGGCAATGGAAGCGGTAGGCGCGGGCAGGTCGTCTTTGATCAAGGCGTGCAGGCGCGGCAGGGCATGGTAGGGCACCATCGGGAACATGTGATGTTCGATGTGATAATTCATGTTCCAGTAGATGAAACGGCTGACCGGGTTCATGAGGACGGTGCGAGAATTCAGCCGGTGGTCGGTGACATTGTCGGCCAGCCCGCCGTGTTGCAGCATGCCGGTCATGATGTGGTGCCAGGCACCGTACAGCCGGGGCAGGCCGATCACCATCAGCGGCAGGACCGAGTGCAGGGCCAGGGCCAGCAGGATGGTTGCGGCATAGATCAGCACCCAGATCCGGGCGACCCTGATCACCTTGGGATAGTCGGCGGGCAGGATATAGGTGGCCTCTTGCGGGTCGATCCTGCCGGACGCGTTCAAGAGCATGCGTTTCCAGCCAAGATAGCCGTCCACCAGCCCGAAGAAATTGGCGATGATCCGGGCGAATTCGGTCGGGCGCATGATGGCAATCTCGGGGTCGCGCCCGACGATATAGGTGTCGGTGTGGTGGCGGGCGTGGCTCCAGCGCCAGGAATACGGGTTCCGCACGATCATGAAGCAGGCGATCTGGTAGACTGCCTCGTTCATCCACGGCGTCTTGAAGGCGGTGCCGTGCTGGCATTCGTGCCAGCGACTGTCGGAAGCCGAGCCGTAGAGGACGCCGTAGGCCAGCCAGAGCGGCGCGGACCACAGCGAGGGCCAGAGGGCAATGCCAAGGGCGGCGAACAGGATCATCAGCCCGTAGTAGAGGATTGTGTCGCGGATGGCGGGCTGGTCGGAGCGCTGCATCAGGTCTTTCATCACGCGGCGCGGCACGTCGGTGTGATACCATTCGGCGGCGGCAAGGCCGGTGGCTACCGCGCGTTGGGCATCGGGGCCGAGCAGGCTGTAATCGCGGGTCATGGATGGCTTCCCCAGGCTGGTTCAAGGGTCAGAATAGAAGATTTGTTCCATACGGCGCAATCATGGCGCTTTCATTCTTCGTCAAAAATCGTCAAGGGTGCGGTGGAACCGGGAGGGTGCGATGCGGCGACCGGGGATGGCGGAACTGGCGGCGGCGGCCGGTGTGTCGGTGGCGACGGTGGACCGGGCGCTGAACGGGCGGCAGCGGCTGAAGGACGAGACTTTGGCGCATATCATCGCGGTGGCAAGGGCCATCGGCCATCCGGCGGCTTTGCGGCTGGGCGGCGATGTGGCGCGGGTGAAGCTGCGCTTTGGCGTGGTGCTGCACAAGCAGGGGCAGGAGTTTTACCAGGCTTTTGCGCAGGAATTGCGCCGGGCGGTGGCGGCGGAGCGGCTGGTCGATGCCGAACTGGTGCTGGCGTTTTCGGCCTCGCAATCGCCGTCGGAAATGGCGGGGTTGCTGCGGTCCATGGCGGGGCGTTGTGACGTTCTGGCGGCGACGGCGGTCAATCATGCCGAGGTGACGGCGGCGGTGGCGGAACTTTCGGCGCAGGGGCTGGCGGTGTTCGCGCTGCTGTCGGATTTTGCGCCGGGGGTCAGGGCGGGGTATCTGGGCCTGGATAATTTGAAGGTCGGGCGCACGGCGGGGTGGTTGCTGGACAAGGTGGCGCGCGGGCCGGGGTCGCTGGCGATTTTTATCGGCGGCACGCGCTGGCATGGCCATGAGCTGCGGGATCAGGGGTTCCGCGCCTATTTGCGGGATCATGCGCCGGGTCTGGTGGTGCTGGAGACTTTGGTCAATCTGGAGACCCGGGCGCTGACCTATGAGGCGACGCTGGGGCTGATCGCGCGGCATCCTGATCTGCGCGGGATTTATGTGGCGGGCGGCGGGATGGAGGGGGCGATCGCAGCGGTGCGGGCGCACAAGGCCGAGGGACGGGTGGCGCTGGTGGTATCGGCGCTGACGCCGGAATCGCGGCGAGGGCTGGTCGAGGGCCAGGTGACGATGGTGGTGGACACGCCGCTGGAAAAGCTGTGCCGGGATCTGACTGCGGTGCTGGCGCGGGTGGCGGTGCAGGGCCCGGGTGCGGCGGTGCAGCATTTCTTGCCGCCCGATCTGCATGTCGGCGAATCGGTTTGAGGTGGGATAGGGAGGCTGTGACGGCTCTTTGGAACGCATTTTCCGGTTTTGGAATTTCCGGTTGAAAAAGCCGAAGAATAGAATATGTGTTCCATAACGCTGGCCTGATCGGGCGTGGCGCGAGGAGAATCACTGCCCATGCTGCCATTTGCCTTGAACCACATGACTGCGCCGAAACTGGCCTGGGAAGCCTTTCTGGACCTTGCCCAGTCGCTGGGCTGCGTCGGCGTTGAATTCCGCAATGACCTGCCGGGCAAGCTGTTTGACGGAGCGGGGCCGGCGACCGTCAAGGCGGCTGTGAAGGCGCGCGGACTGCGGTTGCTGGCGCTGGCCGAGGTCAAGATGTTCAACGACTGGTCCGACGCCAAGCGGGCCGAGGCCGAGGCGCTGATGCAGATCGCCGTCGCCGCAGGGGCCGAGGCGGTCAGCCTGATCCCGCGCAATGACGGGGTGGCGACAGATCGGAAGGACAGCTTCAAGGTCACGGAAACCGCATTGCGCGAACTGCTACCGATGCTCAAGGCGCATGGGCTGAAGGCGATGGTCGAGCCATTGGGCTTTGCGGTTTGCAGTCTGCGCTACAAGGATGTTCTGGCGGAAGTTATCCATACTGTAGGCGGCGTTGGCACCTGTTTCATGGTGCATGACACGTTCCACCATGCGCTTGCCGGCTATGGCCCGATTTATCCCGACCTGACCGGGATCGTCCACGTCTCGGGCGTCAAGGATCAGATTTACCTTGATGACATGCGCGATCCGCACCGTGTGCTGGTCGATGCCGATGATATGCTGGGCAATGTGGCGCAGATTCGCGCGCTGCGGGCGGCGGGTTATACCGGTGCCATTTCTTACGAACCGTTCGCCCCCAGCGTGCACGATTTGGCCAATCCTGGCCCGGCGCTGGCGGCTTCGATGAAATTCATCCGCAAAGGCGTCGCTGCGGCGGCCTGAGCGGGGCGAATACCGCCCGAACGGGCGGTCCGGTGGGAGAAATGGGTGTGCCGGACACCTTCAGTGGAGGAACGAACATGAAAAAGACCCTTATCGTTGCTGGTTTTGCCGCCCTGC
>JAYUGA010000012.1:0-7408 GCA_043738565.1 Rhodobacterales bacterium
GGGAAATTGACGAAGGTTCCGGCAAACACCCCGCGCGCAATCCGGTGCGGCGGGTCGGGCAGGCGGCGCAACCGGTGCCACAGATACAGCCCCGCCCGCGTGAAGCCGCGCGATGGATAGACCTGTTCGCGGGTCCATGCCCACCAGGTCAGGGGCTTGCGGCGTCTGAATACCATCGTCCCCCCCGGTAAGGTGTGTGCTTTGCACGCACCATTCTTATGGCTTGCGCGCCACATTGCGATCCCGCGCCACCTGCGCCACGTCGGTTTCCGCCTCCAGCGCGGTCATCACCATATGCAGATGTTCGACATCGCGCAGGTCCACGTCAATCAGCAGCCTATAGAAATCTGGCTTCCGTTCGGTGAATTTCAAGTCAGAGATATTGGCCTTCTGCTCGCCAATCAGCGTGCAGATCCGGCCCAGGACCCCGGTATCGTTGGAAATCGCCACATCCAGCGTCACGGTATAGACCGCCGGATGCCGCCCCGATTGCCAGTAGAGGTCCACCCAACGGTTGGTGTGTTCCTCGAAATCTGCCAGCGCCGGGCAGTCGATGGCATGCACGATCACGCCGCGCCCCGGATAGGTGATGCCGACGATGCGTTCTCCCGGCACCGGCTGGCAGCATTTGGCACGCTTGAACGTCTGGTCGGCGGCAAGGCCCATGACCGGGCGCTGTGCGTCAATCTCGTCGGCCTGGGTGGAAACTAGTTCGGGATACAGCGTCTCTAGCACCCGCCGCGCCGTCAGTTCTGCCGAGCCCAGCCGCGCAAGCACGTCGCTTTCATCCGCCAGCCCCAGCATCTTGGCCGCCGTGCGCAGCGCCTTGTCACTGGCCTTGCGCCCGACATGGTCAAATGCCGCCCGCGCCAGTTCCGCCCCCAGCTTGACAAACCGGCCCCGGTCTTCTTCGCGCAGACTGCGTCGGATCGCCGCCTTGGCCCGTCCGGTCGAGACAATGTCGATCCACGAGGCTTGCGGCTTCTGCCCCTCCGCCGTGATGATCTCGACCGACTGGCCGTTCTTCAGCCTTGTCCACAGCGGCACCCGGATGCCGTCAATCTTGGCCGAAACGCAGGAATTGCCGATCCTTGTATGGATCGCATAGGCATAGTCCAGCGGGGTCGCGCCGCGCGGCAACTGGATCACGTCGCCCTTGGGCGTGAAGCAGAACACCTGATCGGAATACATCTCCAGCTTGACCTGTTCCAGAAACTCGTCGTGGTCGCCCTCGTCGAACCGCTCGGTCAGTTGCGCCACCCACTTGGCCGGATCGACCGCAAACGGGTTGGCGGTGCGCTTGCCCTCGCGGTAGGACCAGTGTGCCGCCACCCCGGCCTCGGCGACCTCGTGCATTTCCTGCGTCCGGATCTGCACCTCGACCCGCTTGCCGTCGCGGCCGGAAACCGTGGTGTGGATCGACCGGTAGCCGTTGTTCTTGGGCTGGCTGATATAATCCTTGAACCGCCCCGGCACCGCCCGCCAGCGCTGATGGATCACGCCCAATATGCCGTAACAATCGGCGACCGTATGGGTGATGATGCGAAAGCCGTAAATGTCGGACAGGCTGGAAAACGCCAGATCCTTTTCCTTCATCTTGCGCCAGATCGAATAGGGCTTCTTGGCGCGGCCAAACACGTCGGCGTCAAGCTGCGCCTTTTCCAACTCGGCCCGGATGTCGCGCGTGATCTCATGCACCACATCGCCCGCCTCGCGCTGCAGAGTCAGAAAGCGGCGGATGATCGAATTGCGCGCCTCCGAATTCATCACCCGGAACGCCAGATCCTCCAGCTCCTCGCGAATCCACTGCATGCCCATCCGGCCCGCGAGCGGCGCGAAAATCTCCATCGTCTCGCGCGCTTTCTGGGCCTGCTTGTCCAGGGGCATCGACTTGATCGTGCGCATATTGTGCAGCCGGTCGGCCAGCTTGACCAATATCACCCGCAAATCTTTGGACATCGCCATGAACAGCTTGCGAAAGTTCTCGGCCTGCTGGCTTTGCGCTGACGACAGTTGCAGATTGGTCAGCTTGGTGACGCCATCGACCAGTTCGGCAACCTCGTGGCCAAAAAGGCGGTCGACTTCGGAATAGGTCGATTTGGTGTCCTCGATCGTGTCATGCAGCAGCGCCGTGACGATGGTGGCATCGTCCAGCTGCTGTTCGGTCAGGATCGCCGCCACCGCGACGGGATGGGTGAAATACAGCTCACCCGATTTCCGTATCTGACCTTCGTGCATCTTGGTGCCGTAGGCATAGGCCCGGCGCAACAGATCTTCATTGGTCCGCGGATTGTAGTTGCGGACAAGGGCGATCAGGTCGTCGACGTCGATCATCCTTGTCCGCCCTTCGGGATTAATTGTCCCCTTGCGCTTCCATCAGGGCGCGCAGCAGCTTTTCTTCCGACATGTCGTCCTGCATCGGGCGGTCGATCTCGCCTGACATCAGCAAGGCCATCTGGTCGTCTTCCGGCTCGTCGACCTCGATCTGGGTCTGGTGGCTTTCGATCATCCGCTCGCGCAAGCTCGAGGCAAGTTGCGTCTCATCCGCAATCTCGCGCAAGGCCACAACCGGGTTCTTGTCATTGTCGCGGTCGACCGTGGCCGGCGATCCTGCCTGAATCTCGCGCGCCCGGTGGGCGGCCAGCATCACCAGTTCGAACCGGTTCGGAACCTTGTCAACGCAATCTTCAACCGTCACGCGGGCCATGTCTGCTCCAATCGCGGGTGGGGGCTCGGGAAGTGGCTATCTAAGCGCATGACGCAGGCTTGACAAGCGGCAATTCCACGCAATTTTGCCGGTCAAAGCGGGGTAACTGCCGCAATATCCGCCGGATTCAGCCGGTCCAGCATCTGCAACACCGTCAGGCCCAGCACCGGATGCCGCCATTCCGGGGCGACATCGGCCAAAGGCACCAGCACGAACGCGCGGTCCTGCAACCTCGGATGCGGCAGAATCAACTGATCCGGTGCCCGCAGCTTTTGCGCCTGCAACGGCAGATCGCGCCACGCGCCTTGCGTCACCGCATCGGGCAGCACCTGATCCTCAACCGCCAGCAGGTCGAGGTCCAGCACCCTTTGCCCCCAGCGCAGCGCCCGTTCCCGCCCGAACTGCGCCTCGATTCCATGCAGCCGTGCCAGAACCTCCGCCGCCCCTTCGCGCACCTCGACCAAGGCCGCTGCGTTCACATAATCCGGTCCGGTTCCCGGCGGAAAGGCGGGCGAGCCGAACCATCGGCTCATCCGGCGAATCACCATTCCGGCAGAAGTCAGCGCTGCGGCGGCCTCGCGGACCGTCGCAAGCGGATCTTTACCGCTCAGGTGCTTATTTGATCCAAATGCAACCAGAGCGTGCTGGACCTGACGCATGGTTAGGAATACACTTTCGTATAGGGATACTTGTTAGAGTGTTACCTGACTGATACTCGACAAACATGGCCAAGGGTCCAGTTGATATTGTAGGTGCCAGCACAGGTTCAGTTGGCGAAGGATTGAGGGGAAAATAGATGTTTTACAAGGACGAACGGCTCGCGCTGTTCATTGACGGATCCAATCTCTACGCCGCCGCCAAGGCACTTGGGTTCGACATCGACTACAAACTGCTGCGTCAGGAATTCATGCGCCGGGGTCGCCTGCTGCGCGCTTTCTACTATACCGCGCTTCTGGAAAACGACGATTATTCGCCGATCCGGCCGCTGGTGGACTGGCTGAATTACAACGGCTTCACGATGGTCACCAAACCGGCCAAAGAATACACCGACAGCCAGGGCCGCCGCAAGGTCAAGGGCAACATGGACATCGAACTGACGGTCGATGCGATGGAACTCGCTCCCCGCGTCGATCACATCGTGCTGTTCTCCGGCGACGGCGATTTCCGCCCGCTGGTCGAAAGCCTGCAACGGCAGGGCGTCCGGGTTTCGGTGGTCTCGACCATCCGTTCGCAGCCGCCGATGATCGCCGACGAACTGCGCCGTCAGGCCGACAATTTCATCGAACTGGACGAATTGCGTGAAGTCATCGGCCGCCCGCCGCGCGAACCGCGCCCGCTGGACCGGGAAGAAGTCAGCATCGAAGCCAAGTGATCCTGGGCTGCGAGAATTCCGGGCCGGGGCAGGCAACTGCTCCGGCCCTTGCGTTTGGGTCGCCCTCTGGACGCCGCAGCCCGGCCAGATTAGGTCTAGCACCATGACCGAAGCCCTGACCCTCTACCTCGCCGCCCCGCGCGGCTTTTGCGCCGGTGTTGACCGCGCCATCAAGATTGTCGAACTGGCCTTGCAGAAATGGGGCGCACCGGTCTATGTCCGCCACGAAATCGTCCACAACAAATTCGTGGTCGACGGACTCAGGGCAAAGGGCGCGGTGTTTGTCGAGGAACTCGCCGACTGCCCCTCCGATCGCCCGGTGATCTTTTCCGCCCACGGCGTCCCCAAATCCGTCCCTGCCGAGGCTGCGTTGCGCAACATGATCGCCGTCGATGCCACCTGTCCGCTGGTGACGAAAGTCCATAACGAAGCCGCCCGCCATTTCGAGGCAGGGCTGCAAATGGTGATGATCGGCCATCAGGGCCACCCCGAAACCCTGGGCACGATGGGCCAGCTCCCGCCCGGCGAAGTCCTGCTTGTCGAGACTGCCGAGGATGTGGCAAGTCTCCAGGTCCGCGACGAAAACCGCCTCGCCTACATCACCCAGACCACCCTGTCGGTCGATGACACCGCCGCCATCGTCACGGCGTTGCAGACCCGCTTCCCCGCCATCACCTCCCCGCACAAGGAAGACATCTGCTACGCCACCACCAACCGTCAGGCCGCCGTCAAAGCCGTAGCGCCCAAAATCGACGCGCTCTTGGTGATCGGTGCCCCCAACTCCTCCAACTCCCGCCGCCTGGTCGAGGTGGGCCGCGCGGCGGGCTGCGCCTATGCCCAACTGGTGCAACGCGCCGCCGACATCGACTGGCGGGCGCTAGACGGCATCAGGGCCGTGGGCGTCACCGCTGGCGCCTCCGCGCCGGAGGAGCTGGTAAACGAGGTGATCGACGCCTTCCGCAGCCGCTATGCCGTCACCGTGGAACTGGTGGAAACCGCACGGGAAAATGTCGAATTCAAAGTGCCCCGTGTCCTCCGGGAACCGGCATGATCGACCTGGTTGCCTATACCGACGGGGCCTGCTCCGGCAACCCAGGTCCCGGCGGCTGGGGCGTGCTGCTGCTGGCGCGTGAAGGCGACGCGACGGTCAAGACCCGCACCCTGTCCGGCGGCGAAGCCATGACCACCAACAACCGCATGGAACTGATGGCCGCGATTGCAGCACTCGAGGCGCTGACCAAACCGTCAGAGCTGACCATCATCACCGATTCGGTCTATGTCAAGAACGGCATCACCGAATGGATGGCCGGGTGGAAGCGCAAGGGCTGGCGCACCGCCGGTGGCCCGCCGGTCAAGAATGTCGATCTGTGGCAACGGCTTGACGCCGCCCGCGCCCTGCACAAGGTCGACTGGCGCTGGATCAAGGGCCACGCCGGTCACGCCGAGAACGAACGCGCCGACGAACTCGCCCGCGCTGGCATGGCCCCGTTCAAACCGAACTTCGCCGATTAGTTAGCCCTGCACAACGCCCATCCCATTGATTTTGCGTTAGATCGTTGCGGTTTTGCTCGCGGTTTTCTGCAGGGTTTCGTATGATTTCATTCAGAACCCTGCGATTTCGATCTGCCGATGAAGCACCACTCCCGCCCGCCTGAACAGGATGATCTGCTCCGGCCGCGCCTGGCCCTCATGATTGATCTGCGCCAAGAGCTGGTGAAGTTGACCGGCCTGATCGACTGGGAAGTGTTCGAGCGCGAATGGGCCGGGTTCTTCCCGTCGGGCACGGGCCGTCCGGCCACGCCGCCAAGGCTGGTGGCGGGGTTGCTCTATCTGCAGCACGCCTATCGGCTGTCGGATGAAGCCGTCGTCGCCCGCTGGGTCGAGAACCCCTATTATCAGCACTTCACCGGCGAGACCTTCTTTCAGCACGGCATGCCGATCGATCCGTCATCCCTGACATGCTGGCGCAAGCGAATTGGTGAGGAAGGCGTCGAGTGGCTGCTGACCCAGACCATCGACGCCGGGCGCAGATCGGGGGCGATCGACGCGGGCAGCGTGAGGCGCGTGGCGGTCGATACCACGGTGATGGAGAAGGCCATTGCCCACCCGACCGATGCCCGGCTTTACGAGCGGGCGCGGGCGCAGCTGGCCGTCTTGGCGCAGGAGGCCGGGGTTGAGCTGCGCCAGACCTATGCCAGACTTGCGCCGCGACTGGCGCTGCAGGTCGGCCGCTATGCCCATGCCAAACAGTTCCGGCGGATGCGCAAGGCATTGAAGAGGTTGAAAGGTTACACCGGCAGGGTGATGCGCGACCTGCGCCGTCACCTCGATGATATCCCTGTCGGGTCGTTGCGCGAGCGCGTATTGGACAAGCTCGCCCTTGTCTCACACCTGCTGCATCAGCAACCCAAGGGAGGCGACAAGATCCATGCTCTGCACGAGCCCGAGGTCGATTGCATCTCCAAGGGCAAGGCGCGGGTGCGGTACGAGTTCGGCTGCAAGGTCAGCATCGTCACGACCTTGGACGAGGGTTTCGTGGTCGGCATGCGCAGCTTTGCGGGCAATCCTTACGACGGCCATACCCTGGCCCCGGCGCTGGAGCAGGTGGAAATCCTGACCGATCACCGCCCAAACCTGGCAGTCGTCGACCGTGGCTATCGCGGTCATAACGTGGAGAAGACCCGCGTCCTGATCAGCGGCACAAGGCGCGGCCTGACGCCAAAACTCATCGCAGACCTCCGCCGCCGCAGCGCCATCGAGGCTGAAATCGGCCACATGAAAACCGACGGCCGCCTGTCCCGCTTCCCGCTCAAAGGCACCATTGGCGACGCCCTCTTTGCCGTCCTCTGCGGCTGCGGCCCCAACATCCGCAAGATCCTGGCCCACCTCAGGGCTCAGCTTGCGCTGATTATCGCCGCGATCCTGAACGCATGTCGCGGGACACAGCCGGATCAACGGGCCCTCAACGCAGCCTGATCGCGTTGTTCAGGGCGAACTAGGTGTTTGATCCCGGACTTTGATGGTGCAATCTTTTCCTTGGAATGGAAGGAGGCACTGTGGGACAGATTCTTCAGGGCAGCGCCACGACGACGAGGCAATCCGTCGAGCAATACAGAATAGTGATGCGAGCCTGAGGGCGCTTTCGGCGCGCTACGGGAGTGAGGCAGATCAGAAAACGATCCGGTGAATCGTTTTCCTGCCGAACCAGAAGACCGTGGCCAAATGGCGCAAGCGGACCTCGGTTGCCGATCTGCCGACCGGGCCGCAGGATGCCAAATCCACGGTGCTGACGCTCGACGAGGAGGCCATCACCGTCGCGTTCCGGCGGC
>JAYUGA010000013.1:0-7403 GCA_043738565.1 Rhodobacterales bacterium
CTAGACCCAACCCATGAAACCATCATTCGCACTGGATTTCCGTGACGGCGTCATTGCCCTGCTGCACCGCACCTCGCGGGGCTGGCAGCAGGTTGGCACGACGCCCTTGGATGCGCCCGACCTTCCCGAGGCGCTGAACTATCTGCGCGCCACCGCCCTTGGCCTGTCGCCGCGCGGGCTGACCACCAAACTGGTCATCCCGAACGATCAGGTCATGTACACCCAAGTCTACGCCCCGGGGCCGGAAGCGGCCAAACGGCGGCGGCAGGTTCGGGCGGCCATCGACGGTCTGACGCCTTATGCGCTGGACGATCTGGTGTTCGACTGGTGGGGTACGGGGCCGGAAGTGCAGGTCGCCATCGTCGCCAAAGAGACCCTGACCGAGGCAGAGGCCTTTGCCACCGAACATCGCCTGAACCCGGTAGCCTTCGTGGCCGTGCCGGAAAACGGCGCCTATCTGGGCGAGCCGTTCTTTGGCCCCTCGACGCTTGCCGCCACGCTGTTGGCCACCGGCGAAAAGATCGAGCGGGATCAGGATCCGATTTCGGTGGTCGCCCGCGAATTCCCGCACCGCGAACCCCCGGCACCGGAACCCCCGGAATCGGCACCCGTGGTGGCGGAGCCAGTGACCGAGACGATCGCTTCCGAACCACAGCCTGCCGAACCACCGCCTGCCGAGCCACCGCCTGCCGAAGCCGGGCCAGCGGCCCCCGTGGATGCAGCGCAGGCCGCGACCGAACCAGAGCCTGCCGCGGAACCGGCTGTCGTCGAAACTGCCGCGGTCGCGGCTGACCCGGATGGCCTGCCCGACTTCCGCGCCGCCATTCTGCCGCCGGCCGGGGCTATGGCCTTCGACCCTCGCGCCCTTGCGGTCGACCTGGTGGACGAAGCGCCGATGGCGGTCGATGTCAGCGATGATCTGCCGCCTGACAGTCGGCCAGTGCCGCCAGGCGAACCCTCGGTGGTCAGCACCGATCTTGTGGCCCAGACCGCGGATGACGTGCCGGTCAGCCCCGCTACCGAAATCATCGCGGCCTTTGCCAGCCGCCGCACTGCCGCCATCGCGGCGGGTGCCACAAAATCCACCGCGGCCAGCGGACCGCACAGGGCTCCCAACCTCGGCCCCGCGCCGGGACAGCGCCCCTCGGTGCCGCGCCCGACGATGGCCCGTCCGGCGGCGGCACCCCCGGTGGTAACGCGGTCAGCCCTGCCGTTCCCGGCCAAGACAAATGCGGCAAAACCAGGTGCTGCGGCCAAATCCGGCAAAGGCAATGGTTCCGCTTTGCCCGCACCGGGTCTTGCCGGTGCCCAGCGCGAGCGCAATGTCGTGCCGATGCTGCCGACCGCAGCCTCTGCCCCGCCAGATGTCCTGCCGCCGAAACCCGCCGCCAAAGCTGCGCCCAAAGGCCGGACCGGGCTGGACGGCAGGCCGATGGCGCAGGCCAATAAGCCGCGCTATCTGGGCCTGATCCTGACCGGCATTCTGTTGCTGCTGCTGGCGCTGGTCGCCGCCTGGTCCAGCTATTTCCTCAGTGCCAACAATTCCGGCCCGAACGCCATCCCGGCCACCGAAAGCATCGCAGCACTGCCGCCGCCTGCCGCTGCCCCAACCGCAGAGGCCACGCTTGCGGCTCCGGTGGCTGCCAGTGACCAGACCGCAGCCGCCGAAGATCCGCAATCCGGCGACCTGCCCACCACTGCGGACGAGGCGCTGGCCGATGGTCAGGATCCGACCGCCCCTGACCAAGCCGCCGCCGACCAGGCCGCCGCCGACCAGGCCGCTGCTGACCAAGCCGCCGCCGACCAAGCCGCTGTTGACAAAGCCGCTGCGGATCAGGCTGCAGCGGATCAGGCCGCTGCCGAGGCCGCAAAACCTGAACCGGCCCCCGCGACCCAGATTTCGACGGATCTGGCCCCGGCGGGCACCCCCGGCACCGACCCGCAGGACGAGATTTTTCTCGCCGCCGCCGATACGCCGCCCGATACGACCGATCCGCTGGCGCTGCCGCAGGTCATGGCGACCGGCGACCCTGCCCCGGATGCGGCACCGCCGCCGCCACCGTTCGGCACGGTCTACCAGTTCGACGCGGATGGACGAATCAAACCGACGCCCGAGGGGATCATCACGCCCGAGGGCGTTCTGCTTATTGCGGGCAAGCCCAAGCTGGTGCCACCGACCCGCCCCGCGGCCTCGGCCACCGCCGCTGCGGTGCCCACGGTCCAGACCCTGCCAGACGTTACCGCCACGCTGCCCACCGTTGATCAGGGGTCAACCGCAGCGGCAGCCGCTGGACCGGTCTTTTCCGATCCGGCCCTTGCCGGCAAGAAACCCAGGGCCCGCCCCGCCGGACTTACCACCCCGACCGTGACGGTCAAACAGGGCGAAGACCTGGCCATGGCACCCGGCAGCCGCTTTGCTTCGCTGCGCCCGCAAGCGCGCCCGCGTGGCCAGACGACGGCCGCCACTGCGACCACAACAGCCGCCGCCGCCTCGCTGGCGGCCAACGGGGTGCAGCCCGTGGCGAACTCTCCGGTTGCGGCAAGCCAACTTGCGGTCGCGGTTTCGCTAAAGCCAGCAGCGCGGCCGAGCGGCCTTGATCGGGCGGTGGAAGCCGCCGTCGCCGCCGCCGTCAAGGCCCCCGCGCCCGAACCGCAGGTGCAAGACACCGTGACCGCCAGTGCTGCCCCCGAGGTGCAGGCCGAACCTGACAGCCAGGCCACCGCACCGCGCCTGCCAACCAATGCCTCGGTCGCCAAACAGGCCACCGACCGCCGCGCCATCAATACCCGCAAGATCGCTTTGCTCGGCGTGTTCGGCACCGCCTCGACGCGCTATGCGATGGTCCGTCAGCCCGGCGGTGGCGTCAAGAAGGTCAAGGTCGGCGATACGATCGACGGCGGGCGGGTTGCCGCGATCACCGCGAACGCGGTGCAGTACCAAAAGGGCGGCCGCATGCTGACCCTGTCGCTGCCCACCGGCTAAGCGCCGCGCCAGAGTTTACGCTCCTGCGCACATCTTTTTGCGGCCAGCCATCTTTAATTTCTGCACCTGCAATGTGATATTTGCCAAAGCCCGATTTCCCGGATCAGAATCAGCAATCCTGCGCTCCATCCCACGCGCCCGACCCTGAACGGCAGGACCGGATCGCCCCCCACGTCCTTTGAAAGGCCAAGATGGAAAGTTTCCTGCTGCAAGCCTCGATCTATCTGGGGGCCGCCGTGCTGGTGGTGCCGCTGTCGGTGCGGCTGGGTCTGGGGTCGGTGCTGGGATATATCGCTGCCGGAATTCTGATGGGGCCGGTGCTCGGCCTTGCCGGGGCCGAGACCGCCGACTTGCAGGAATTTGCGGAATTCGGCGTCGTGCTGATGCTGTTCGTGATCGGGCTGGAGCTGGAGCCGAAAGCGCTGTGGGAAATGCGCGCCAAGCTGATCGGCATGGGCGGCTTGCAGGTCAGCCTGACCATCCTGGCGGTGGCGGGGGCGCTGATTGCTTTGGGCCAGCCGTGGCAGGTTGCGGTGATCCTTGGCATGCTGGGGGCGCTGTCCTCAACCGCCATCGTGTTGCAAACACTGACGGAAAAGAACCTGATGCGCACGCCCGGCGGCCGCTCGGTGTTTTCGGTGCTGCTGACCCAGGATTTGGCCATGGTGCCAATGCTGTCGGTAATGCCGCTGCTGGCTTTGCCCGCACTTCAGGCCACCGCCCCCACCGAACAGGCCAAAACCGGGGTGGCAGCTCCGCTGATCGACATGATCCAGACCTTGCCCCCCTGGGGTGTCACCGCACTGACGCTGGCGGTCGTGGCGGCGATCATCCTGGCGGGCCATTACCTCAGCCGCCCGATCTTCCGCTTCGTCCACGCCGCCCGCCTGCCAGAGATGTCCACCTTCATCTCGCTCCTGATGGTGTTGGGCATTGCCTTTCTGATGATGGTTGTCGGTCTGTCGCCCGCTTTGGGCACCTTTGTGGCGGGCGTCGTGCTGGCCAACTCCGAATTCCGCCACCAGTTGGAGGCGGATTTGCAGCCGTTCAAGGGTCTGCTGATGGGCCTGTTCTTCATGACCGTCGGCGTCGGCATCAACTTTGCCACGCTGATCCAGTCGCCGCTGGTGGTTGTGGGGCTGGTCGCCGGACTGATCCTGTGCAAGGCAATGGTCCTCAGCCTGGTGGCGCGGATTTTCCGCCTCAAGACCCGCGACCGGATGCTGTTCGCGCTGGGGCTGGCGCAAGGCGGCGAGTTCGGCTTTCTGCTCATCACCGTCGCCCGCAATGAAGGCGCTTTGCCGCTGGCCACCGCCCAGATGGCACAACTGGTGATCAGTCTTTCGATGCTGCTGACCCCCCTGCTGTTTCTGGGCTACGACGCCCTGTCGCGCCGCCTGGCCGCCCGCCAGCCCGAACATCCGGCGGATAAGATCAACGAGACCGGCAATGTCATCATCGTCGGCATTGGCCGCTTTGGTCAGGTGGTCAACCGTCTCGTCCGCCATTCCGGCCTGCAAACCGTTGTGCTGGACAGCGATATGGCGATGATCGAAACCATGCGCCGCTTTGGGGTGAAGGGCTATTTCGGCGATCCGTCGCGCCCCGAACTCCTGGAGGCGGCGGGCCTGATGCAGGCGCAGGTTCTGGTCGTGGCGGTGGATGACAGCGCCAAGGCGGTCCAGATCGTGCGCTTTGTCCGCAGCAAGCGGCCTGACATCCACATCGTCGCCCGCGCCCGTGACCGCATCCATGTCTATGAACTCTATCAGGCTGGGGCCAATGACATCGTGCGCGAAACCTTCGACTCCTCTCTGAGGGCCGGGCGCTATGTCCTTGAAAACATGGGATTTAGCGAATACGAAGCCTCGACCCTTTCCAAGACCTATTTCCGGCTGGACCGCTCTGCCATGCGCGATCTGGCCGAGTTGTGGGTGCCGGGCGAGCGGGTCGATCTTAACCCCGCCTATGTCGAGCGCGCCAAGCAGTTGGACCGCGACATGGAAACCGCGTTGATCCAGGATCTGTACGACGTGCGCCCGATGAAAGTGTCGGCGGACTAACTCAGCCCGCCGCCACGCCCGCCTCGGCAAACGTCGCCATGCCGGAATGACAGGCCGCTGCCGCCTTGATCACCCCGATCGCCAGCGCCCCCCCTGACCCTTCGCCCAGCCGCAAGCCCAACCCCAGCAGCGGCACCAGCCCCAGCTCCGCCAGCAAACGGCCATGCGCCGCCTCGGCGCTGACATGGCCCGCAATGCAATGATCCAGCGCCGCCGGATTGGCCTTGAACAGAACCGCCGCCGCCGCACAGGCGATGTAGCCGTCCAGCACCACCGGAATCCGCAACTCCCTTGCCCGCAGCATCGCGCCCGCCATCGCCGCAATCTCGCGCCCGCCCAGACAGCGCAGCACCTCCAGCGGCTCGCGCGAGCCATGCCGCACCAGCCCGGCGGCCACTGCATCCGCCTTGCGCTTCAAACCCGCATCATCGACGCCGGTGCCACGGCCAACCCAGTCACCCGCAGCACCGCCAAACAGCGCACAGGCAATCGCCGCCGCAGAGGTGGTGTTGCCGATCCCCATCTCGCCCGGCACCAGCAGATCGGCCGTGGCATCCACCGCCGACCAGCCCACCTCCAGCGCCCGCGCCAGATCATCCGCACTCATCGCCGGGCCTTGGGTGAAGTCGCCGGTAGGCCGCTCCAGTTCCAGCGCCGCAACCGTCATTGCCGCCCCAAAACACCTGGCCAACTGGTTGATCGCCGCGCCGCCCGCCTGAAAGTTGCCGACCATCTGCGCCGTTACTTCCGCCGGAAAGGCCGAAACGCCTTGCGCCACAACCCCATGATTTCCCGCGAAAATCGCCACCTGAGGCCGCGCGATCACCGGACGCGCCGTGCCCTGCCAGCCTGCCAGCCAGATCGCAATGCCTTCCAACTGGCCCAAAGCCCCCGGCGGCTTGGTCAGCACCGCATTCCGCGCCTGCGCTGCTGCGATGGCCCCCGCATCCGGCGCAGGCAAAGCCGCCAGAAAACTGCGAAAATCGGCGAGTGTCTTGGCGGTTGTGTTCATCAAGGCCCCCGGAAAGCTGACGCCCTCGTGCTAGGCTCTCTGCCCGCGTTTGACCAGCCACGGCAGACCTGTCCCGCATCATTCCCGACATGCGGCGCAAGAGAAAATTTTTTCGTCGAAAAATTTTCGGCCCCTCGGACCTGTCGCCAATCCAACACAAAACGGCGGCCCCAAAGGGCCGCCGTTCCGTCAATCGTCAGAATCTCAGGCCGCGCGACCGATCAGCACTTCGCCGACCTTCTTCTGTGCGCCCGCCTCATCGGTGCCGGCCACCGCCGCCACTTCACGGGTCAGCCGCTCCAGCGCCGCTTCATACAACTGGCGCTCGGAATAGCTTTGCTCACGTTGATCATCGGTGCGGTGCAGGTCGCGCACGACCTCGGCAATCGCCATCAGATCACCCGAGTTGATCTTCTGTTCATATTCCTGCGCCCGGCGCGACCACATCGCGCGCTTGACCCGCGCCTTGCCCTTCAGCGTATCCAGCGCCTTGGTCACGACATCGGGCGACGACAGCCCACGCATGCCGATCTCGGTCGCCTTGTGGGTCGGAACCCGCAGCGTCATCTTGTCCTTTTCGAACGAAATGACGAAAAGCTCCAGGCTCATGCCGGCAATCTCTTGCTCTTCGATCGAAATGATCCGGCCCACGCCATGCGCGGGATAGACCACAAATTCGTCCGGGTGGAATTCGGGCTTCTTCATCTTGGTCATTCAGTCGTTTCCCCAACGGCCAGGCCCGATCAGACGAAAATTTCCCGACCGCAGCTTTCACCGCGCCCTTACTCTGGAACTTGTCGTCAGAAAAACCTTACCCAGGCGAGCAGCACTGAGCGGGGTTTCGGGCATCCTTCATTGATTGTTACAAAGGTATAACACAAAAATGGCCTGATTCCAACTGCCGCAAGCACAAGATTCGCGCTGCGGCACGTTGAAACGCAAACAATTTCACACCTTTGCGTGCGCAGCCCGCAGGCGGCACCGAATCGGCTGGACCGTGGCCGGAGGGTCAGCCACCGGTCCCGGCGGTTTCCAAGAAGTATTTGACCAGCTTGTCCTTCTCGCCATCCCGCGCTTCCGCGTCCGGCATCTGGTCTTTCTTGGTCACGATCACCGGCCACATTTCGGCATATTTGCGGTTGAACGTCACCCAGGCCTCCAGGTTCGGCTCGGTGTCGGGCTTGATCGCGTCGGCCGGGCACTCCGGTTCGCAGACGCCGCAGTCGATGCATTCATCCGGGTGGATCACCAGCATGTTTTCGCCCTCGTAGAAACAATCTACCGGGCAGACCTCCACACAATCCGTGTATTTGCAGGCGATGCAGTTATCGACCACCACGTAAGT
>JAYUGA010000014.1:0-2620 GCA_043738565.1 Rhodobacterales bacterium
GCACTTCGTGATAGAGGCCCGGGACGGTCTCGATGTTGTGGTTGAAAACATCGGGCCCGGCGGCAACGACGGTCTCCAGCGCCTCTGGCCCGCATTTCAAGAAATCTGGCGTCAGAACTTCAATGGTGGTGCCCGGAGCGCGGTGCCGGATGGCGCGGATGGTCTGGGCAAAATGCGCAGCCCCGCCGTCGGCCAGATCGTCGCGGTCGACGGATGTGATGACCACATGGTTCAGCCCAAGTTTGGCTACCGCATCAGCCACGCGACCCGGCTCGAAGACATCCAGCACATTGGGCTTTCCGGTGGCCACGTTGCAAAACGTGCAGCCCCGGGTGCAGATGTCGCCCATGATCATCATGGTGGCGTGGCCCTGGCTCCAGCATTCGCCGGCATTGGGACAGCCGGCCTCTTCGCAGACCGTCACCAGCCGGTGTTCGCGCACAATCTCCAGCGTAGCCTTGAACCCTTTGGAGTTCGGTGCCTTGACGCGAATCCAGTCGGGCTTCTTCAGTCGCTCGGTGGTCGGGTTCTGGGCCTTTTCCGGGTGGCGCTGGGAGGGGATGGAGAGGTCACGCAAGGGCTTTGCTCCTGGATTGAGGACTTACAGGCGATAGGGGCTGTGCCACAACGGTCGCGCAGCGGTGACGATCTCTTGATAATAGGCAAAGCCGCGATCGTAGGGGGCGGCCATGGCCTTGTCCGGTTTGATGATGCTTTCAGGACGTGTCCAGGCTTCGGCGTCGAAGTCGCTGCCGATCGCCCGCAGCGCCGCCATCGACGCCCCGCGCGCGCCGACCTCTGGCCGGGGCGAGACATGCAGCGGGATTTGCAGCACATCCGCGATCATCTGACTCCACAACGCAGAATTGGACCCGCCGCCGCAGACGTAAAGATCGCCAGTTAGCCCCGCCGCCTCGATGCAGTGCCGTGCCGCATAGGCCACGGATTCACAAACTGCCCGCACCAGATCGGCGGGCGTGGTCGCGGTGTTGAGCCCCGTCAGCATGCCTCGCGCATTCACATCGACAAAGGGCGCACGTTCGCCCGTGGCCGAGAAATAGGGCAGGGCAGAGACGCCATTTGCACCGGGGCGGCTTTGGGTCAACAGCCGGTCGACATCCGTGGCATCGGCCCCGATCAGGCCCAGAACCCAATCCAGCGAGGCAGTGCCGACCATGGCGGGCATGGCGCGTAACCAGCGCCCCTCTTCGGGCAGACACAGCGTCATGCCGACCGGATCGCCGTCGGTGCGCACCCGATCTACCAGAACCTCGCAAGCCAACGTGGTGCCGACGATGATCAGCCCGTCGCCCACATTGCGCACCCCGCCGCCGATGGCACAGGCGGGCAGGTCGAAGGGCCCGGCGTGAACCGAGGTGCCCTCGGGCAGGCCGGTCAGTGCGGCCCCCGCCGCCGTCATCGGAAAAGCGCGGCCCGGGCTGTCCATCACGGGTGCCAAAAGGCGGCGGTATTTTTCAAGCCCCAGAATCCGGAAGATTTCAGGGTCATATTGCCGGGTGCGAATATTCAGAAAGGGCAGCGAGGTGTCGGAGGCATCCGTCACCCGAACCCCCGTCAGCCGCTGCAGGATCGCATCCTTGAGGTAGCTGGCAGTATGAGCCTTGTCGAGTGCGGCAGGGTCCGAGGCGGCCATAGCCGCGATCAGGGGCGCGTGGCTGCCGGGAAAGATCGCGTTGCCGTTGCGGCGGAAGACGGCATCAAAGGCGCCGCTGTCGATCCAGGCCTGCAGAAAGGGATTGCCCCTGTCGTCCAGCCAAGAGACGGCTGACCGCGTCGCGTGGCCGTGTTCATCCACCAGCCACAGCCCATCGCTTTGCCCGGTAATTCCAATGACATCAGGCGCGCACCCGGTTTCAGCCACCACTTGCCGGACCACCGCACCGACCGACTGCACGAGAAGTTCGTAATCCTGTTCGACGCGACCTTCGCCCAGATGGTTCAGCACCGTCCTGCGCGAGGCGGAGCCAAGGCACCGGCCCGCGATGTCAAAGCCCGTCGCCTTGACCATGGATGTGCCCAGATCAATCCCCAGAATCACGGCATGTCTCCCACTGACGTCACTGTGGACCGGCCTTCATAGGTCCGCCCCAATCGTGAAGCAAATGTTCACGATTGGATCATTTGTGTCAATACCCCTTCTGATCAAGATTTGATCGGGCGGGCATTCAGCGACCCAAAAGGTCCAGCGCGGTCCTTTCGTCTGACACGAAATGGGTGACGAGCCCGCCTTTCAAGGCGGCGCGAATCGCGTTCAGCTTCTCGGCGCCGCCTGCCACGGCCATCCGCTCGGGGATTCGCTTTAACTCTTCTACGGTGATGCCGATCGGGTGAATGGTCGGCGGCGTGCGCACCAATGCGCCGTCCCGGTCGATCCAGCGGCCCGCGATTTCGCCCACTGCGCCGTTGCGCAACAGGAATTCGCGCTCGTCGGGCGTGACGTAGCCCAACTTCAGCATCGTAGCGCTTTGCTGGATGCCGCCAAAGCTGAAGACCACAAGCGCGGCATTGCGCGCCAGGTTCAGCGCCTCTTGCACGCCGCTGTCGCGGTAAAGCCCCGCGGCGGTTGCTTCGTTGCGGACGTAGACCGGCGCGTAGAGCG
>JAYUGA010000015.1:0-18969 GCA_043738565.1 Rhodobacterales bacterium
GCCTTCGACCAGTTCTACCTGATGACCACCGGGGGGCCGCGCGGCCAGACCTTCACCACGGTCTACTGGATATTCCAGAGCAGCTTCATCCGCTTTGAACTCGGCTACGGCTCGGCCCAATCGGTGATCCTGATGGTGATCATCACCTCAGCCACCGCATTGCAGTTGTGGCTATCGCGCAAGGGAAACCGGGAATGACCGTGGCCCTCCGACCCCGTCGCGTCAGGCGCGGTGAATATCTGGTGGCGGCGCTGTGCGTGGCGATCATCACTATCATGCTGTGGCCGCTGGTCATGTCGTTTCTCGCCTCGATCAAACCGGCCTCCGAAGCGGCCAGCCCGCCGCCGCACTACCTGCCACGGGCGCTGAGTCTGGAAAACTACCGCTCGATCATCGACTACCATGCCGGCCTCGCCGTCTATGTCGGCAATTCGCTGGCGGTGGCCGGCATGACCATCGTGTTTTGCCTCGTCTTGGCGGTGCCCGCAGGCTATGGCCTCGCCCGTTTCGACATTCCCGGCAAGGAAGTGCTGTTCCTGATCCTGCTCGCCTCGATGATGCTGCCGTTTCAGGCGTTGTTGGTGCCGCTTTACCTGCTGTTTTCCGCAATCGGCCTGACCGCCAGCAAACTCGGCCTCGCCATCCTGCATACCATGCTGCAACTGCCGTTCTCGATCTACCTGATGCGCAATTCGTTCGAGGCGATCCCGAAGGAAATGGAAGAAGCCGCCGTGGTCGATGGTGCCACCAGCCTGTTCGCCCTGCGCCGGGTTTTCCTGCCGCTGGTCATGCCCGGCATGGTCACCGTGGCGCTGTTCGCCTTCATCACCTCGTGGAACGAATTCCTCGGCGCATTGATCCTGATGAACGACGAAAAACAGTTCACCGTGCCGATCATGATGACCGGGGTCAGCTCTGGCAACTTCGGCTCGGTCAACTGGGGTGGGTTGCAAGCCTCGGTCATCGTGTCGATCCTGCCGTGTCTTTTGATCTATGTGCTGCTGCAACGCTACTATATCTCCGGCCTGTTGTCGGGGGCGGTCAAATGACCTTCCGCGACCTGCGCCCAACCCCCACCATCCGTGACGTCGCCCGCGAAGCCGGCGTGTCCATCGGCACCGTGTCCAAGGCGCTGAACAAGACCGGAGCCATCGCTTCTGAGACCCGCGCCCGGGTGATCGAGGTGGCAGAACGCCTGCAATTCCGCCCCAACACGCTGGCGAAAAGCCTGCATTCCGGCCTGTCAGGCTCGATTGGGCTGATCTCCAACGACAGTTTCGGCCGCTTCACCATGCCGATCATGGAGGGGCTGGAGCGGGTGCTGGCGCCGCAGGGCATCGGCGTCTTCATGTGCAACGCCACCGACGACCCCGCCCGCGAACAGGCCCACGTAGAACAACTGATGGCCAAGCAGATCGACGGCATCGTCGTTACCGCCCGCCGGTCGGACCGCCGCCCCGCCGCCCATCTGGAAGGGCTCGGCGTTCCTGTGATCTACGTCTTTTCCCATTCCGACGACCCCGGCGCGCTGACCTTGCTGCCCGACGACAAGGGCGGCGCGGAACTGGCGGTCAACCACCTCCTGCAGATCGGTCGCCGCCGTATCGCCCATATCACCGGGCCTGAGCATTTCGAGGCGGTGCAATTGCGCCGCGCCGGCTATCTTGATGCCCTCGCCGCCGCCAATACCGCCGCCCTGCCCACGCGCAACGGAAAATGGACCGAGGCCTGGGGCCGTGATGCCGTGGCCGACCTTTATGCTCCCGGCCAAACCAACCCCGATGCGCTGTTCTGCGGCAACGACCTGATCGCCCGCGGCGCCGCCGATGCTTTGCGCGAATTGGGCCGTTCAGTGCCTGATGACGTGGCTATCGTCGGCTTCGACAACTGGGCGGTCATGGCCGAAGCCTGCCGCCCGCCCCTCACCTCCATCGACATGAATCTTGCAGAGTTGGGCGCAGAAGCCGGGCGCTGCATGGCCGCGATGATCGGCGGCCAGATTGAACACGGCCAGCGCCTGCTGCCCTGTAGCCTCATCACCAGGGCCTCGACGCTCGGGCCCTAAAGGAGAATACCTTGCGGAAATATGCCTCCGTCACCTTCAGCGAAGTGAAAATCACCGGGCCGTTCTGGTCGGAACGGCTCGACACCGTGCTGACCCGCACCATCCCCAGCCAACACCGCCAATTGGCCAGTTTTGGCATGCTGGAAAGCCTGAAACTGCCGCAACCGGTGCCACCCCTGCGCATTCCCCGCAACCGCCACAACTTCACCACCCAGATTTTCTGGGATTCGGACGTCGGCAAATGGGTCGAGGCTGCCAGCTATGCCCTGTCGCACCGCCGCGACCCGGTGATCGAGGCGCAGATCGAATCCATCATTGACGATCTGGAAAAATCGCAAGCGCCGGATGGCTATCTGAACTGCTGGTATCTGGAACGCGAGCCACAGAACCGCTGGACCAACCTGCGCGACAACCACGAACTGTATAACGCCGGTCACATGCTGGAAGGTGCCGTCGCCTATTTCCACGCGACGGGCCGCGACCGCCATATGAAGATCATGATGCGCTACATGGACCACATTTCCGCGATGTTCGGCCCGAATCCCGGCCAGAAACGCGGCTATTGCGGCCATCAAGAAATCGAACTGGCACTGATCAAACTGTATCACGCGACCAAGATCAAGAAATACCTCGACCTCGCCACTTATTTCATCGACGAACGCGGGAGCCAGCCGCACTATTTCGACATCGAACGCGAAGCGCGTGGCGAGGCTCCCGAGACGTTCCTGCAAGGCACCTACGAATACAGCCAGTCCCACATGCCCGTGCGCGAGCAAACCAAAGTCGTCGGCCACGCCGTCCGCGCCATGTACATGTATACCGCGATGGCCGATCTCGCCGCTGAACACGGCGATGCGGGCCTGAAAAAAGCCTGCGAGACCCTGTGGGCCGATGTGACCCGCACCCGGATGTATGTCACCGGCGGCTTCGGCCCCTCGGCCAGCAACGAAGGTTTCACCAAGGATTACGACCTGCCCAACGACACCGCCTATGCCGAAACCTGCGCCTCGGTGGCGATGGTGTTCTGGGCGGCGCGGATGCTGAACCTCGACCTTGACGGCCAGTATGCCGACATTCTGGAACTGGCGCTCTACAACACCTCTCTGGCGGGCCTGTCGCGGGACGGCACCCAGTATTTCTACGACAACAAACTGGAAAGCGACGGGTCGCATCAGCGCTGGGACTGGCACCCCTGCCCGTGCTGCACCATGAACGTCGCCCGTCTGGTCGCCTCGATCGCCGGCTATTTCTACTCCGTCGCCGACCGCGAAATCGCGGTCCACCTGTATGGCGGCGCGACCACCACGCTGGCGGTTGCCGGGGGCCAAGTCACCCTCACCGAAACCTCCAACTACCCGTGGTCCGGCGATATCAGTCTCACATTGGACCCCGAAGCCGCCCGCGATTTCACCCTCGCCCTCCGTATCCCCAACTGGACCAAGGGGGCTACGGCGAAAGTCAACGGCGCACCCGTCCTGATGACCACCGAACGCGGCTACCTGAAAATCACGCGGCACTGGGCCAAGGGCGACACGGTGGACCTGAGCCTGCCGATGCCCGCCGAACGCCTGTATGCCCATCCCGACGTGCGGCAGGATGTGGGTCGCGTCGCCCTGCGCCGCGGCCCCTTGGTCTATTGCGTCGAACAGCAGGACATCGCCGGTCCCGTCAGCCACCTGCGCCTGCCCGCCAGCGCCACCCTTGCCACCGAGTGGTGCAATGACCTTTTGGGCGGTATCAGTGTCGTAAAAGCTGAGGCCCAACTGTCCGATGCCATCAATTGGGGCACCGCGCTTTACCGCAACACCCCGCCCGTGAAACAGCCCAGCCCGCTCACCGCCGTGCCCTATTACATCTGGTGCAACCGGGGGCCGAACCCGATGCAGGTCTGGTTGCAGGAGTAGCATATGGCCCATGTCGAACTGACCGACCTCAACAAGACCTTTGGCGCATTCCAGGCCTTGCAAGACATCTCGCTGGACATTGAAAAGGGCGAATTCTGCGCCCTGCTCGGCCCTTCGGGCTGCGGAAAATCGACCCTGTTACGACTGATTGCCGGTCTGGAAGACGCAACCTCGGGCGAGATTCGCATCAATGGCCGCGACGTGACCGACATGGAACCCGCCGACCGCAAGATCGCGATGGTCTTTCAATCCTACGCGCTTTACCCCCATATGAGTGTCGCCGAAAACATCGCCTTCTCGCTGGAGGCGCAGGGCATGGCCAAAGCCCAGCGCTTCGCCCGCGCCGCCGAGGTCGCAAAAACCCTGCAACTCGACCACCTCCTGGACCGCCGCCCGGCGCTGCTGTCCGGCGGCCAGCGCCAGCGCGTCGCCATTGGCCGTGCCCTGGTCCGCGACCCCGAGGTGTTCCTGTTCGACGAACCGCTGTCCAACCTCGACGCCATGCTGCGGGTCCAGATGCGGCTGGAACTTTCCAGCCTGCACCACGACCTTGCCGCCACCATGATCTACGTCACCCATGATCAGATCGAGGCGATGACGATGGCCGACCGCATTGTGGTAATGGACCAGGGCCGCATCCGCCAGATCGGCGCCCCGATGGCGCTTTACGCCCACCCCGCCGACCGCTTTGTCGCGGCCTTCATCGGTTCGCCGTCGATGAACTTCCTGCAAGGCCAGATCACCGCCTCCGGCCCGCAAATCACCCTCGACCTTGGCCCTACCGCCAGAGCTTTCAGCCTGACCCCGCGCGCGCCCTCGACCCTGAAAGGCCCCGCCGACCTTGGCATCCGCCCTGAACATGCAACCCTGACCGCGCCAGACGCAGCCGAAGCCACTCTCCCCGCCCGCATCCGCCTGGTCGAACGCCTTGGCAACCAGACCCTCGTTCACCTGGAAACCGGCGCTGGCCCCTTTACCCTGCAAGGCCCCGGCGACCTGCCCGCCAAACCCGGCGACAACACCGCCCTCGCCTTCGATCCCAGCCGCGCCCACGTCTTCGGACCCGATGGTCAGGCGCTGTAAGGCCGGGTTTGTCGCCAGACGCCACTACCGCGTGAATTCATTCGCCACACCAGCCAGCGGCGACAGCACGATCTGCGTTGCGTTCTGCACCGTCAGAACCACCCCCGGCACCAGCCCCAGCCGCGACCGGCGGTCCCGTTCGAACGCACCCTGAACGTCGGCGATCCGGTCCAGCAGCAGGATCAGCGCGGCAGAATCCCCGACCAGGAAATGCCCGGCCCCTTTGCTGAACTCGCTTACATCCAGAAACGTCACTTTCAAATCCGCGACCCGCGAGACATCGCTCAACGACCCCAGCCGCGCCTCCTGACCTGTCATCGCGGCGGACAGCAGCAGGAACTTGTCGCGGTCAGAGCCGAAGATCACAAACGGCTGCGGCAGTTTGCCCATCGACCTTGCTTGCTCGCGGAACACGTCGACATCAATGTCCGGCGAGATCAATATCACCCCGCCAATCAGCGCCAGCGTCCGTTTGTCGCCCCTTATCGCCGCCGACCGCAGCGCCTCCATCGTCAGGCTGGCCCCCATCGAATGCGCCACCAGCAAGATCCGCCTGGCCCCGGAAGCCGCGACCTCATGGATCAAACTCTCCAATCCATCGCGGGCAAACAGTGCCGAATCGCGGTCATAGGCATAGCCCAAAGGTTCGGCAGCCGAGGGCCAGGAATACTGGATCACCGCACCGGGCAGTTGCAGATCATGGGCAAACTGCGCCACGCGATAGGTGCCTTCGGCGAAATTGGTGTTGTACCCGTGGATGAAAATAACCGCCTCACCATCGGTCGCCGCCAGCTGCTGCTTCAGATCGGCGCGAAAGGCGGCACCGGACAGGTAAACCTTTTCATCGGTGGTCAGAAACTGGGTCTGCGGGTTGATCGCAGCCCCGCGTTTCGGCCAGTTGATCTCGCCCAGCTTCCGATTCGGCGGGATCGACACGTCATAGCGCGCGAACCGCACCGCTTCCGACCGCTTGCTGCCAAAACTGCCATCCTGATCCTGAATGCGGGTGGTGCCGATGTAGACCTTTTCCACCGTGCCACCCCCGCCGCTGCCGCATCCAGCGTCACCTCGCCGCGACGGGTGCAGGACATCAGGACGATCAAGCACAGAACCGAAAGGTGCCTCATGCATTTGTGCCGAAAATCATGGTAAACGCTTCCTGAACGGGAAAGGGACAAACATGCGGCGTCAAGGGCTTAGCCCAGTGTCACACAGGCGGACACCCATTCACAACACATAGCGCGACAGGTCGGCAGAGCGCGACAGCGCCCCCAGATTGGCCTCGACAAATCCGGCATCAACCACCACAGCCTCGCCCGAGCGTTCCGGGGCCGAGAAGCTGAGTTCCTCAAACACCCGCTCCATCACCGTATAAAGCCGCCTTGCGCCAATATTCTCGACCGCCTGATTGACCTCCGCCGCGATCCTTGCAAGTGCGGCAATGCCGTCCGCCGTGAAGCTGACCTGCACCGCTTCAGTCGCCAACAAAGCCGAATATTGCAGCGTCAAAGCATTGTCCGTCTCGGTCAGAATCCGCACGAAATCGCCCTCGGTCAGCGGCTGCAACTCCACCCGGATCGGCAGTCGCCCCTGCAATTCCGGCAGCAAATCCGAGGGCTTGGCGATGTGGAACGCGCCACTGGCGATGAACAGGATATGGTCGGTCTTGACCGGGCCATATTTGGTCGAAACCGTCGTCCCCTCGATCAGCGGCAGCAGGTCGCGCTGTACACCTTCGCGCGAAACATCCGCCCCCCGCGTATCGGCACGGGCGCAGATCTTGTCGATCTCATCCAGAAACACGATGCCGTTCTGCTGCACCGCCGCCAGCGCCGCCAGTTTGACCGCCTCGTCATCCAACAGCTTGTCGGCCTCCTGCCCGATCAGCAGGTCATAGCTGGCGGCCACCGTGACGCGCTTCTTCGTGGTCCGCCCGCCAAACGACTTGAACAGATCCTGCAAACCCTGCATCGGCATTTCCATCCCCTGCCCGCCCATCATCGGAAAAGCAGGCGCCGCATCGGCAATCTCCAGTTCAATCACCGTATCGTCCAGCTCGCCGCGCTTCAGCTTGCCGCGAAACAATTCCCGCGTCTGTTCCCGCGCATCCTTGCCCGCCAGCGCCTCAACCACCCGCTCCTCCGCCGCCTTTTTGGCGCGGGCCGACACTTCCTCGCGCATCCGGGCGCGGGTATCGACCAAGGCGGTATCCACCAGATCGCGGATGATGCTGTCGACATCGCGCCCGACATAGCCGACTTCGGTGAACTTGGTCGCCTCAACCTTCAGAAATGGCGCTTTCGCCAGCCTGGCCAGCCGCCGCGCGATCTCGGTCTTGCCGACACCGGTTGGCCCGATCATCAGGATGTTCTTGGGATACACCTCGTCGCGCAGATCATCGCCCAGCCGCCTGCACCGCCAACGGTTGCGCAAAGCCACCGCGACGGCCCGCTTGGCCGCGTTCTGGCCGATGATGTAGCGGTCGAGTTCCGAGACAATCTCGCGCGGGGTCAGGTCGGTCATTTGCGGATCGTCTCCACGGTCAGATTGCCATTGGTGTAGACGCAGATATCCGCTGCAATCGCCATCGCCCGCCGGGCAATATCCTCTGCCCCCAGATCGGTCGTCATCAGCCCCCGCGCCGCCGCCAGCGCGTAATTCCCGCCCGAGCCGATCGCCGCCACATCATGTTCTGGCTCCAGCACGTCGCCCGCCCCGGTGATGACAAACAGCCCGTCGCCATCGGTCACGATCAGCATGGCCTCCAGATTGCGCAGGTATTTGTCCATCCGCCAGTCCTTGGCCAGATCGACACAAGCCCGTGCCAGTTGCCCCGGTGCCGCCTCCAGCTTTTTCTCCAACCGCTCCAGCAAGGTAAAGGCATCGGCGGTAGATCCGGCAAAACCTGCCACCACATCATAGCCACCCGGCGACAGCCGCCGCACCTTGCGGGCAGTGCCCTTGATCACGGTCTGGCCAATGCTGACCTGACCATCGCCCGCCACGACTACCTGACCACCTCGCCGCACCGCCAGAATCGTAGTGCCGTGCCAGCCGGGAAACTTGTCTTCCGTCATCTGCAACTCCGCCCGTTCAAGGCCAATATGGTTCGTGCTGCCGAGCCGCACAACCCGGCCAAACCAAAAGGGGCACCGGATGGGTGCCCCTTTGCTTTTACGTAAAGCCAGTTCAGATCGAAGCGTTGATCCAGTTCGCCAGCGCCGCCTTGGGCGCGGCACCGACCTTGTTCGACACGACCTGACCGTTCTTGAACAGGAACAGCGACGGAATGCCGCGCACTCCCAGCAGCGCCGGGCTTTCCGGGTTTTCGTCAACGTTCACTTTGACGATCTTGACCCGGCCCCCCATTTCGGCGGCAATCTCTTCCAAAGCCGGGCCGATCTGGCGGCATGGGCCGCACCATTCTGCCCAGAAATCGACGACAACCGGCACATCCGAATTGCGGACTTCAGCGTCAAAAGTGGCATCGGTCACGGCGACGGTGGCAGCGCCCATGATGGTTCTCCTAAGGATACGTTGGGGACTGAAGCTATGGTTCGAGGAGGGCAACGTCAAGGGGGCTGCCACTATCCCTTGCGGCGCGTTGCAGGGCTGCCCTCACGATATCGGCATCCAGCGGCATCAACTGTGCCCTGCGGGTCCACAGGATGGCGACCTCGATCTTCCGATCCGGATAGATTTGCGCCAGCATGCCGGCATAGGCCCCCATTTGCCGCAAGAGACCCTCGGGCACCTCCTTGGCACTGCGGGGAATCCGGTGGTTCGATTTGTAGTCCACCGCCAGAATCCGGTCCGCTTCAATCACCAGCCGGTCAAGCACGCCATACAACCGCCGCCCCGCAAAATCCGCTGTCACCGGCACCTCTGCCAGTGAATTTGTGCCGAACAGTGACACAAGCTCAGGTGCCGTCAGCACCGCCCCCGCCTCGGCCAGCAGACTATCCCGCAGGCTTTCGGGCACCAGATGGGCAGCAAGTTCGGGCCAGGTCGCCGGATCCCGCGCGGCAAGATGTTCCAACAGCAGATGCAGCGCTGAACCACGAGCCTTGGCCGTATCTTCATCGCTGTCGTCGACTTCCCCCGGCAAAACCTTGGCCCCCCCCAAGGCCGAAGGCGAAAGCGGCTCTGACGGGCGCAAAGGCGCGGCGGCAGTTTCCAACATCCACCGCTCAGGCAGCAGTTCCGCCACAGCCAGCGCCGCCGCCCCACCCGCAAGCCCCGGCCAGGCCCCTGTCTCATGCCGCAACATATCGCCCAGCGGAGCCGCGCCCACCGCAGCCATCCCGTCGGACACCAGATTGTACCAGCAGTTCGGCTTGGCCGCAGTCCCCGCCCCGGCCACGATCAGCCAGGTCCGCGCCCGGGTCAGCGCCACATACAGCAGCCGCAGATTTTCTTCCGCCTCGCGCTCGGCTTTCTGCTGGCGCAGAGCCACAACCAGCGGCGGGCTGTCGTCTTTCTCGGTCTTCCACAGCGGGCTGCCATCATCGGCAAGGTAAATCTCGTCCCGGTCTTGCGGGGCGCGATCCGCCGTGTCGGGCAGAATCACAATCTCGGATTCCAGCCCCTTGGCGCCATGCACCGTCATCACCCGGATCCGCTGCCCCGCCGAATCGGCCTGCCGCTTTACCTCGATCTCATCGGTTTCCAGCCAGACCAGAAAGCCGGTCAGACTGGGCACCTCGCCCCGCTCATAGGCCAAAGCCTGATTGAGCAATTCGTCGATCCCATCCGCCGCCTCGGCACCCAGCCGGGTGATCAGGCGACGGCGACCGTCATGCCGGGTCAGGGCGCGCTCGATCAGGTCATAGGGCCGCAGATAATCGGTCTGGTCGCGCAGATCGGTCAGATAGGCAAAGGTTTCCGGGTAGTGGTCGGCTTGGCCGCGCAATGCCTCCCACAAGTAACCAGGGCGACCCTGCGCCAGCGCATAAAGTTCGCGCTCGGTCCAGCCACACAACGGCGAGCGCAGCAAGGCGGCCAGCGACAGATCATCCTCTGGCGTGGCCAGGAACGACAGCAGCGCCGCCAGATCCTTGACCGCCAGCTCTGCCCCCAGCTTTAACCGGTCCGCCCCGGCAATCGGCAGGCTGCGCTGCTTGCAAGTCCGGATAATTTCGGAAAACAGGGTCGAACGCCGCTGAACCAGGATCAGAAAGTCGCCGGGATGCACCGGGCGCACCCCCGCACTGGTGACGATCTGCACGCCTTCGGCCAGCATCGAATCGATTCTACTTGCGATCTTTTCCGCCAGCCGCGCCGCATGATGGGCATTGCGGATCAGATCGACCGGGTCTTCAAAGTTCTCGTCCGGCACGTCCTGCTCCGGCACGATCAGCGGCCAAAGATCGACCCGCCCCGGCAAGCTGTTGCGAAAGGCCAGATGCGCCACATCCGGCCCCAAAGCCTGCGGAAAGCGGTCGCCAAACGCCGCGTCCACCAGCGTCAGAATGGCCGGGGCGGACCGAAAGGAATATTCCAGTTTCAGGCTCTGAAACGCCTGATTTGCCGCCTCAAACTGCCCGCGAAACGCCTGATGCTTGTCATCAAAGGCGGCAACATCAGCCCCCTGAAACGAATAGATTGACTGTTTTTTGTCGCCCACCACGAACAGCGTCCGCCCACCCTTGCGCGTGCCCTCGCCCGCGCTGAACTCCTGCGTCAGCAGTTCGATCACCCGCCACTGATCCGGACTGGTATCCTGCGCCTCGTCCACCAGAACATGGTCAATCCCGCCATCCAGCCGGAACAAAACCCAAGCCGCAACCGACCGGTCCGACAGCAGCGCCTTGGCCCGGCTGATCAGATCGTCGAAATCAAGCCAGCCTCGCGCCGCCTTGCGCGCCGCATAGATCGGCAGAAAGGCCCCGGCAAATCGGTGCAGCGCTGCGGTCTTCCGGGTCGCCTGCAAAACCAGCCGCCGCTCCCGTGCTGCTTCCACCCGCCGCATGAGGTCGTCAAGATGGGGCATGATGCTGGACAGGCGACCTTGGCTGGCTTTGGTCGGAAACGAGCCTAACTTGGCGGCAAATGACACTTTTGCGCCGGAGCCGGTCAGCAATACGACTTCCAACCCTGCCAGCGCCTCAAGCCCCGGTTCGGCCAAATTTAAGCCGCTCAGCGCCCGAAACGCCTTGGCATCATTGGCCGAACCTTGTGCCAGCACCGCCAACACTTCCGCCATCCACTTTGCCTCACCGCCTAGAAACACGTCGCCCAGAATCCGCGCCACACTCTCGCCCTCGGGCAGTTCAAACAGCCGCGCGGCGTCCGGCCCAGCCACAAAACTGCCGCGCCGGGCCGCTACCTGTTCCATCAGTTTGGTGAAATCCTCGCCGGTATAGGCCAGCGCAATTTCCGTCATCACCTGCGGCGCAAGCCCTGCCGCCATCTCCTCGACAATTTCCTCGCGCAGCAGCCTGGCGGCACGGTCGTCCAGCTCGCTGAACTGCGGCGAAACCGCGGCTTCCAGCGGAAACCGCCGTAACAGGGTCGCACAGAACGAATGGATCGTCTGAATCCGCAACCCCCCCGGCGTCTCGATCGCGCGGGCAAACAGGCGACGGGCGCGGGAAAGATGGGCGGGGTCCAGGCGCGCCGTCTCACCCAACGCGGTCAGGTCTGCCACTAGGGCCACATCGGGTTTCATCGCCCAGGCCCCAAGCGTCTGGAACAGCCGGTTCTGCATCTCGCTGGCGGCCGATTTGGTATAGGTCAGGCACAAAATTCGCTGCGGCTCGACATCATGCAGCAACAACCGCGCCACCCGGTCGGTCAGAACCCGGGTCTTGCCCGACCCCGCGTTGGCCCAAAGCCAGGTCGAGGCGGCGGGATCCGCCGCCTGCACCTGCCGCTCACTGGCCGCATCCCGGCTCATTCCTGCGACCCCACGTCAAAGCCGGTCGCATGGTCCGACATCTGCCATTCGCCAAAGCGCGACAGATGGTCATAGTCCAGCGGATAGCGCTGTTCAAAAATGGCGCGGCGGGCGGCGTAGCCGGTCGCTGGCTTGGCGTAATTCTGGATCAATTCCACGAACCGCCGCCAAAGTTCGTCCAGTTCGGCAGCGGCAATCTCGGTTTCCACGACCTTTTCGCCAGACCCAAGGCCAATATAACTGATCCGCGCCACCTCACGCGGCCCCAAACTGGCAAAACCACCCTTCTCCACCAGCGCTGCCGCCAGCAGCAACTGCTTGTCGAACAGCTTTTGCTGAATCCTGGTCGGTGGCGAGCCGGACTTATAGTCGATCAGATGCAGCCGCCCGTCCGCCAGCTCGTCGATGCGATCCGGCGTGCCAAAAAGGGTAAAATCAGCCTCTGACAGCCGAATAGAGCCGGTTCCTTCAATCATCAGCGCCGTGCCACCATGCTTGCTGTCCTGCCGCAGAAAGTGGTCGGCAGCACGTTCCAGCCGCGCCAGCCACAGCAGCCGGGCGGAGGGGAAGGGCGTATGTTCTGCCAAAACCCGGCCTGCAGTCTGCGTCAGCCGCAGCCGGGCGGCGACAAGCTCTTCGGTGGCAGGGCGTTCTTTAACAAACACCTCCAGTATCTCATGCAGCGCATTGCCCCGATCGCGTTGATCCGGCTTGGGCCGCAACGGGTCCAGCGGCTGAAGGTTCAGCATATACCGGGCATAAATTGCGTAAGGATCGCGGATCAGCGTGGCAATCCGGGTCAGCGACAGCCTTTTCGGCCGATCCTTGACCGGAGGGCGCGGTGCCGGACGCGGTGCCGGGCGCAGCCTCGGGTCGTCAAGCTGCGCGGGGCTGGCGCGTTCCAGCACCGCCGCCCGCTGCAACCAGACCTGCCCCCGCCCCCGCATCGCGGCCAGCGCCTCTGGCCCACCTTGCCCCGGCAACCCCGCCATCAGGTTGCACAGCCGGTTCAGCCAGCGCGACGGCACCGTTTCCGCTTCGGCATCGCGCAGCGACCGCGACAGGATCACGGTTTTGGCCGCCACCGCCTGTTGATAGTCATGCGCCGCCAGCCCGATCTGCCGTTCGGGCAGTAACAGACCCGCATCCTTGCGCATCTTGCGGTTCAGCCACGGGTCAGGATCAGCCGCAGCAGGCCAGATTCCGTCGGTCAAGCCGCCCAGAATGACCAGATCCGCCCGCATCTCCCGCGCCTCACGGTGGCCATAAAAGGCAATCAGCGGATGGCCGGTAAAGGCCTCTCGCACCTCGCCCTGCCGGATTTGCATCTCGAACAGGTCGCAATAGCCGGCGGGTGTCATTGCATCGCCAAAGGGTGCCTCGGCTTGCAACCCCTGCATCAGGTCCAGCGACGCCTCACCGTCGATGTTCAGCCACAGTTTGCCATGGCCAGCCGCATCCGTGCCACGCGCCAGCGCCTCTGCGACCCTGATATGGCGCAAAACGTGGTTTTGCAGACTATCCAGCGCGGGCACGGCCAACCTGTCCAGCACGTTCGCCAGACTTTCCGCCCAGTCCCGGATGCCCGCATCCTTGCGCTTTGCCGCCCAGTCCATCACGGCAGCCCCGGTCGGAAACGCCGGGCCTTTGCGGCGCAATTCAAGCTCCAACTCGCGGGTAAAGCGCAGATGCGCCCCCCGTGCATCGCCCGACCCGGCCAGCGGATGTTTCAGCAGCGTCAGCAAACCATCCGCCGTCATGGTCCGGCCAAACTCGAAGGCAATATGCCGCAACAGCCGCCCCGGCGCGGACAAGGCCAGCGGCTGACCCGCCGAATCATCCGGCGCAATCCGCCACAGGTCCAGCGCCGCCGCCACCCGCCGGGTCAGCCCGCGATCCGGGGTGATCAGTGCGGCGGGGGTGCCGCTTTCCACCGCCTGCCGCAAGATCAGCGCGATCGCCAGCGCCTCTTCCCGCGGGCTGGCGGCCTCGATCAGCGTCATGTCGCGCGTCGTGGGCAAAAGATCGGGCAACTCCGCGCCCTCGACCAGCCACTGATCCGTCACCGGAGCAGGCCGTAAAGACAGTGAAATCAATCGGTTGCGGTTGGCATCGGCAGGCTTTGTCATGCGCCAGGGCCGCAGGTCCGCGCGGGAGATTTTCAGCGCATCCATCAGCTTGCGAAAGCGGTATTGCGGGTGGTCCTCGGCGGTCAGCGCGTCATCCATCGCCTGCCAGACCGCGTCGGGCAAATCCGCGTCGAAGCCCGGCAGGACGACTGCCCCTTTGGCCAACCGCGCCGCCGCCTGCATCAGAATGGCGGTGGCCCCGCGCGACCCGGTGGAACCGGCGATGAGGATCGGGTCGGCTGGCGGATTTGCCTGCCATTCCGCCGCCAGCCGCAGCGCCGCCGCCCGCTGCCGCGCCGGCTCGTCGCCGGGGTCCGCCATCAAAGACGCCACGATTTTCAGGAATTCCTTCGCCCGTGCCCAATGCGCCGAATGGCTCGAAACGTCCAGTTGCCCGACCGCTTCGGCAGAAACCCCCTCGCCCTGCATCTCGCCCAACAGGGTGGCAAGGCTGTCGGCAAGGTCGAACAGCGCCGAACGCGGTGCCAGATCGGGCTGCGCCTCCAAGAGCCGGGCGATCAGCCGCGCAAGGTCAAGCCGCCGGCGCAGGGGCGTGACCTTTGGCGTCAAATCCGCCAGCGGGTCCAGGCAGATCTCGGTCACGACCCGGATCTGCGGCAGAAATTGGGCGCCGCTGGCGGTGAAAACCTGCACGATCCGCCGCCGCATCCGCTGGCTGTTCACAAAAAGCCGCAGCCGCGCCATCTGCTCCGCTGGCCCCTCCGCCAGCCGGTCCTGCAAGCCGCGCACCAGTTCCGTGGCGAAATCGACGCCGGGCGGCAGGGTAAAGACATGCGGGGCAGCGGCGTCAAACATCGCCGGACTGTGCCAGCATCGCTTCGGCCAGCGCAATGCCCTCGGGGCGGCCGACGTCGCACCAGTCGCCATCATGGACCAAACCAAATGCACGACCCTCGGCAATCAGCCGGTCCCAGATCAGGTTCAGCGAAAACGCCGTCTCAGGCACAGTTTGCAAACCGGCAGGGTCGAGAATCTGTGCCCCGACATAGATGTGGCCCGGCCTGCCTTCGGCCCGCACGATCCGCCCGTCATCGGCCAGAACAAAGTCGCCAGCCCCATCATGGCCACAGGCGCGGGCCGTCGGCACCAGCAGCAGCAGCGCAACCATCCGCCCGGCATCCCAGGCCTGGGCCAGTTCGGTCAGCGGGTTTGCGCCGGTCCAGACCGCGTCGGTGTTCAGCGTCATTACCGGCCCCGGTCCAAGCAGCGGCAAGGCTGCCCTAAGACCTCCACCGGTTTCCAGAATCGTCTCTAACTCCCAGGACAGAGCCACATTCCGCCCGACCAGATGCGCGGCAATCTGGTCGCCAAGGTAGTGCAGATTGATCACGCGACGCGAAACGCTGGGCACTTGCGCCAGGTTCAGGGCATGGTCCAGCAGAGAGCGGCCAGCCACATTGATCAGCGGTTTGGGCAGGTCATGGGTCAGGCTGCCCATGCGGGTGCCAAACCCTGCCGCAAACAGCATCAGCGGAAATTGCCGCATTGCGCCTCGATCCGTTGCAGGTTGGCGCGGTTTGGCGCGGGCAACAGGTCGGCGCAGATTTTGGCCAATGCCGCCAATTCAGGCCGCGCAAGATTGCGTTGCAACTGCGCCCAGACTCTGGGGATCAGTGCGACATAGCGCGGCTTGCCATCGTAAAGACATTGCTTGGCGAAAATGCCAAGGATTCGCAGGGCGCGCTGGGCGGCAAGGGCGGCATAGGCGGGCCGGAAGGCGGCCTCTATGGTGCCATTGCCATCCAGAAAGCGGCGGATCATTGCCGCTTCGACATTCGCGGAAACATCCCGCCGGGCATCCTGCAGCAAGGACACCAGATCATAGCCGGGCTGACCCAGTTGGGCGAGTTGAAAATCCAGGAG
This sequence comes from Rhodobacterales bacterium, assembly GCA_043738565.1. GTDB lineage: Bacteria > Pseudomonadota > Alphaproteobacteria > Rhodobacterales > Rhodobacteraceae > Stagnihabitans. Next base: position 15,964 of record JAYUGA010000015.1, read on the forward strand.
GCCAACCTGGGCCAATCCCTGCCGTGCCGGTAGATACATCAGGTTTTCGGCGTGATAGTCCCGCAGAATCATCACTCGCGGCCCATCGGCCCAACGGGCGAGTGTGTCAGACAGCACCGTGGTGAAGTTGGCGGTGTCAGATTTTTCGCCCGTGATCGCAAAGCGATAGCAATCCAGCACCATCCCAGACGCCTCGGCCCAATCCAGCGCGGTCAGGTTGAGCAAGTCGGGGGCGGGCGGGTGGGACTGCAGGTGCAACAGGACGTCACTCGCGGCCTGATACAGGGTGGCCTCACAGGCTGGATCGGTCTCGGTCAACCGGGCGAAAATCCCATCGCCGAAATCCTCCAGCAGCAGGAAACCCTGGGAGAGATCCTCCGCCAGCACCTGGGGGGCAGAAAGGTCGATGCTGCGCAGATGCCGGGCCACTTTGGCGAAATCCGCCACGTCATCCGCCTGACCGGGCGGCGCATCCATCAGGATCGCGGTCCGTGCCCCCAGTCTCAGCCGCGCGTACCGCCGGGCAGAGGCATCGCCCGCCAGCGGTTTGCACAACGCATCGCCCCAGCCACTTTGCCCCAGAAAATCCCGGATCGCTTCACCCCGCCATTCGGAAACCAGCGTCGCCGCAAGCTCCGGCTTCGTGCCAAAATCAATCTCGGCGCTGCGGCCTTCGCCGGCATCCCTCAGCCGAATGCGGATCGCCCCCTTTGGCTGGTGGCTGCCCAGACGGTCCGGCCATTCGACCAAGCAGATGGCGCTGGCAAAAGCCTCGTCCAGACCCAGTTCGAGCACCTCATCGGGGTGGGTCAGCCGGTACAGATCGGCATGCCAGATCTCGACATCGGCCGGATAGGTTTGCACCAGCGTGAAGGTCGGCGACGGCACATCCTCGGCCCGGCCAAGGCGGGTCTGGATCAGCACCCGGCAGAAATGGCTTTTCCCGGCACCAATCGGCCCGTCCAGCAAGACGGTGTCACCGGGCACCAGCAGGGCGGCAAAAGCGCGGGCCAGGCGGCTGGTGTCAGCTTCGGTGGCGAGATGAAGGGTCAGGGCATGCATCGCCCCTTTCTAGCGCCACGTCCCGCTGCTGCAAGCCGGATCAGGCGCTGCGCCGCTCTGCTTCGTCACTGATCAGGGATTTGGGTACGGCGCCGGCATCGCGCAACTGAAACGCCGTCAGGGTAAAGCCACCCGCCAGCGGCGCAAAGCGGCAGTCAAACAGGCGGCCATCCAAGAGCCGCGCCTCGGCCCGCCAGACCGCACGGTCCTCGGTGTTCAGGGCAAACTCCTCCAGTTCCGCCCAGATCTTGCTGGGGGCGCACAGTCCGCGCCACTCGGCACATTGGCTGCGCAGGTTGGTCTCCCCCAAAGTGGCCAGAGGATCGCTGCCCCACAGCCCGGCATAGGCCGCGTTGGACATCACCAGTTGGCCGGCCGGCGTAAAGACGGCAATTGCCTCGCCCATCTCGTCAATCACTGACTGGCCCAGTTCCAGATCGGCCCGGTAGCGCCGGGTCCGCAACATTTCACCCGAGATATCCTCGATCATCAGGGCGAGGGCCCCATTCGGATGTGGCCGCCCAATCACCCGGTAGGTCTGACCGCCCGGCAGGCTCCAGGTTTCCTCGTAAAGCCCAGAGGCGGCGGCCTTTTCCATCTCGACCAATTGCCTGCGCCAGTCGCGGTAATCCTTGGGTTCCGGCACCATGTTGCGGTCGCGCATCGCATCCAGCACCGATAGAAGCGAGGGGCGCATCGACAGAAAATCCACTGGCAGCCCGGTCAGGCCCAGCAGCGCCGGGTTGAACAGTTGCAACTGGCGTTGCTGGTCAAAGATCGCCAGCCCGACGTGCAGATGGGCAAAGGTTTTGGTCAGGGTCTGCATGAATTCGCGCAGCACCGCCTCGGCCTGAACCGCGGCATCGGCGGGCAGGGCAAAGATCAGCCGGCCGTCGCCCTCGCCAATGCTGCTGAGGTCGTACCACTGAATCTTGCCGCCAAACAGCACCAGCTTTTGCCGTTGCCCAGCGGAACCCTGCGCGATTGCGGTGCGTTCAAACAGCCGCGGCAAAGGCCAGGTCAGGTCTTGCCCCGGCCCCAGCACATCCCCCGCCCGCAGCAGATAGGCGGCGTTGGCCCAGGTCACGTCGTCCTTCCCGCTTTCGCGCCAGATCAGAATCGGTGCCTTGGCCAGCGCCGTGCGCAACAGGTCCAGCTCTTCCACCAGGGCGCGTTGCGACATGGCGTCATGGCCCGTCACCTGATCATCCTGTTCGGGATCGATCAGCACCAGCTTGGTCAGCCCGCCGCGCAGTTCGGCCATCAGCAGCAAGGGCCGACCCAGCCCCGAGCTGGAGGCCAGCGTCATCGTGCCTTGGTGCGGCAGGCGCAGCATCTGCTCCTCCAGATCGGCGAAGTGGCTGGCCAGAAACGATTTCAGCTTGGCCAAGGCAGAGCCGCGGGTCTGGTTGGTGCTGATCAGCGCCCGCGCACTGGGCGTGCTGTCCACCAGAATCTCACCATCGAACAGAAACACGGCCCCCGCAGTCGCTTGGGTAAACAGGCTGACTGGAACTTTGCGCAGATGGCGTTCAAGGAAGACTATTCCCGTACTGCCAAGCGCCGCCGCGATCAGCGCGGTCGCCACCATCAGCGCCGCCAGAAGCCAGTCGATCGACATTCAATCTCCGTTCTCAACGAAGTTCATAGGTACAACTTAGGGATGATACCGTTAATGAAACGTTAAACCAGAGGCGAATCCAAACAAATCAAATCGAAAGCAACAGATCGAAAGGGAATTGGGGACTGCCGATGGCTTAGGGTCAGGACTCACAACCAGAACATGACGGTTGCAGCCAGAGCGCAGGCTGAGAGGAACAGGATCGGGCATCTGTCGTAGCGGGTTGCGATACGCCGCCAGTCCTTGAGTCGGGCAAACATGTTTTCGATCCGATGGCGCAGACGGTAGAGGGCTGCATCATGCGGGACATGGACAAGTCGGCG
>JAYUGA010000016.1:0-7353 GCA_043738565.1 Rhodobacterales bacterium
GTTTTCCAGCCGAGGGTTTTGCGCGGTCGTTCGTTCAAGAGCCTGGCGATGTGGCTGAGGTCGCGCTGGGAGTATTGGCTGCGGTCCGAGCTTTTTGGCGGGAACTGGCGGAGAAGTCCGTTGGTGTTTTCGTTCGACCCTCTCTGCCAGGGAGCATGGGGGTCGCCGGTGATGATCGCGCTGACCGGCGGCACCCAGCGCTTCAGCGGGCTGCGGCGGCAGATTGGCGGGGTTAGCGAACGGATGCTGGCGCAGACCTTGCAGCAGCTGGAGGCCGACGGTCTGGTGCGGCGGGTGGCGCATGACGTGGTGCCGCCGCATGTCGATTACAGCCTGACGCCGCTCGGGCAGGGCGCTGCGGAAAAGGTGTTGGCGCTGGCGGCCTGGATCGAAGCGAACCTGCCCGCGATCCTGGCGGCGCGGCCCGAGGCGCGGGCGGCCTGACGCGATTTGCCGATCCGCAAACCGAAGGGGCTTTCGTCGCGGGCGTGGAGAAAGCATTCCTCAGGCTTGAGGAGCGCCGCTTCAGGTCAGGGGTCCGCAGCGCCGCTTTCACTGGGCGGCCCGAACCTTGCGATGATCCGCTCCCGGATCTGGTCGCGGGCCTGCCGATAGGCCGACAGCTTGGCCTCGCGGCCCTCGCCCAATGCCGTGGGGTCAAGGATCGGCCAGTATTCCACCGCCAGATGGTAAAACCGCGTTAGTTCCAGCGCCATGCGCTGACTGGCGGGCGACAGCGCGATGACCAGGTCGAACTGCGTCAGATCATCGCCCCAGTTCTGCATATCCTCGAACGAGCGCGACCGGTGCCGGGCGAGCTCGATCCCCAGTTCCTGACAGACGGCGATCGAAAAGCCGTCAATTTCCATGTTATTGCGCACCCCCGCCGATTGCACATAGGCACGCTGGCCGTAGAACTTTTTCATCAGCCCTTCGGCCATCGGCGAGCGGACGGCATTGTGGTCGCAGCAGAACAGGATGGACTGCGGGAAATCTGCCAATCTCAGCCCCAGTGCAACACGCAGATCAGCGTGAACAGCCGCCGTGCGGTGTCCGCGTCCACCTCGGCCTTGCCGGACAGCCGTTCCTGCAACACCCGCGCCCCTTCGTTGTGAATGCCGCGCCGCGCCATGTCGATTGCCTCGATCCGGGCAGGCGGCAGCCGTTTCACCGCCTCGAAATACGACTCGCAAATCTGGAAATAGTCCTTGACCACCTGCCGGAACGGGCCGAGCGACAGATGGAAATCGGCGACCTTGACCGCCGCCTGATTGGCCAGCGAAAACACCAGCCGTCCGTCGCGGATCGCCAGCCCCAATTGGTAAGGTCCGGGGAATTCGGCGGCGCGGGGGATGGCGAAACTGTTGTCCTGCAAGAGGTCAAAGATCGCCACCCGGCGTTCCTGATCAATCTCTGGCGTCGGGCGTGCGCCGCCGCGTTCGTCGATGTCGACGGCATAGAGACGGCTGGTCATGCCAGCCCCCGGTTCAGCCGGTCGAGCCGTGCGCGCACCGAAAGTCCGTGCGCCTGCAGGCTTTCCGAGATCGCCAGCCGTTCGGCGGCAGCGCCGATGGCGGCCAGCGCTGCGGGTGTCATGCGGGCGATCGTCGTGCGCTTCACAAAATCCATCACGCCCAGCCCCGAGGAAAACCGTGCCGACCGCGCCGTCGGCAGCACATGGTTCGGCCCGCCCACATAATCGCCGATCGCTTCCGGAGTCCACGCCCCCAGGAAAATCGCGCCCGCGTGGGTGATCTGCCGCGACAAGGCGTCCGGATCGGCGGTGCAAATCTCCAGATGTTCGGGGGCGACGCGGTTTGACAGCGCCGCCGCTTCGTCCAGATTGCGCACCACGATTACCGCGCCATTCTGCGCCCAGGACGCCCCGGCAATCGCCCGCCGCGCCAGCGTTTCCAGCCGCTTTTCAACCGCCGCGCTGACGGCATCGCCCAAAGCCGCATCATCGGTGATCAGGATAGCTTGCGCACTCTCATCATGTTCGGCTTGGGACAGCAGGTCGAGCGCCAGCCAATCGGGGTCATTGTCGCGATCGGCGATCACCAGAATTTCCGACGGCCCGGCGATCATGTCGATGCCGACCCGACCAAACACCCGGCGCTTGGCGGCCGCCACATAGGCGTTGCCCGGACCGGTGATCTTGTCGACCGCTGCGATGGTAGCGGTACCATAAGCCAACGCCGCAATCGCCTGTGCGCCGCCGATGCGGTAGATCGTATCCACACCGGCAATCCGCGCCGCCAGCAAGACCAAGGGATTGACCGCGCCGCCGGGGGTGGGGCAGGTGATGACAAGGCGTTCCACCCCCGCCACTTTGGCCGGAATGGCGTTCATCAGCACCGAGGACGGGTAAGACGCCAGTCCGCCCGGCACATAGAGCCCCGCCGCCGAAACCGGCGTCCAGCGCCAGCCCAGCATGGCCCCGGTGGCATCGACCCATTCGGCATCCTGCGGCATCTGGCGTTCGTGATAGGCCCGGATGCGGGCGGCGGCGAGTTCCAGCGCCGCCCGATCCTCTGCCGAGACCTGTTCGCAATAGCCGTCCACCTCGGCGGCGGTGAAGGCCAGCGTTGCGGCACTCAATTCCAGCCGGTCAAACCGCCGGGTATATTCCACCAGCGCCGCATCGCCGCGCGCCCGCACCTCGGCAATGATGGCGGCCACCACCTGATCGACATCCTCGGCCTCTTCGCGTTTCATGCCCAAAAGCGCCGCAAAACGCGCCTCGAAATCGGGGTCGGTGGTGGACAGGAACTGGGGCATGGACGATCTCCGCGGCTGGGGTTTTGCATAGCGGGGTGGGGGTATGGGTGCAAGGCAAGGCAAGGTGCGTCAGATGACGCGCCTTGCGGGCCAGGGCAGGCGGGCCAGGGCAGGCGGGCCAGGGCAGGCGGGGCGCGAGGCTTGGCCAGGGCGAGGCCTCCGGCGGGAGTATTTGGCAAAGGGCAACTTGCAAGAGCGCCGCGCCGCGTTCGCCCCTTGGTTGCAATTGCGGGAGGTTTTGCTGCCGGACTTGGCCCTGCGCGGAATATCGACTTATTCGACCGACATTCTTTCAATTCAGTTGACAAGCGCATGTCCTGCCGGGAATCTGGGCTGCCGCAACCAGGAGAGTCGGTCGGAATGAACTTTGGCGACATCAATTTCCTGTTTTCGCTGTCGGGCTTTGCGGTTGGCATGATCGTCGGGCTGACCGGGGTGGGCGGTGGCTCGCTGATGACGCCGCTGCTGGTTTTGCTGTTCGGCATCCATCCGGCCACCGCTGTCGGCACCGACCTTTTGTATGCGGCGGCAACCAAATCGGTGGGCACGCTGATCCACCGCCGCGCCAATTCGGTCAACTGGCTGATTGTGCGCCGTCTGGCCAGCGGCTCGGTTCCGGCGACACTGCTGACCTTTGTCGTGATGAACGCGATGGGAATGCAAAGCAGCAAGGGCGGGGTTCTGGCGGTCATGCTGGGCATCGTGCTGCTGATGACCTCGGCCACATTGCTGTTCCGCCGTCAGATCGTGGCCTATATGGCCAGCCGGATCGAGGCGACCAATGAACGGCTGGTCGCCCTTCTGACCGTGCTGACCGGCGTCATTCTGGGGGTTCTGGTCATGACAACCTCGGTCGGGGCCGGGGCCATCGGCGTGACCGCGCTGCTGATCCTGTATCCGCGCCTGCCGACCCTGCGCATCATCGGGTCGGACATTGCCCATGCGGTGCCCCTGACGCTGGTGTCGGGTTTGGGCCATTGGTGGCTGGGGGATGTGGACTTTGCGCTGTTGTTCACCCTGCTGATCGGCTCGATCCCCGGCATCATCCTGGGCGCGCTGCTGGCACCGAAACTGCCGGAAGCCGTGCTGCGGATCACTCTGGCGGTGGTGCTGGTGCTGGTCAGTCTCAAGCTGATCGGGGTGTTCTGATAGGTCCAGACCCGGTTTTCAGCTTCGCACCCCTGAAAACCGCGCCTGCCAGTCCAGCCGTTCTTCATCGACAATCTTGCGGAACAGGTTTTCCGGCACGCTGAACGGCTGCCCGGCGGGCAGGAGCCGCATCGCGGCACCGATATCCGTAGGCCAGGTCCAATCCTGCGACCCCAATGCTGCCATCATCGCGGCGGCAGCATCCGGGATGAACGGGCTGGACAGCACCGCATAGAGCCGGATCAGGTTCAGCGCCAGCCGCACCATCGCCTGCGCCCGGTCGGGGTCGGTCTTGACCACGGTCCACGGAGCGGCGCTTTGCAGGTATTCGTTGCCGATCACCCAGATGCCGCGCAGTTCCGCCGCCGCCTTGCGCACCTCCATCGCTTCCATGCAGGCGGCGTAATCGGTGATCCGCGTGCCCAGTTCTTCGATCAGCGCCAGTTCCTGCGGGCCAAATTCGCCACCCGCCGGGATCGTGGCCCCGAATTTCGCGGTGGCAAACTTGGTCACGCGGCTGACGAGATTGCCCAGCACATCGGCCAGATCCTTGTTGACCGCGGCCTGAAAGTTTCCCCAGGTAAACTCGCTGTCCGCACTTTCCGGCGCATGGCTCAGCAGCCACCAGCGCCAGTAATCGGCGGGAAGGAGGCTGAGCGCCTGATCCATGAACACGCCACGCCCCTGGCTGGTGGAAAACTGGCCGCCGTCATAATTGAGGTAATTGAACGACTTGAGGAAATCGACCAGCTTCCACGGCTCACCACTTCCCAGGATTGTCGCGGGGAACGACAAGGTATGAAACGGCACGTTGTCCTTGCCCATGAACTGGTAATAGGTGACATCCGAAGCCCCCATGTCGGTGCGCCACCAGCGTTGCCACGCCGCATCCGGCAGGCCCTGCGCATCGGCCCATTCGGCGGTGCAGGCGATATATTCGATGGGGGCGTCGAACCAGACGTAGAAGACCTTGCCCTCCATCCCCGGCCACGGCTGATCGCCGCGCCGGACCGGAATCCCCCAGTGCAGATCCCGCGTGATGCCGCGGTCCTGCAAGCCGTCGCCGTCGTTCAGCCATTTCTTGGCAATCGAGGTGGTCAGGATCGGCCAGTCGGTCTTGCTGTCGATCCATGCCGCCAGCTTGTCGCGCAACGACCGCTGCTTCAGATACAGATGCTTGGTCTGCCGCACCTCAAGGTTCGTGGACCCCGAAATCGACGAGCGCGGGTTGATCAGATCGGTCGGGTCCAGCTGCTTGGTGCAATTCTCGCACTGATCGCCGCGCGCCGCCTCATAGCCGCAGTTCGGACAGGTGCCGGTGATGTAGCGGTCCGGCAGGAAGCGGTTGTCATCAATCGAGAACACCTGCTTTTCCGACACTTCCTCGATCAGCCCGTTGTCGGCCAGAACCCCGGCGAAATGTTGGGTCAGCCGGTGGTTGCGCTGGCTGGAGGACCGCCCGAAATGGTCGAACGACAACCGGAAGCCGCGCGCGATTTCGGCCTGCACCGCGTGCATCTCGGCGCAATAGACCTCGACCGGCTTGCCCGCCTTGGCGGCGGCCAGTTCGGCGGGGGTGCCATGTTCGTCCGTAGCACAGAGGAACATCACCTCATGGCCCCGCGCCCGGCAATAGCGCGCGAACAGATCGGCCGGCAGCTGGCTGCCGACCAGATTGCCCAGATGCTTGATCCCGTTGATGTAAGGTATGGCGGAGGTGATCAGAATCCGTGCCATGCAGCGCCCCTTTTGCCCGTAGCAGCCCCCAATAGCGCATGGCCAGCCCGAGGGCCAGACGCTTGCGACACCGCCAAACGCCTGCTAGCCTTTCACCATTACGTGAGCCATTTGCCTGCCATTCAGTCGGAGAGAGTTCATGGCGACCAGTGCACTTGACGCCCCGGTGCTGAAGGGCGTGGGCGAGGCGGTCCGCGCCCTTGCCGCCTTGCAGAAAATCCTGAACGGCCTTGTCGCGCGTATGCCCGCCTCGGTGCCGCCCGACAAGGCCAAGGCCGCGGCGCTGAAGGTGCGCAAATTCCTCGCGCTATACGCGCCGATGACCAAGATCGCCGGCTCCAAGATATTTGACCAGTTGTCGGCAGAGGCGCAGGCCGGTGTGCTGTGGATCGACGGCGTCATCGCCGATCTGATGAAGGTCGAAGATGCGCTGAAGAACGCCGCCAAAGCCGCCGATCTTGACGTGGCCAAAGACCCGAACAAGGCGCTGAAGCAGATCAAGGCTGCGGCGAAAGAGGCGGGCAATCCGCCCTGGGCGACCGGGACCATCGCCAAGGTCGAAAAGGAACTCAAGACCTACGAAGGCCAGAAATCCAAGCTGGATGCTTTGGGCAACCTCTTGTCCACCGCCCAGAAGATCGGCGGGGTGGAAGGCAACTGCCTGTCTGCCCTCGGTCTGGTGATCCTCCTGCACTGGATCTGGAAATACCTGAAAGACAAGGCAGGCTCCGCCCCCAAGATCTGACCGCACCCCAAAATTTTTCGCCGAAAAATTTTGGCCCGCCGTCCTCAGGGCCTGTCGCGCGCCCAACCCAGCAACCTGCCAATGATGAACGAGGTGCGCGGCTCGTAAGTATAGGCCGTGACATTCCCCGGCGAGGGCCGCGCCGCCATCCGCGCCAGCCCGAAGGCAATCAGCAGCACATGCGCTGCCGCGATCATCACGAACATCGCCGCCGGCCCGAAGCCCTCGATCAGGACCGAGGCGACATAGGGGCTGGCGATGGCACCCACCGCATACAGGAACATCAGCGCGGCCGACAGTTCGACCCGCTCCATCGGGGTGGCGTAATCATGGGCATGGGCGGTCGACACCGAATAGATCGGCATGGTGGCAAAGCCGAAAGCGGCAATGGTCAGGTAATTCGCCCAAAGTCCCCTACCGGCGAACAGGATCGCCGCCACACAGGTCATGGTGCCAAGCACCGACAGCGCGATCAGCACATGGCGGCGGTCATATTTGTCGGCCGCCCAGCCCACCGGATATTGCGCCAGCGCCCCGCCGATCACATAGGCCGCCAGATACAGCGCGATCTGGTTGGCCAGCAGACCAACTTCCTGACCATACATCGGCCCGACGGTGCGAAAGGCCGCTCCGGTGACGCCCGACACGACCACCCCAGCCGCTGCCAAAGGCGAGCGTTGCCAGGCCAGTTGCGGTCGCAGGCGCGGCGCTGCCGGGGTTTCGGGCGGTTCGGCCTTGGTCAGGGTCAGCGGGAACAGCGCCGAACACAACAGCAAGGCCAGCAGGTTGTACGAGACATACGACCCCGGCGTCAGCACCCCGATCACCAGTTGCGCCCCCAGTGATCCGGCGGTGTCGACCACGCGGTAAACCGCCATCGCCCGCCCGCGGGTTTCATTGGTGACTTTGGCCTGCATCCAGGCCTCGACGATGGTGTAGCA
>JAYUGA010000017.1:0-2607 GCA_043738565.1 Rhodobacterales bacterium
CCCTTGGCAGCAAGACACCCTTGCAGACCATGAAGGACTGGCACAAAATGAAGCCGGACTTGTTCAGGAAACAGCCATATCACCTTCCGGGATGTGACACCTAGCCTAATAACGCTGCAAATTCCCGCACGACGAGCGGGTCGGGAGTCGATCTGGACGACCGAGCGATCGGAAACTGCCACCCAATCTCTTGTACGAGACACACAGGTCAACTACACTTGGAAACTCTTAAGAGCATCAAGGGCCGACACATGCGTTCAGTCACACACATAGTTTCAATCAGGAAAGCCTGTAGAATTACTTTCCAGCTGAGACGTTATTACAATTTCGGTCTGCCTTTTCGGTAATCCCCCCCGAAAGTAGGGGGCTGGATAAGTAGAATTTTCTCGGCAAGATGCAAGAGGAGATTTCGAATGAAGACAAGCAGATACACTGAGGCGCAGATCCTCGCGATCCTGCGGCAGGCCGAAGGCGGGGTGCCGGTGGCCGAGCTATGCCGCGAGCATGGCATGAGCAACGCCTCTTTCTACAAGTGGCGGGCGAAGTATGGCGGCATGGATGCGTCCCTGATCAGCCAGATGAAGGCCATGGAAGATGAGAACCGCCGATTGAAGCGGATGTATGCAGACCTGAGCATGCAGGTGGATTTGCTGAAGGAGGCGCTTGGAAAAAAGTAGATCGGCCATCTCAACGCCGCGAGATGGCCGCGAACGCGGTGGCGCGACGCGGGGCGAGCATTGCTTTGGCTTGCCGGACCTTCGGGGTCAGCGAGACCTGCTATCGCTATGGCCCGAAGTTAAAGGCTGAGAACGAAGAGATCGCCGATCTGCTGGTCGGGCTGACCGATGCCCGGAAGACTTGGGGTTTTGGCCTGTGTTTCCTGCATTTGCGCAACGTAAAGGGTCATTCGTGGAACCACAAACGCGTCTACCGGATCTACTGCGAGCTGGAGCTGAACCTTCGGATCAAACCCCGCAAGCGGCTGAAGCGCGACAAACCCGACGCCTTGGCCGTGCCGGAGGCGCCCAACATGACCTGGTCAATGGATTTCATGGCCGACCGGCTTGGTGATGGTCGGGCATTCCGGCTGCTGAACGTGCTGGACGACTTCAACCGCGAGGGGCTGGGGATCGAGGTCGACTTCTCGCTGCCGGCCGAACGGGTCATTCGGAGCCTGGACAGGATCATCGAATGGCGCGGCAAACCCGGGACGATAAGGGTCGACAACGGTCCGGAATACATCAGTGAAAAGCTGATGAAATGGGCAAAGAAACATGGGGTTACCATCCTGCATATCCAACCCGGACAGCCCCAGCAGAACGCCTACATCGAGCGCTACAACCGCACCGTCAGGCACGAATGGTTGGATCAACACATCATTGAAAACATCGAGGAGGCCCAAGACTACGCCACGCAATGGCTATGGACTTACAACAACGACCGCCCGAACATGGGCATCGGCGGCATCACACCCGCAAGGAAACTGAAAATGGCCGCGTAAGTTCTACGACCGCACCCCGTTAGAAATGGGGGGATTACCAGTCCACCCACGACTCGGCACTGAAGATCAGCGAGGTGAGCGCGGCCTCATTCCAAGCAAGCCATCCGTCTTTCGGGGTGTAGAAAGTCCAAGCCCCGTCCTGCCAGGCGGCGATCTGCGTGGCACGCCCGGCCCAAAGGCCGGTTGGCGCGAAGCAGATGATCCAGCGCTGGCCGACTGCTGGCGCGCCGGGCGGAGCGGAAAAAGCAGCACTTTTGACCGAGATTTGCGGCCTTATGTAGTAAACGCACCAATCGGCGGGGTGTTACGTGGATGGCCGATGGTGCGCGCGGTGCTGCAGGGAGTGCTTAGCAGGTTTGGGGGCAAATCTTGGTGTGTAACAGCAAGGGGCAAGAAATGACTCTGCAAGGTAAGCGGCGTCTGCGGCCCATTGATTTTACGGTTGCATTCAGCGGTTTTGGCAGTTGGACCTAGGCTGATGAGTTCGTCGGGGAGTCCCGGACGAGCTCATTATGATACTTTGGCTGGCGGGATCTGGGTCCACGGCATCAGGGCGTCGATGTCCTTGTCGAGGTGACCGTTGGCCAGCTTGGTGAAGAGATCGCGCAGGTAGGCGTAGGGCTCGACACCGTTCATTTTGCAGGTGCCAATTAGACTGGCAAAGCGGGCCCAGTTTCGGCCGCCCTCGTCGTGACCGGCAAAGAGCGCATTGCGGCGGTTCATGGCCGGGCTGCGGATTGCGTTCTCGACCAGGTTCGAATCCATGTCGACCCGGCCGTCGTCAAGGAACAATCGGAATCCGTCCTGTCGCCGGAGCATATAAGCCATGGCGTCGCCGAGGTCGGATTTGCGCGAGACGCGCCTGGATTGCGCGGTAAGCCAGGTGAAGAACGCATCGGCCAGAGGGCGAGACAAGGTCTGCCGGGCTTCATGACGCTGTTCGGGGTCAGAGCCGCGTATGGTATCTTCGACCTTGTAGAGAGCCGCGATGCGCAACAGCGCCTCGTCCACGATGGGTGACCCCTTCTTGGGCTTGGCGGCGATCAGCTTTCGGCGCCCATGTGCCCAACAGAAGGCCAGCTTCAAGGGCATGCCGCCTTTACGAT
>JAYUGA010000018.1:0-2593 GCA_043738565.1 Rhodobacterales bacterium
TCCAAGGCCGAACGTCAGGTATTCTTCGACCTCGCCCGAAAGATTGCGGCCAGTTCCCACCTGCTGCAATCCGACGTCATGGATCAAGCTGATGCCTGACGCGTGTGCGATGGGGTTTCAGGCATGCGCACCCAACTGGTGAGCACTTGCGGTTCAACATTATGCCGAAGCGAGCCCCATGCCACTTATGCGCTTGATTACGCAAGACTTCGCACCCTCTTGCTTCCGCAGTGCTTCCGAACGATTTCGCAACGCGATAAGCGCGCCGAGGGGCGCTTTGCAAGCAACTGATAACACGCGATATTTTGGTTGCGGGGACAGGATTTGCCTTATGCCGAACAATTGGGCACCTAACGGCCGTGGGAAAATATAGTTTGTAGCTGTCCCATCCCGGATGATCACATATCCCCTCGGTGATCTGCGTTTTTCATGGCGGGATTTACGGGCCACATGTGGTGTGACGCAGGCCTGCCGCAAGTCGGCGACAAAGTCGGCGCTGTCATACCCTTGGTCGGCCCCAGTGTCAGCCGACGCGTCAAACCCGGTGAGTGGCGGTGGATCATCTCGGGTGCAGCCTTGCGTTCGGAACAGCCGTCGACCGTGTGACTTGCGCTTGAACGATCAGCCCGTTGCGGTTTTCCATGAGCCTTGCGTCGGGAAAACCGTCCACTGGACTGTTTTCTGAACCTCCTCACCCATGAAGCACAGCGTCGCACCGCTGCCCGGCGATTTCTTGTAGAGCCGCGCCTCGGGATCGGCCACCGACGCGTGGTTACCAGAGCGTTCGGCCGTCGCATTGGCCGAGTTGACCGCGACGTCATTGGGATTCTGAGTGAGGAACAACGCGATCCGCTGATAGGTCTTCCTCATTCCCTCGAAGCGGTCGTGGATAAAGCGTATCAGATCCTCGTAGTCGTTCGGGGGAACGATCTTGTCCGTTGCGGGACCTGTCATACAGTCTGTTGGGCAGTTGTCAAAGCGCGCCCGCCGGGGGAACGGACCCGAGGCGGACGCGCGGTCATTTCCGGACTGCCTGCTTACTTCGCGATGCAGGTGTCAGCGGTCGAAGGTGTGCAGACGTCGAGCCCGGTATAGGTCGGGTCGACGGGTGCCGCACCGCCCTCCGCCATCGTCTGGAAGGCTTTCATCACCAGGTAGCCCATCTGGAAGGGACGCTGCCCGACCTGCCCGGCCGAGAGACCTTCCTTCATCTGGTCGATCTGCACCGGCAGCGTGTCGGCCACGACCAGCGCCAGCTTGCCCGAGGCGATGTCGGCCTTGAAGGGTTCGACCGCCGCGCGGTTCGCGTCTGGCACGAACTGCGGAAAACCGCCGGTCGGCAGGAACGCATCCACGGTCGGATTGGCAGCCATGTAGTCCTGGAACTGCTGCACCGCCAGCGGGAAGTCGTCGTTGGTGTACAGCGGGCAGCCCGGGGCCTCGGTCCAGCCGTTCTGCCCGGTCAGCGGTGTGCCCGGCGAGGTGGTGCCGGTCATGGCGCCGAGAGTGTCGCGGATGCCCTGCATGCGCTCGTTGTGGTTGGCCGCCGCTGCGCCGCCCGACTGGATGCACACCGTGCCGCCTTTCGGCTTGATCGCCATCGTCAGTTTGGCCAGATTTACGCCGATTTCGTAATTGTACGTGCCGATATAGGCGACACGCAGATTCTTGTTTTCGGGCAGAAGGTCCGAGTCCCAAGTGATAATCGGGATGCCGGCCGCCTTGGCCGCCTCTGCGGCCACCGTCATCGCCGCCGCGTTGGCCGGCGAAATGCCGATGCCCTTCACGTCACCGCGGGCGATCAGATCCATAACGATCTGCACCTGCTCATCACCGCCGCCGTGCTCGCCGGGGCCGATATACTCGCATTTGAACTTGCCGCCGGATTCCTCGGCGGCCTTCATGCAGCCGTCGCGGGCCTGATCGAAGAACGGGTTGTTCATGTTCTTCGGCACAAGTGCGAAGATGTTTTCTGCCATCGCGGTCGAGCCTACAGTCATGGCCGATGCGATAAGCGCCGAAGCTGCCAAAAGTTTTCTCAAGTCGTCCTCCCTAAGTTGAAAACCGCCGTTCGGCGGGTAGTGTCTAACGGCCCTTGCCGATCCGGAACGCATTTTGGAAAGCTTCTGTAAGCTTGAAACCGCGCGTTTCCATCCCGACAAGAACCGCAAGAATGATGAAGGTGCCGACAAGGGCCCCTTGCCAGTTCGAATCGATCCCCGCCATCAAAAGGGCGTTGCGGATCACTTCGAGCAAAACCGAGCCAATCACCGCGCCATAGGCCGTGCCTGCCCCGCCCATCAGGTTCGCCCCGCCAATCACCGTGGCCGCGATCACCCGCAGCTCGTAGCTCTGCCCCATCGCGTTGATCGCCGACCCCGAATAGCCAAGGATAAGCAGCGATGCGACCGAAGCGCAGAAGGCCGAAAAGACATATGCCTGGAACTTGATCCGGTCAACGTCCACCCCGGTCATCCGTGCCGCCGCCTCGTTGCCGCCGATGGCAAAGAGATGCTTGCCCCAGACTCGGTAGCGGAACACATAGCCCACGATCAGCGCCAGCACTACCATGACCCAGAAATGCGACGATAAA
>JAYUGA010000019.1:0-2587 GCA_043738565.1 Rhodobacterales bacterium
CTTGACCACGCCGTCAATCGCCTGACCCTCGGTCAGATTGCCGATCACTTCGGCACGCTGTTCGGCCCGCGATTCTTCCAGGATCGCCCGACGCGACACCACGATATTGCCACGGCGACGGTCCATTTTCAGAATCTGGAACGGCTGCTTCATGCCCATCAGGGGGCCGGCATCGCGCACCGGACGCACGTCAACCTGAGAGCCGGGCAGGAAGGCCACAGCGCCGCCCAGATCGACCGTGAAGCCGCCTTTGACCCGACCGAAGATCGCGCCATCGACGCGGGTCTCGGTGGCATAGGCTTTTTCCAACCGGTCCCAGGCTTCTTCGCGGCGGGCCTTTTCGCGCGAGATTTGGGCTTCGCCGCGGGCGTTTTCCACACGGTCCAGATAGACCTCGACTTCGTCGCCGACCTTGATGTCGGGCTGTTCGCCGGGGTTCGCAAATTCCTTGAGGTCGATGCGGCCTTCCATCTTGTAGCCTACATCGATGATGGCCTGGCCCGCTTCAATCGCGATGACCTTGCCTTTGACAACCGTGCCCTCCTGGGGCGTGTCAATTTCGAAACTTTCCTTCAGCAGGGCTTCGAAGTCTTCCATAGTCGCTTTAGCGCACATGCATTCTGATCCTTTTCTCTTGTTTTCACTGGCCATGCGGTTGGCTCCGCCGGTCTTTTCCGATTGCACCAAGGGCCAAGACAAAAGCCCGGCCCGTCAATCGCAGGCGTCCTTAGTCGGTATGAAGGGATTCTGCAAGCGCGGCGCGGGTAAGGCCAGTTGACAGCGCTGCCGAAACAGTTAGCTTTCCGACTAGCTTTTGAAAGGAGCCATCATGTCCGAAACCACACTCAAGCGCATCGGCTGGGTCATGTCGGCTTTGTTTGCACTGTTCATGTTCGGGGCGTCTGCAATGCCGAAACTGGCGGGGCTGGCGGTGGCGCAGGATGTGATGACCGCGCTTGGCTGGCCCGATGCGCCGCTGATCCTGATCGGCGGCATGGAGGTCGGCTTTACCCTGCTGTTCCTGTACCCGCCGACCGCGCTGCTCGGGGCGGTGCTGATGATGGGGCTTCTGGGTGGCGCTCTTGTCACCAACCTGCATGGGCAAGCGCCGCTTTACAGCAACACGCTGTTTTCCCTCTACCTTGGCACCTTCATGTGGACCGCGCTGCTGTGCCGCGAGCCGCGCATCCGGGCGGTGTTTCCGGTGCTGCGCTAAAGGGCGTTCCTCAAGCCCGAAGCGGGCTTGAAGAGTGCCCTGCCCCCGCGCTATCAGGCGCAGATGGAACCCTTGGTCGATTGTGTCATTGAAGACGAACGCTGGCAGGCGTTCGGGCTGGAGCCGCTGGCGTTGCGCGCCGTACAGGCCGCTCTTGCCGAACTGGGCCTGCCCGAAACCGGCTTTACCCTCGCCGTGATGGCCTGCGACGATGCCCGCATCGCCACCCTCAACGCCGATTTCCGCAGCAAGCCCGTGCCCACCAACGTCCTAAGCTGGCCCGCCGTGGAACTGGCCGCTGACACCGAAGGCGACCTGCCCGATCCGCCGACGCCCGGCGACCCGGACGACCCCGAATCCCTGGGCGACATTGCCATTGCCTTTGACACCTGTTCCGGTGAAGCGACGTCGGCGGGAAAGCCCTTGGCCGACCATGTGACGCATCTGATCATCCACGGACTGTTACATTGCCTCGGTTATGATCACATCCGTGACGGTGATGCCGCAATCATGGAGGCGACAGAGGTGCGGATACTTGCAAGCCTCGGGCTTTCTGACCCATATTAGCCGCGGCTCCCTCAAGGGGGGTCTTTTCTGGGCAAAGGACCGATGGGCAGTAGCAGCAATGGGTCGGAGGCCGCGCCGGGTGCGCTGACCGCGACCACGGACGACCCCACCGAACCCGCGCAACGCGGCTTCTTTGGCAGGCTGATGAACGCGATATCGCCCGCCGATCCAGGCCCGGCCACACCCGACCCCGCCAATCCCGCACCGCCGACCGTGCCGACCACGGCCACGCATGGCATGGGCAACCTGCGGCGGCTGCGGGTCGATGACGTGGCAATCCCCAAGGTCGATATCATCGCGGTGCCGCTGGACATCGGCAAGGATGCGCTGGTCGGCGTGTTTCGCGAACATGGTTTCAGCCGGGTGCCGGTCTACAAGGGCACGCTGGATCATCCGCAGGGCCTGATCCTGCTGAAAGACTTGGCACTGCAATACGGCTTTGGCGCGGGCGGCAGGTTTTCCTTGCGCCGGATGCTGCGCCCGGTTTTGTATGCGCCGCCGTCGATGCCGGTCGGCGTGCTGTTGCAGAAGATGCAGCGCGAACGGGTGCATATGGCGCTGGTCATTGACGAATATGGCGGGGTCGACGGCCTCGTCACCATCGAGGATCTGATCGAAACCGTGATCGGCCAGATCGAGGATGAACATGACGAGGCGGAAGGCAGTCTGTGGAAAGAGGAAACCCCCGGCGTCTTTCTGGCCCAGGCCACCGCCCCGCTGGAGGAATTCGAACCCGCCCTTGGCGTGACCCTGCGGACCTCCGAAGAGGATCAGGGCATCGACACTCAGGGTGGCCTCGTGATG
>JAYUGA010000020.1:0-7240 GCA_043738565.1 Rhodobacterales bacterium
GTCGAATGTCCCGCCCACAAGCCGCGACGATTTTCCGTGCCAGATCATAGGCTTCGGGGTGAACACTGCTTGCATCCAGCGGCTCTTTGCCGCCAGTGATCCGCAGAAATCCCGCCGCCTGTTCATAGGCTTTCGGCCCCAGCCGCGCGACTTTCAGCAGGTCGCGGCGGCTTTTGAACGGGCCATTGACATCCCTATGCGCCACAATCGCCTCTGCCAACCCCGGCCCGACGCCTGACACTCGCGCCAGCAAAGGCGCCGAGGCAATGTTCAGATCGACGCCCACCGCGTTCACCGCATCCTCGACCACCACACCAAGGCTGCGGTTCAATCGCACCTGATCCACATCATGTTGATATTGCCCGACGCCAATGGCCTTCGGCTCAATCTTCACCAACTCCGCCAACGGGTCCTGCAAGCGCCGCGCGATGCTGACAGCGCCGCGCAAAGAAACGTCCAGATCGGGAAATTCCTTCGCCGCCAATTCGCTGGCCGAATAGATCGACGCCCCGGCTTCCGACACAATCACCTTGACCGGTTTTTCGCCCGGCAGCACCGCCAGCATATCCGCCACCAGCTTTTCGGTCTCGCGACTGGCGGTGCCATTGCCGATAGAGATCAGCTTGACCCCATGTTTGCCAATCAACCCCGCCAGCGTCACCTGTGCCGCGCGCAACTCGTTCTTCGGCTGGAACGGATAGACCACCTCGGTCGCCACGACCTTCCCCGTCGCATCGACCACCGCCACCTTGCAGCCGGTGCGAATGCCAGGATCAAGCCCCATCGTGGCCTTGCCCCCAGCCGGAGCCGCCAGCAGCAAGTCCTTCAAATTCCGCGCAAATACCTGGATGGCCCCGGTCTCCGCCCGCTCCCTGACATCGCCCATCAGATCCAAAGTCAGCGAGGTCCGCAACTTGATCCGCCACGCCCAGGACGCCGCCTCCCGCAGCCAGACATCGCCCTTGCCGCTGCCTGTAGCCTGCAAAACCGCGCCGCAAGCCCGCTCACTGGGGCTTTGCCCCCTGGGCGCATCGGGATCCACCTCCAGATCAATGCTCAAAAACTCCTCATTCTGCCCGCGCAGCATCGCCAGCACCCGGTGCGACGGCGCAGAACTCCAAGGCTCTGAATGCGCAAAGTAATCCGAAAACTTCGCCCCCGCCGCAGCCTTGCCTTCCACCAAATGCGAGGCGATCCGCCCCACCTGTTTCATATGCCCCCGCAGCCGCCCCAACAGCTCCGCATTCTCCGCCAACCCCTCCGCCAGAATGTCCCGCGCCCCATCGAGCGCTGCCTTAACATCTGGCACCGCCCCGGTCACAAACCCCGCCGCCAGAACCAAGGGGTCCACCCCCCGATCCGCCAGCACCAAATCCAGCAAAATCCCCAGCCCATTCTCCCGCGCAATCAATGCCTTGGACCTGCGCTTGACCTTGTAAGGCAGATACAAATCCTCCAGTTCCGCCTTGGTCACCGCCCCCGCAATCGCCGCCTCCAGCGCCCCCGTCAGCTTGCCCTGCTCAGAAATTGTCCCCAAAATTGCGGTCCTTCGTGCCTCCAATTCCCGCAAATAAACCAACCGTTCCGCCAGGTTGCGCAGTTGCGTATCATCCAGCCCGCCCGTCACCTCTTTGCGATAGCGCGCGATGAAAGGCACCGTCGCGCCCTCGTCCAGCAGCGCCACCGCCGACGCCACCTGCGCCAGTGTCGCCCCGATTTCCTCAGCGATTACAAGGGCTAGCGGGCGAAGTTTGGTCATCACGGGTCACTCCATCAGGGAGAACCGATCCTAGTGCCTGTGGCAGCAGGGGCAAGGCCCGACCTCGCCTTGCTGTCAATTCAGCTAGGCCACGTCCAACCAATGCCCCGCATTTGAGGACATTTGAATGGTCTCCACCAGGGTCTGTATCCGCAGGTCGGCGCGGAAATTATACGGCTCCGGCCCCTTGCCCGCGATGGCGTTGACATAGCCCGCCACTTCGATCGCCTTCAGATCGTTGAACCCCAGCTGATGCCCCGCAGCCACGCAGAACAGCCCTTACGGCACATGGTCCGGCCCCGCCTCGATCCGCCGAAACCGCTGCCGCCCCTTGGCATCACTGGTCGAGAAATAGTGCAGCTCGTTGAACCGCTCCTGACTGAACGCCAGTGCGCCCTTAGTGCCACAGACCTCGAAATCATGCTGCATCTTGCGTCCGTTGGCGATCCAGTTGCCCTCGACCGAACCCGTAGCCCCATTCTCGAACCGAAAGAACGCCCGCCCGACATCATCGACCCTCACGGCTTTTCGCCCACCCTTGCCATCGGGCCGCTCACCGCTCAACGTCACCAGATCACCCGTCACACGACTGATCGGCCCGCACAAAAACTCCGCCGTGGCCAACGCACGTGAACCGATATCCGCCAGCGCCCCGCCACCCGCCGGATCATGGCGGAACCCGTAAACCCCGGCGGAATCGGCCATGTAATCCTCGGCATGCAGCCCGCGATAGCCGCGAATTTCCCGCAACTCGCCGCTGCGGATCATCTCCCGCGCCAATGCAAGCATCGGGTTGCACAGGTAATTGAACCCTACCTGAGTCTTGATCCCAGCCGCCTCCGCCGCCTCTGCCATCTGCCGCGCATCCGCAGCCAAAGGGGCCAGCGGTTTTTCGCAATACACATGCTTGCCCGCCTGGGTCGCCGCCAGCGCCATCTCCTTGTGCAGCGCGTTGGGTGCCGTGATATCGATGACATCGACAAGTGGATCGGCGACAATCGACCGCCAATCCGTGGTATGATGCGCAAAGCCAAACGCCCGTGCCGCAGCCGCAGCGCCCGCCTCGGTTACATCGGCGATCATATGCAATTCGATGTCAAACGGCAGATCGAACACTTTCTGCGCCATCGCAAACCCGTAAACATGGGCCTTGCCCATAGCCCTTCCCCGCCTCAAGATACCGCGAATGGTTGAGGAGAATGATGATGCTGAAGGCCAAACTGGGCATTTCGCCGATCTGCTGGTGGAATGACGACCTTGTCGAACTTAGCGATGACGTGTCACTGGAAGAATGCCTGCGCCAGGCTTCGGTTGCGGGCTACACCGGCATGGAAACCGGCCGCCGCTTTCCGATGAACATGACCGAGCTTGGCCCGATCCTGAACCGCTATGGCATTTCGGTCTGTGGCGGCTGGTTTTCCGGCACCATTCTGGACGGCGACATCGCTGCCAACAAAGACCGCATCCGCGCCCAGATGGATTTCTTCATCGCCGCAAAAGCGCCCTGCATCGTTTACGGCGAGGTGGCGCGTTCGGTACAGGGTGATCGCAGCAAACCGCTGTCCACCAAACCGAAACTGGACGAGGCGCAGATCAAGACCTACGCCCGCCACATGACCGCTTTCGGCGAATGGTGCGCCGAACAGGGCATGCCGCTATCCTATCACCACCACATGGCCGCCGTGATTGAAACCGAGCCGGAACTCGACTTGTTCATGAAACACTCCGGCGCCGGCATTCCCTTGCTGTTCGATGCCGGCCACATGGCGATGGCGGGCGGCGACGTGCTGCGGGTGATCGACAAGCATCACGCCCGGATCACCCATGTCCATACCAAGGACGTTCGGATGGACGTGATCAACAAACTTGACCGCACGAAGGACAGCTTCCTCGATGCTGTCGTAAAAGGCGCCTTCACCGTGCCGGGCGATGGTTCGCTCGATTTCGAGGCCATCGTGAAACGTTGCGCCACATATGGCTACGAAGGCTGGTTCGTGGTCGAGGCAGAGCAGGACCCGAAGAAAGCGCCGCCCCTGGAATGGTCGACCAGGGGCCACAAGGAATTGCTGCGCGTCATGGTCGCCGCCGGGTATGAGGTCGTTCTTTGACCCCGTTCTCGGGCAACCGGATGGATGGCAAAATCTGCGTCGTCACCGGGGCGACGCAGGGGCTGGGGGCCGCGATTGCCCGCAGGCTGGCGGCGGCGGGGGCGGCGGGCGTCGTCATCACCGGGCGCAACATGAAGCGCGGCGACGGGGTGGCCCGCAGCCTGGTCGGCACCCAGGCCCATTTCATCCGCGCCGACTTTGGCCAGGTCGAGGAGTGTCGCTATGTGCTCGCCGAAACCGACCGCTTGTTCGGGCGGATTGATGTGCTGGTGAATGCCGGGGCTTTGACCGACCGGGGCACCATTCTGGACACCTCGCCCGAACTCTTTGACCGGATGTTCGCGGTGAATGTGCGCGGCCCCTACTTTCTGATGCAGGACGCGATCAAGCTGATGATCCGTGAGGGGACTGCCGGGGCGATTTGCAACATCGGCTCAATCTCCGCCCTCGCGGGGCAGCCGTTCATCAATGCTTACTGTGCCTCGAAGGGGGCGCTGACCACCCTTACCGCCAACACGGCGTTTTCGGTGATGGCGAACCGGATCAGGGTCAATCAGCTTAACATCGGCTGGATGGCTTCAGATCACGAGCGGGAATTGCAGGCCAAATCGGGCGATGCGGATTGGGAGGCGAAGGCAGCTGAAAACCTGCCGTTCGGGCGGCTGGTCGATCCGGAAGAGGCGGCGCGGGCGGTGAATTTTCTGGTGTCAGACGATGCCGGGCTGATGACCGGGGCGATTGTGAATTTCGATCAGTCGGTCTGGGGGGCGGTCGCGGGTGGCATGCCGGTGCCCGAGGGACCGATGCGGCTGTAAGCGTCCACATGTGGACAAACAGGTAAATCATTGTAATCAGTGTTGATATTTATTTCCATTAACCACTGATTTACCACGATACACGACGCAACCAACCGCCGCTCCTCAAGCCGAGGGGGCTTTCGTCGCGAGTGGAATGGCATGAGGAAAGCCGTCTTCCGGCTTGACGAACGCCAGCCTACTGCGCCGCCATCTCGCGCGGGGCGGTCAAAATCCGTTCCGTCACCGCCGCCAGCGCCAGAGCCGCAGCACCATGCGCCCACAAAAGATCGCCCCAGGCGTGAATCTCGATTGGTGGTTGCGGGCGGCCCGAGTTGATCACCAGATCGCGCATCTCGGCCAGCGTTTCTTCCGCATACAGATAGTCGTATTTCATCCGCTCGCCCGAAAGAATGATCAGTGCCGGGTCGAACAGGTTCACCACATTGGCCAGCCCCAAGGCCAGATAGCGCCCCGCCCGGCGAAAAATGCCGCGCGCCGTGCCATTGCCGGCCTTGGCATGCTGATACAGGCTTTCCAGCAGGACCGGCACCGAAGTGCTTTGCTTGTGGCTCCAGTTCAGCGCCGTCACCGCCTCCCTCGCCAGCGCGTAATCCGCCACATAGGCCTCCAGACAGCCGCGCTGGCCGCAGCGGCACAGTGCCCCATCCAGTTGCACCTTGGTGTGACCCAGTTCCAGCCCCAGCCGCTGCGCCCCGCGATAGATGCGGTGGTTCATCACGAACCCCATGCCGACGCCATGTTCGATGGTGACAACCGCGAAATCGGCCAAAGCCCGCCCGGCACCGAACCACAATTCGGCCAAGGCCACCAGATTGGCGTCGTTGTCGATGAACACCGGCAGACCCAGCCGCGCCTGCACCGCCGCCGCCAAGGGCACTTCGCGCTCGATCAGGGTCGATGACCAATGCACCATGCCTTCGGAATTGTCGACGAACCCCGGCACGCCAATCGCCGCACCCGACAGATCGCGCCGCGACACACAAGCCTTGGCACAGACCCGGTCCAGCAGGCTTTCGACCGCGTCCAGCATCTCGGCCAGCGAGGTCGGGCCCGGATCGCGGGCAATCGCATCATCGGCCAGCATGTTGCCCGCGAAATCGACGACAACGGCGGTATGTTCGCGGTCTGACAGCTTCATGCCCACCACCAGATGCGCCGGTCCGCGCACCCCAAGCGCCACCGCCGGGCGACCGCGGCCCAGCCCCTCATCGCGGGGGACGGCAACCTCTTCGATCAGGCCGGCGTCCAGAAGTTCCGAGGTGATCGTGGTGACAGAGGCCGGGCTGACCCCCAGATCCTTGGCCAGTTGCACCCGCGCCACCAGACCGGCGGCGCGGATCTGTTCAAACACCTGCTGGCGCAGCGGCCGCAAGGATTCCGACAGTGGTGCGATGCGCGGACCACAGCCCTTGCGGCCATCCTCCGGCTCTTCCGCCAGCCCTGGTGCTCGCATTTATTCACCTTGCAAACTAAAGCCCATCGCATTTCTTACCATATCTCACCATTCTGCTGCTATGCAGCACGGCAACTGCCTGTGTATCCATCAGGATAAGAATTACGCCTCATTTTTATTTTGACAACTGAATTTATTCGCGGCAATTTCCGATCAGTTCCGGCGAATCTGCCGGACCGGCCATGCGCTGGTCGCATCCATGAGGAGGATTGAATGCGTAAGGTACTTTTGGCCGCCATTATCGCGGCTACCGGATTATCGACGGCAGCATTGGCCGAAGGCAAGAAGATCGGCGTTTCCTGGGCCAGCTTTCAGGAAGAGCGCTGGAAGATCGACGAAGCCGCAATGAAAGCCGCGATTGAAGCGGCTGGCGATACCTATATTTCCGCCGACGCGCAGTCGTCCTCGGAAAAGCAGTTGAACGACGTGGATGCGCTGATCTCGCAAGGCGCCAACGTGCTGATCATCAACGCCTGGGACAAGGACGCCATCGGGCCAGCCGTCGACAAGGCCGCTGCCGAAGGCATTCCGGTCATCGGCTATGACCGCCTGATCGAAGACAACCGCACTTTCTATCTGACCTTCGACAACATCGGCGTTGGCAAGATCATCGCCACCGAAGTCATGAAGGAAAAGCCTGCGGGCAACTATGCCATCATCAAGGGCGACCCCGGTGATCCGAACGCCGGCTTCCTGCTGCAAGGCATGATGTCGGTCATCGGTGACGCGGTGAAGGCCGGGACGATCAAGATCGTCGGCGAGTCGTTCTCGGACGGCTGGAAGCCGGAAAATGCCCAGAAGAACATGGAGCAGATCCTGACCGCCAACAACAACGCCGTTGACGCCGTTCTGGCCGAAAACGACGGCATGGCCGGTGGCGCTGCGGCTGCACTGGCCGCGCAGGGCCTGACGGTTCCGCTGGGTGGTCAGGACGGCGACCTTGCCGCGATCAACCGCGTGGCGCGTGGCACCCAGACCGTCTCGGTCTGGAAAGACAGCCGTGCGCTGGGCAAGGCCGCTGGCGAGATTGCCGCTGCTTTGGGCGCAGGCACCGCGATGGACAAGATCGACGGCGCGGTGAAGTTCTCGGGCGGCGCGAAGG
>JAYUGA010000021.1:0-18574 GCA_043738565.1 Rhodobacterales bacterium
GAACGGAAGGGGGCGCCGGTGATCTTTGGCAACTTTCTGTCGTCGATGTCTTTGCGGTCGGGGAGCCCGACGTTTGGTACGCCGGAACCGGCGATTGGCAGCATGGTGATCGGGCAACTGGCGCGGCGGCTGAACCTGCCGCTCAGGTGTTCGGGGAATTTCACCACGTCGAAGCTGCCGGATGGGCAGGCGATGATGGAAGGCACGATGAGCATGCTGGCGGCGGTGCATTGCGGGGCCAATTTCATCCTGCATTCGGCGGGGTTTCTGGATGGGCTGTTGAGCATGTCCTACGAGAAGTTCATGCTGGACGCCGATCTGTGCGGGGCGCTGCATGCTTACCTTGACGGCGTGAAAATCTCGGATGACGAACTGGCGGTGGAGGCGTTTGCGGAGGTCGGGCCGGGCAATCACTTCTTTGGCTGCAGCCATACGATGGCGCATTATGAGACGGCGTTCTGGGATACCGACCTGTCGGACAACGAGCCGTTCGAGAAATGGGAGGCTGCGGGCGGGCTGGATGCCGGGCAGCGGGCGAACCGGCTGTGGAAGAAGCGGCTGGCGGAGTATGAGGCGCCGGCCATGGATGTGGCGGTCAAGGAGGCGTTGGAGGATTTTGTGGCGCGGAAGAAGGCGACCGCGGCGGATGCGTGGTATTGAGGGCTGTCCACATGTGGACGCTTTGGTAAGGGATTGATTTTAGGGAGTTTCGTGTCCTTTGGTAAGGATTGGTTTACCATGATGGGCGCGAGATGCGCTGAAGTACACCCTGCGCAGGTTGAATGGCGTGTTCGGCGGTGCCAAGTTGTACACAATGCAACACGGGGAGATTGTGATGCCTGCCAGTACGACGATGACCATTCGGATCAGCCCGGAGGTGAAGGAAAAACTGGGGCGTCTGGCGGAAGCTACACGGCGCAGCAACTCGTTTTTGGCGGGGGAGGCGGTGACGCAATATGTCGAGCGGGAGTTGGAGATTGTTGAGGGGATTTTGGCGGCGATGGCGGATGTGAGGGCAGGAAATACTGCGTCGCATGAGGAAGTTGTCGCCAAGATGGACGCCATTATCGACGCTGCCCGTCGCCGCGCTTGAAACGAGAAGTCAGGTGGTCACGTCTGGCAGAACAAGACTTGTTGGCGCTTGTCGAATTTACCGCCGGACAGAATCCTGATGCGGCCACGCGGGTGGGTTCGGCAATTCAAAAATCAGCCTTGCGACTGGGAACCCATTCTACAGGGCGACTTGGGCGAACCTTTGGATTATTCGAAAAATCGGTTCCCGGACTTCCATATTTAGTCGCCTATGAAATCTTGAAGCACGCCGATGCCGAAACCATCGTGATCCTGCGGGTGATCCACCCGGCGCGGGATTGGCCATCTGGGCGCTGGCCCAAGGAATAAAGCGAGCCCGACCTACGCCCGCAGCCCGGTTTCATCCAGCATACCGCGCCTTTTGGCCTCGTAGTAATAGCCCACCGCATACCAATGCACCGCCTGCGTCTGGCTGCCGCGCGACAGGAGCCAGGCACCGCGCAGGTATTTTCCGGCGTAGCGCAGGTTGGTTTCGGCGTCGAGCAGGCCCGAAGGCGGGCCGTCATAGCCCACCGTGCGGGCGGTTTGCGGCAGGATTTGCATCAACCCGTAATAGGGGCCGTTGCGGGCTCGGGGATTATAGCCGCTTTCGCGGCGGATCACCCGGTGGATCAGGCTGGCGGGCATATCGTAGAGTGCGGCGTATTTCTCGACCAGACGGTCGATTTCGGGCGTCTCGCCGACATAGGAGGCGCTGGTGGTCGGAGCCTTTCTGCCGCAGGCCAGCAGAAGGGCGGGCAGGGCGAGGCTGAGCAGGTTGCGGCGGTTGAGGCGGTCAGGCATGGGAATCCTCCGGCTATTTCAGGTTTATTAGCGGGTCTGGCGATGGCGGGAAAGCACAAGGCGGGCGGGACCGGGCGAATTGGAGGCCAAGCGCCGATCCCTGTCATTCGGCTGTAATGCTGAGATGCCATCACAGTTTGGCGAAGTGGCGCAAATCCGGGGGGTTGTCAGCAGGATTACGCCATATATAGTCAGGGATAAGCAGCCCGGGATGCCAATCGAAAAGGTGTCGCGGGCGCCTGGATGGGGTCTGGCGGGGCATGGACGGCGATTTCAGAACGCATTTCGTACGCGACCCGGCGGCGCTGAAGCATTTTCCGGCGCTGGTGCTGAATGCCGATTATCGCCCGCTGAGCTATTACCCGTTGTCGCTGTGGCCCTGGCAAGAGGCGATCAAGGCGGCGGTGCTGGACCGCGTGATCATATTGGCCGAATACGAGGAAGTGGTGCGAAGCCAGAGGCAGGAGTTTCGGATACCCTCGGTCGTCGTGCTGAAAGAATTCGTCCAACCCCAGAAGCGCGTGGCATTCACGCGCTTCAACCTTTTTCTGCGCGACGAGTTCTGCTGCCAGTATTGCGCGGCCAAGGGCGATCTGACGTTTGACCATGTCATGCCACGGTCGCGCGGCGGCATTACCTCGTGGGAGAACGTGGTGGCGGCGTGTTCGCCGTGCAATCTGCGCAAGGGCAACAAGACCCTGAAAGGCTCGGGCATGCATCTGGGGCGGCAGCCGCGGCAGCCCTCGACCGAGGAAATGCAGGCGCATGGGCGGCGGTTTCCGCCGGGGCATCTGCACCAAAGCTGGATGGACTATCTGTATTGGGATGCCGAACTGGACGCCTGACCGGCTGAGTTTGCGTCGTAAATCTGTTACAAAACCTTCACATGGCAGGGGAAACGTGGTTCTGCTGGTGGCTGGAACCTTCGGAGATCCGCCATGCCCGTTGCCCTGCACGCCGCCGCCTTCAACCTTGCCGTCGCTTTGTCTTGTGGCGCGGTGATTGGATCGGAACGCCAGGTGCGGCAGCGGATGGCGGGCCTGCGGACCAACGCGCTGGTGGCGTTGGGGGCGGCGGGGTTCGTGACCTATTCGCAGTTGCAGGGGTTGCCCGATGCCTCGCCCAGCCGGGTGGCCGCGCAGGTAGTGTCGGGGATCGGCTTTCTGGGGGCGGGAATCATCTTTCGCGATGGGTTCGAAATTCACGGGATCAACACGGCGGCGACGCTGTGGTGTTCGGCGGCGGTCGGGTTGATCTCGGCCACCGGGCAGTTTGAATATGCGGTGCTGCTGACGGGGCTGGTGGTTTTCGTGAACCTGGGGCTGCGGCCGCTGGTCAAGCTGTTGAAGCGACACACCAAGGCGGGGGATCCGCTGAGCCGGTCCTATCGGGTGGCGCTGACCTGCACGACGGGCGAGGAGGCGGCGATGCGCGGGCTTTTACTGCGGACGCTGACCATCGGCGGGCTGCGGATGTCGGAAATCACCGGATCGAGTGGCGAGGGCGGGGTGGAACTGGTGGCGATTGTGACCGGCGAAGGCATGACCGACCAGATGCTGGAGCAGGCGGTGCAGCGCATGGCGGCGGAACCGGGGCTTTTGCGGCTGCGCTGGATGCCGGTCGAGGAAGGTTGATCACAGCGCGCGGCTTCGCTTGGGATTTGGGTGCGGACTTGCTAGACTTTGCGGTGCGGGGCGGGTAAAACCGTTTCGTTAGCGCTAACAAAGCCAGAGCAACGAGGTCACAGATGGTTTCCCGCGTCATTCCGGTCGATCCGTTCGATCTTGTCATCTTTGGCGGCACCGGGGATCTGGCCAAGCGCAAGATTCTGCCGGGGTTGTACCGGCGGTTTCTGGGCGGCCAGATGCCGGCGGAAAGCCGGATCGTCGGCGGGGCACGGGCGAACCTGACCGACAAGGCCTACCGTGCCGTGGTGGCCGCCGCGATCGAGGAATTCGTGCCGGAAGACCGCCGCGACGCCAAGGTGATCAAGGCGTTTCTGGACCTGATTTCCTACGTCTCGATTGATGCCACGGTCGAGGGCGGCTGGGAGAAGCTGAAAACCCTGGTCCGGCCGGGGGTGGTGCGGGTGTTCTATTTCTCGGTGGCGCCTGCGCTGTTCGGCGATCTGGCGGAAAAACTGCATCAGCATGGCATTGCCGATACGACCTGCCGGATCGTGGTGGAAAAGCCGTTCGGGCGGGATTTGACCTCGGCCAGGACGCTGAACGCGACACTGGCCCAGTATTTCACCGAGGATCAGATTTACCGGATCGACCATTATCTGGGCAAAGAGACGGTGCAGAACCTGATGGCGGTGCGGTTCGCCAACATTCTGTTCGAGCCGCTGTGGAAGGCCGAATATGTCGACCATGTCCAGATCACCGTGGCGGAAACGGTCGGGGTCGAAGGGCGCGGGGCCTATTACGACAAGTCCGGCGCGATGCGGGACATGATCCAGAATCACATGATGCAGCTTTTGTGTCTGATTGCGATGGAGCCGCCCTATCACTTTGATCCGGCGGCGGTGCGGGATGAAAAGCTGAAAGTGATCCGGGCGCTGGATGCGGTGAAGCCCACCGATATCGTGCGCGGGCAATATCTGGCGGGCGGCGGCGAGGGTGGTTATGTTGAACACTCGGAAAATCCGGACACCAAGACCGAAAGCTATCTGGCGCTGAAGGTCAGCGTGTCGAACTGGCGCTGGAAGGGCACGCCGTTCTATCTGCGGACCGGCAAAAGACTGCGGGCACGGGCGAGCGAGATTGCGATCACCTTCAAAGAGCCGCCGCATTCGATTTTCGACGAAACCTCGGGCTGGAAGGAAAACGTGCTGGTGATCCGGTTGCAGCCGAATGAAGGCATGGACCTGCTGGTGATGATCAAGGAGCCGGGGCCGGGCGGGATGCGGTTGACGCAGGTGCCGCTGGACATGTCGTTTGCCGATGCGCTTGGGCAGGATGCCGAGGATGTGCCGGATGCCTATGAGCGGCTGATCATGGATGTGATCCGCGGCAACCAGACCCTGTTCATGCGTGGTGACGAGGTCGAGGCGGCCTGGGCCTGGACCGATCCGATCATTCAGGGCTGGGAAGCGCGGGGCGACAAGCCGCAGGGCTATGATCCGGGGTCGTCAGGGCCGGAGGATGCGCTGATGCTGATGCACCGGGACGGGCGGCGCTGGCGGGAAATCAAGGGATGAAGCTACAGGTCTATCCATCGCGCGAGGGGTTGATGCAGGGGCTGGCGGCTGTGATTGCCGACGAATTGCGGCTGGCGTTGCGTGGCGGGCGGGCGACCCTGTCGGTGCCGGGCGGCACGACGCCGGGGCCGGTGTTTGATGCGCTGTCGGGCGAGGATCTGGACTGGGGCCGGGTGGCGGTGCTGCTGAATGACGAGCGCTGGGTGGGCGAGGACAGTCCGCGGTCGAATACGCGGTTGGTGCGGCATCGGCTGTTGTGCGGACGCGCGGCGGCGGCGGAACTGGTGCCGCTGTATGCGCCTGTTGCGACGCCCGAAGCGGGGCTTGCAGTGCTATCCGAGGGGATTTTGCCGCATCTGCCGATTTCGGTGCTGCTGTTGGGCATGGGCGGCGACATGCACACCGCCAGTCTGTTTCCGGGGGCTGACCGTCTGGCTGAGGCGCTGGCGCCGGATGCGCCGGTGCTGATGGCCTTGCGGGCGAAAGCGGCGGGCGAGCCGCGGATCACCCTGACGGCGCGGGTGCTGAAGGCCGCGAAACACACCCATATCCTGATCACCGGGGCGGACAAGCGGGCAGCTTTGGAGCGGGCGCTGCAATTGCCGGTTCTGGAAGCGCCGGTGCGGCTGGTTCTGGATCACGCAACAGTCCATTGGGCGGAGTGAGACGATGCAAGACAAATGGCACGGGCTGAAGCGGCACCATCACAAGGTGGAACACCGTTCGATCCTGACCCTGTTTCAGGGCGCGGGGCGGGCGCAGCATTTCAGCGCCCGGGCGGGCGAGATGATGCTGGATTTCTCGAAAACCAACATCGACGAGGCGGCGTTCGGGCTTTTGCTGGAACTGGCGGAAGTCTCGGCGGTGGCGGCCAAGCGGGATGCGATGTTCGCCGGTGACAAGATCAACGTGACCGAGGGGCGGGCGGTTCTGCATACCGCGTTGCGGGCACCGGCGGGGGTGTCGGTCATGGTGGGTGGCGTCGATGTGGTGCCGGAGGTGCTGGCGATCCGGGCGCGGATGGCGGCGTTTGCCGATGACGTCCGGGAGGGCAGGTTCACGGGGCAGGGCGGCCGCATCACCGATGTGATCAACATCGGCATTGGCGGGTCCGATCTGGGGCCGGCGATGGCGACGATTGCCTTGTCGCCGTATCACGATGGGCCGCGGGTGCATTATGTCTCGAACGTCGATGGGGCGCATATTGCCGATACGCTGGTCGGGCTGAACCCGGAAACCACGCTGGTGATCGTGGCGTCGAAGACGTTCACCACGATCGAGACGATGACCAATGCCAATACGGCGAAGGCCTGGATGGGCAGGATCGTGAAAAACCCCGGAGCGCAATTTGCGGCGGTGTCGACGGCGGCGGACAAGACGGCAGCTTATGGCATTGATCCGGCACGGGTTTTTGGCTTTGAGGATTGGGTTGGCGGGCGTTATTCTTTGTGGGGACCAATCGGGCTGGGGGTGATGCTGGCGATCGGGCCTGCGGCGTTTGATCAGTTCCTGCAAGGTGGCCGCGATATGGACGCGCGGTTCCTGCGCGAGCCGTTCATGCGCAACATGCCGGTGCTCTTGGCGCTGGTCGGGATCTGGCACAACCAGATTTGCGGCCATGCGACCCGCGCCGTGCTGCCCTATGACCAGCGGCTGTCGCGGTTGCCCGCCTATTTGCAACAGTTGGAGATGGAATCGAACGGCAAGCGGGTGGCGATGGATGGATCGGACCTGACCACGGCCTCGGGGCCGGTGGTGTGGGGCGAGCCGGGGACCAATGGCCAGCACGCGTTCTACCAGTTGATCCATCAGGGCACCCGGACGGTGCCGTGCGAGTTCATGGTGGCGCGGCAAGGCCACGAGGCGGATCTGGCGCATATGCATCTGCTGCTGGTGTCGAATTGCCTGGCGCAATCGGAGGCGCTGATGCGCGGGCGGTCGCTGGAGGAAGCGACGGCGATCATGGCCAAAAAGGGTCTGACCGGGGCCGAACTGGACATGCAGGCGCGGCACCGGGTGTTTCCGGGTAACCGGCCCTCGACCACCCTGGTTTACCCCAAACTGACGCCGTTCGTGCTGGGGCAGATTATTGCCCTCTATGAACATCGGGTGTTTGTCGAAGGGGTGATCCTGGGGATCAACTCGTTCGATCAATGGGGGGTGGAACTGGGCAAGGAACTGGCGCTCGCGTTGCAGCCGATCCTGGAGGGCAAGCAGGGGACCGGGGGCAAGGATGGCTCGACGGCGGCGCTGGTGGCGTATCTGACGGCCTAGCCTTTCATTTTGGCGCCAATATCCCACAGGGGGTCCGGGGGGTGTGAAACCCCCCGGCCTTTTTACTGCAGCGCGGCGGTGACAATCACCTCGACCTTGTAGGCTGGCGTCGCCAGCCTGGCCTCGCCGGTGGCGCGGGCGGGGGTGTTGCCAGCGGGCACCCATTTGTCCCAGACCGCATTCATCTCGGCGAAGGTGGCGATGTCGGCGAGCCAGATTTGCGCCGACAGGATGCGGGTCTTGTCGGTGCCGGCGGCGGCGAGGATGCGGTCAACCTCGGCCAGACAGGTGGCGGTTTGCTGGGTCACGGTTTCATTCGGATGGCCGACCTGGCCTGCGACCCAGACGATGCCGTTGTAGCACACGGCTTCCGACATGCGCGGGCCAGAGCCCAAGCGGGTGATGTCTGACATGGTAGTCTCCTTGAGATGGGACGGATCAATAGCCGAAGGCTTCGTAATCGGGGGCGTAAAGCTGCCGGATGCGAGCGCGCTGCGCGGCTGACACCTTGGTTTTGGCGCTGGCAGAGCGGTTGTGGCGGGCGTTCAGCAGGGCGTCGGGCGGAAAGCCGGGGGCACCGCCGGCCTCGAAGACATGGGCGATGTCGGCCTCGTAATTCTCGACCCGGCCGATGTAGTCAAAACGGATGTCGCGGAAGGCGATGTTGTCGACTTGCAGGCGCCAGTGGCTGTCGGTGTTGAGCCGGTCCACTTCGAAGGAATGGGCGACATAGTCGAGGAAGATGTCGAAGTTGTAGGCCTCGCCCTTCGCCGGATCATAGCCGTGGGCCTGCATCGGCTTGAGGTGCTTTTTGCGGGCGATGTTGGTCAGGTCCACGAAGAAGTTGCGATAGGCGGAATGGGCGCGGGTTTCGGGGTCGCGCACGAAGGTGAAGAAATACGACATATGCGCTTCGTAGACCGGTTTGATGTCGGGCCAGCGGTAGCGGGCGGCATAGATGCCCTGATTGGCGCGGTGGACGTTGCCCGGATAGGTCTCGCCCTGATTGCCATAGGCATACAGAAACTGGGTGGTCTGGGTGCAGGCGCATTTCTGGTTGCGCAGGAACAGAAAGCGGCGGTCGTGGCTGAGGATCAGGTTGCGCAGCGGGCCGCGCAGATGGGCGGGTTCCTTTTGCAGTTCCAGCAGCACCTTGTAGCGCGGGAAGAACGGCGCCAGCAGGTGGTTGGTCCAGGTGTTCTGGTTGGTGGGCGCAAGAAACACCGGTTTGTCCAAGATATACGCCCCCCCGTTCAGCCTGTAATGGCTGCGAACCGGGCCGGATGCAAGTCTTTGGGGAGTTTGGGGAATGGAGCGGGTGAAGGGAATCGAACCCTCGTCATCAGCTTGGGAAGCTGCTTCTCTGCCATTGAGATACACCCGCGTACCGGTTCAGATAGCGTGGCACGGCGCCGGGATCAAGGGAAATGGAAAAGGGTCTTCGGGGCTTTACCCGAAGACCCTCCGCGGATCATGGTCGTTTTGTGGGGACTATGGACGGCCACAACCTGCGGCTCTTTGCCTGGGATCAGCAGACAGGAACCCCGGGGGCATTACATCTTGGGCAACAGCACCGTGTCGATGACATGGATGACGCCGTTCGATTGCTTGACATCGGCGATGGTCACGGTGGCGACATTGCCCATCTCGTCGGTCAGCACGACCTTGCCGCCCTTGGTCTGGGCGGTGATGTCACAGCCGCCGACGGTCTTGATGACATGCTTGCCGCCGTCAGCCTGGATCATGCCCATCACGGTGTCGGCCATCGCATTGCCCGCCACGACGTGGCAGGTCAGGATCTTGACCAGCATCGCCTTGTTTTCCGGCTTGAGCAGGGTTTCAACGGTGCCGGCCGGCAGTTTGGCGAAGGCCTCGTTGGTCGGCGCGAACACGGTGAACGGGCCGGGGCCGGACAGGGTTTCGACCAGACCGGCGGCTTTGACAGCGGCGACCAGCGTGGTGTGGTCGGCCGAGTTCACCGCGTTTTCGATGATGTTCTTGCTGTCGAACATCGCGGCACCGCCCACCATCGGGTTTTCGGCCAGTGCAAAACCGGTGGACAAGGCGAGTGCGGCTGCGGAGAGGAAAAGCGATTTCATTGTGGTTGCTCCCTATGGGTTCTTCGGAGTGGGCCAATCCCACCTCACATCTGGAAGAACGGGGGCGGCGGGGCGAAAGTTTCAGGGAGGTTGCGCTCTCACGGTTTCGTGATTGAACCTTTTGCGGCAGGTGGCGTTCATCAAGCCCGAAAAGGGCTTTCTGCACGTCCGCGAAGAAAGCCTGCTTCAGGCGCGATGAGCGGCTGAGGGGAGTTGGGAAGGCTTTGACCCGGGAAACGCCCGCTGATCAGGCGGCGATCAGTTTGCCTGCGGCGACAATGGGACCGTGCGGTTTGCCATCGGGCGAGCCGCCGGATTGTTCCAGCGTGATCGCCAGCGTCTGACCTGCGGCAAGGCCGGGGCGGGTGATGGTCGCGTTGCCGGGGATCAGCCCCAACGACACCGGCGGGTTGTCGCCGGCGATGACCCATAGTTCGTAGGAATGGCGGGTGTCGGCATCGGTGCCGGACAGCCGGGTCAGGGTCAGCCTGTCCTCGGTGATGGTGGCTTCGTATTTCAGCCCGCCCGCGTCGGCGGTCAGGATGGCGGTGTAGCTGGGGGCCGCCGGGGTCAGCGCCAAGTAGGCCACCAGCGCCAGAGCGGCGGTGGCGGCGCTGCCCCAGGCCCAGAGGTTGCCGAACCGGCTGCGCCTTAGGGAGGTCGGGAACAGCCGCGCCTCGATCTGCGCCAGCAGATTGGGGGCGGCAACCTCGGCATAATCGTCGTTCAGGCCGGACAGGCGCTCTTGCCAATCGGCGACGCGCAGCGACAGGGTGGCATCGCGGCGCAGACGCGCCTCGATGGTGGCACGTTCTTCGCGGTCCAGCAGGCCCATGACATATTCGGCGGCCAGAAGGTCGTCTTCTTCGTCGGGCGGCAGGATGGGTTGTTCGGTCATGTGCCCATACACTCCCTGAGGCGCAGGAGGCTGCGGCGCAGCCAGGTCCGCATCGTGTTCAAGGGCACGTCGAATTTGGTGGCGAGATCGCTGTAGGACAGGCCGGTCAGATAGGCGCCGCGCAACGCCTCTGCCCGGTCGGGTTCCAGGGTGGCGAAGCAGTCGTTGATCCGCCGCGCCTCGCCCGAGGCGATCAGCCGGGTTTCGGCGCGCGGGGCGGGATCGGCATGGGCTGCCATTGCGTCGTCGTCGCTGACGTGGTCGGAACGCTGGCGCAGGCGGTCAATGGCGAGGTTGCGCGACAGCGCGATCAGCCAGGTCATGCCACGGCCCTTGGTCGCATCGAAGCGCCCTGCCTTGAGCCAGACTCTGGTGTAAACCTCTTGCAACGCGTCCTCCGCCTCTGCTCTCTGCCCAAGGATACGCAGCAAAACGCCCATTAGTTTCGCGGAGCTGGCGGAATACAATGCGCGGAAGGCGGCGCGATCCTGCGTCGCGGTCCGTTGGATCAGCATGGCGATCGGATCTTCCATGCCGGCAAGCTATCGCAACGGGGGGATGCGTCAACCCCGTTTGCGGCGGCGTCCGCCCTCGCCACCCGAGCCTGCGGTGTTAAAGCTGACCTGCGGCAGGGTGGCGACGCCGATCAGGTGGGGGAAGGTGTCGGTGGCGTGCGGGATGGCGGTGGCGTTGACGAAATGTTCCTGAAAGCGCGGCTCGATGGCGGTTTCGACCTTGTGGATTTGCTGGACGGTTTCTTCGATCTGGTTGCGCGAGCCGACATTGCAGAGCGCAATGCGGGCCCCGGTGCCGGCGGCGTTGCCGGCCGAAGTGACTTTGTCCAGGGGCGCATCGGGGATCATGCCGAGGACCATTGCATGCTTCGGGCTGATATGGGCACCGAAGGCACCTGCGAGCGTCACGCGGTCCACGGTGTCGACGCCCATTTCGTCCATCAGCAGGCGGGCCCCGGCATAGAGCGCGGCTTTGGCAAGCTGGATGGCGCGGATGTCGCCTTGGGTGACCAGGATGCGCGGGCCGCCGTGGGCGGTGCCGTCGTGCAGCAGGTAGGAATGGGTGCGGCCTTCGGGGATGGAACGGGCGGTGCCGGTTTGATCGGGGGAGCCGATCAGGCCCTGCTGGTCGACGATGCCCGCCATGCGCATCTCGGCGACGGCCTCGATGATGCCGGAACCGCAGATGCCGGTGATGGCGGTGGAGGTGGTGAAGGCGGGGTCGGTGGACCACAGGTCGGAGCCGATGATCTTGAAGCGGGGTTCCTTGGTGATGAGGTCGATTTCCACCCGCTCGATGGCACCGGGGGCGGCGCGTTGGCCGGCGGAGATTTGCGCGCCTTCGAAGGCGGGGCCGGTGGGCGAGGAGCAGGCGAGGACTCTGGTTTCATTGCCCAAGAGGAGTTCGGCATTGGTGCCGACATCGACGATCAGGACCATATCTTTGGATTTGTTCGGCTCTTCCGACAAGGCGACAGCGGCGCAATCGGCCCCGACATGGCCTGCGATGCAGGGCAATATGTAAACGCGGGCGGCGTGGTTGACGGCGGCGAGGTCGAGGTCGCGGGCATCGAGGCTGAGGGAGCCGGAGGTGGCCAGTGCGAAGGGGGCTTGTCCGAGTTCAACCGGGTCGATGCCCAACAGGAGGTGGTGCATGACCGGGTTGCAGACGAACACGAGTTCATAGATCGACTTGGGGTCCACGCGGGCCTCGGTCGAGATCGACTGGATCAGGCCGTTGATCGCGGTGCGGACGGCGGAGGTCATTTCCTTGTCGCCGCCGGGGTTCATCATGGCATAGGAGACCCGGCTCATCAGGTCTTCGCCAAAGCGGATTTGCGGGTTCATCACCCCGGCGGAGGCCAGAACGGTGCCGTCTTGCAGATCGCAGAGATGGGCGGCGATGGTGGTGGAGCCGAGGTCGATGGCGAGGCCCAGGAGTTTGCCCTCGTGATAGCCGGGCCACAGGTCAAGGATGCGGTAGCGGGCGTCGTGGTTGCCCTTGTGCAGGGCCACGGTGATTTTCCACTGACCCTTGCGCAGCGCGGGTTGCAGGCGGCGCATCAGGCTCAGTTCGGCGGCGATGCCTTCGACCTGCCATTGCTCCTGCAAGGCGCGGGCGAGGCGTTCGAAATCGCCGGTCGGTTCGTGCATGTCGGGTTCGGCCACCTCGACATACATAAGCCGGGTGGCGGGATCCATGACGATGTCGCGCACGGTGGCGGATTTGCGGATGACCTGTTTGTGGACCTGGGATTCGGGCGGCACGTCGATGACGACATCACCCTGAATTTGCGCCTGGCAGCCGAGGCGGCGGCCTTC
The DNA here is from genome assembly GCA_043738565.1 of Rhodobacterales bacterium. Lineage (GTDB taxonomy): Bacteria > Pseudomonadota > Alphaproteobacteria > Rhodobacterales > Rhodobacteraceae > Stagnihabitans. The sequence goes on from JAYUGA010000021.1 coordinate 12,685, forward strand.
GGGCAAGCCGCGGATGCGTTTGTAGCGGGCCTCGACCTCGTTCCAGTCGGAAAGGGCGTCGGATTCAACGGTCAGCCCGTGCTTGGCAAATTCGCCGTAGCCGGGGGTGATCTGGCATTTGGAGCAGATGCCACGCCCACCGCAGACCGAGTCGAGATCGACGCCCAACTGGCGGGCGGCGGTCAGGACCGGGGTGCCATACGCAAAGCGGCCCCGCTGGCCGGAGGGGGTGAAGATCACGAGTGCGTCGTCGGTCATGGGGGCGTCTCCGGTCACTATGGTCTTTTAGGGCGGGAGACGGGCATCGCAAGGGCTGAATGCGTCAGGACGGCGACGTAAACGGCACCTTGGTCGCTTGTGGCCAGCGCCGGGGGTTTTCCACCCCCGGACCCCCGGAGGATATTTATGGACAGATAATCGGGCTACCACAGGTGGGCGACGTGCGGGGCGATCAGACGCTGGTAGATTTCGCGGGCCTTGGCCATGGTGACGTCGTCGATGGGGGGCAGGGCATCGGCGGCCGCGTTGGCTTGCGACTGGGCTGCGTTCTTGGCACCGGGGATGACGACGCTGATCGCATCGGCCATCAAAATCCAGCGCAGGGCGAAGGCCGCCATTGTGGTGCCAGCGGGGACGAGGGGGCGGAGTTCCTCCACGGCTTGCAGGGCGATGTCGAAGGGAACCCCAGAGAAGGTTTCGCCTTTGTCAAAGAATTCGCCGTTGCGGTTGAAGCTGCGGTGATCATCGGCGGCGAACTGGCTGGAGGCGGACATTTTGCCGGTCAGCAGACCGGAGGCGAGCGGGACGCGGGCGATGATGGCGACATTGGCGGCGCGGGCGGCGGCGAAGAACTGGTCGGCGGGGCGCTGGCGGAACAGGTTGTAGATGATCTGGACCGAGGTGACGCCGGGGAATTTGATGGCGGTCATCGCCTCGTCGATGGTCTGGACCGAGACGCCGTAATTGGCGATCTTGCGCTGGGCTTTGAGGGTATCAAGAGCCTCGTAGACCTTGGCGCTGCCGTAGACTTCGGTGGGTGGGCAATGCAGTTGCACGAGGTCGAGCCTGTCCATTTGCAGGTTGTGACGGCTGCGGTCGATGAAGGCTTCGAGATTGGCCAAAGTATAGCCCGCCGCCGCATGTGGGTTCAGGCGGCGGCCGGCTTTGGTGGCGATGAAGGGGCGCGGGCCGGGGCGGGTTTTGATTACCTCGGCGATGCGGCGTTCGGACAGGCCATCGCCGTAGACATCGGCGGTGTCGATGAAGGTCATCCCGGCGTCAAGCGCGGCGTTGAGGGCATCCTTGGCTTGCGCGTCGGTCACCTCGCCCCAGGTGCCGCCGATGGCCCAGGCCCCGAAGCCGATCGCGGTGGGGGTGCGGTCGCTGCGGCCGAACGGGCGGGTTGAGAGTGGCATGATCGACTCCTGTGGGGTTTGGTAGGGTTGTAGCGGATGGCGGCGGGTGGCAATGGGGTTGGCGATCCGATAGATCTGGGCTGGTGGGAAGGCTGGGGGTTTCACACCCCCAAGACATTGGTTACTTGAACCAATGGCGTAACCAATGTCTAACCTGTGGGATATTTTTGGACAGAAAATGGTGGGGTGGTTTGACGCTGATTGTTGAGGGTCTGGCGGTGGCACGCGGCGGGGTGGCTGTGCTGGAACGGGTCAGTTTTGCCCTTTCCGCGGGCGAGGTGCTGGTGCTGCGCGGAGCCAATGGCGTGGGCAAGACGACATTGCTGCGGACGCTAGCGGGGTTGCAGCCTGCTTTGGCGGGTGCGGTCAGCGGTGCTGAGGATGTGGCCTACGGCGCCCATGCTGACGGGGTGAAGGCGATGCTGACGGTGGCGGAGAATCTGGCGTTCTGGGCGCAGGTTTATGGCGGCGAGGTTGGCGGGGCGCCGGAGGCGATGAATCTGCTGGCATTGCAGGACCGGCGGGCGGCGGATTTGTCGGCGGGGCAGAAGCGGCGGCTGGGGTTGGCGCGACTGTTGGTGTCGGGGCGGGAGTTGTGGCTGCTGGACGAGCCTACGGTGTCGCTGGATGCGGCCTCGGTCGGGTTGTTTGGCGCGGTGCTGCACCTGCATCTGGCGGTGGGCGGAATGGCACTGATTGCAACGCATGTTGATCTGGGGCTGCCGGAGGCGCGGGAGCTGGATTTGACGGCGTATCGGGCGGGGCCGGGGTGCAAGGGCGCGTTTGACGAGGCCTTTGCATGAGGGCGTTGCTGGTCCGGGATTTGCGGCTGGCGCTGCGGGCGGGCGGCGGGTTCGGGCTGGCGCTGGTATTTTTCCTGATGGTGGCGGTGCTGGTGCCACTGGGCGTTGGGCCGGAGGGCGCGCTGCTGGGGCGGATTGCGCCGGGGGTCCTGTGGCTGGGGGCGTTGCTGGCCTGTCTGTTGTCGCTGGACCGGCTGTTTGCGCTGGATTTTGAGGATGGGTCGCTGGAGTTATTGGCGACTGCACCGATCCCGATGGAGGGCGTGGTGGCGGTCAAGTCATTGGCGCATTGGCTGGTGACGGGGCTGCCGTTGACGCTGGTGTCGCCGGTGCTGGGGTTGCTGCTGAATCTGGCTCCGGGCGGCTATCTGTGGCTCGTGGTGGCTTTGGCTTTGGGCACCCCGGCGCTGTCGGTGATCGGGGCATTTGGCGCGGCGCTGACGGTGGGGTTGAAGCGGGGCGGGTTGTTGTTGAGCCTGCTGGTGCTGCCGATGTATGCGCCGACCTTGATTTTCGGCGCGGAAGTGGTGAAGCGGGGGGCAGGCGGGCTGGCTTTGGCGACGCCTTTGATGTTGCTGGCGGGGATCACGGCTGGCGCGATGGCGTTGCTGCCCTTCGCCTCGGCTGCGGCAATTCGCGCCAATCTGCGGTAGGCTGTGACGTTTCTGTGACTTGAAATCGGACGGGTAAGAGGGCAGTCAAACGCCATGTCGATCTGGGAATATGCCAATCCGAAGAAGTTCATGCAGACCTCGGCCCGGGCTTTGCCGTGGGTGGCGGGGCTGGCGGTGGTGCTGACGGTCGCCGGGCTGGTCTGGGGGTTTTTCTTCACGCCCGATGATTTCAAGCAGGGCTCAACCGTCAAGATCATCTATCTGCATGTGCCGAGCGCCATGATGGGGGTGTCGGCCTGGTTCATGATGCTGGCGGGGTCGCTGATCTGGCTGATCCGGCGGCATCATGTGTCGGCGCTGATGGCGAAGGCGGCGGCGCCGGTCGGGTTGACCTTTGTGGTGATCGGCCTCGTCACCGGGGCGATCTGGGGGCAGCCGATGTGGGGGACGTGGTGGGCCTGGGATCCGCGACTGACCTCGTTTCTGATCCTGGGGCTGTTCTATCTGGGCTATATCGCGCTGTGGGCGGCGATTGAGGATCCCGATACTGCGGCGGATTTGACGAGCGTGTTGTGCATCGTGGGATCGGTGTTTGCGTTTCTGAGCCGCTATGCGGTGATGTTCTGGAACCAGGGGCTGCATCAGGCGGCGTCGGTTTCGATGACGGGCGGCGATCAGGTGTCGAATGTCTACGGTCTGCCACTGGGGGTTTCCGTGGCGGGCTTCGCGCTGTTGTTCGTGACGCTGGTGTTGCTGCGGACGCGGACCGAGATCCGGGCGCGGCGGATCAAGGCGCTGCTGGCGCGGGAGCGGAGGCCATGATGCCGGATCTGGGCAAATATGTGGGCACCGTGCTGGGGGCTTATGGCGCGGCTTTGGGGTTGCTGGTGGCGCTGGTGTTGGTGACGTTGTGGCAGGGGGCGCGGACGCGCCGGGCGCTGGAGGCGGTTGAGGCGAGGGCGAAGCGGGAAGATTGAGCCGTTGATGGTGCCGCCGCCGCTGGCGTTTGCCGGGCTGGTGCCGGCGTTCTGGGTTGGCATGCAGCGCGGTGATCAGGCGCTGCCCTCGACACCGGAGGGGCGGCAGACCCCGGCGATGGAAGGGACGGCGTTGGGGTTTCTGGCCGAGATGGGCAATCCCTTTGCGCGGATCGGCGCGGATTCGGGGCGGATGGCACTGGACCGGGGCGTCAATGGCGTGCCGGAAACCTATGTGTTCGATGGAAAGGGTGGCGTGGTGCTGCGGATGGCGGGGCCGATTACGGCGGGCAATCTGGAAAGCGTGATCCGGCCTGCGATGGCCAAGGCGGAGTGAACGGATCGGATTTTCGGCGGAAATCCGGGAAGGGGCGAATTTTCTGCGAAAATTCAGAGCTTGATTTATCGCAGAGAAATCGTGATATCAATTTTCGCAGAAAATTGGTGATCAGAATTTCAGAGTGATCGGGCCGGAGTGGCAGATCACCACAAGCTGTTGGCCAGCTTCGAGCAAGTGAAATCCGCGCGCTCGCACAGTTTGTTCAAAGCGACTGATGCCGATTTCTGCTTCAACCCATCGACGATTGCGACGGATCACACCGCCCGCCAAGACTGCGTTGGCAGAAAAGACCTGGTCCAGCCAGAATTCGGGATTGGTTTGGCGTATCGTGTCCATGAGGCGATTCTACTGCCTCATGGTTAACGATTTCTTTCTACCCGCGCGACTTCCGCCCACCGCGGCGGCCAGATGTTGCTGCGGTGGCCGCTGCTGACGCTTCGGCGAACGTGGCACCAGCCGCTACAGCCTCAACCACCTTGGCGAATCGGATCCATTCGCCGCCGTTGGCGTCGTGGTCCATCAGGAAGTTGGCGGCGCGGATCGCCTCCATCTCGGGCAGGCGGACCGGGTTCATGATGGCGCTGGTCATGCCCGCGCCGATCGCCATCGGCAGGAAGGCGGCGTTGATGCCGTGGCGGTGCGGCAGGCCGAAAGAGATGTTGGAGGCGCCGCAGGTGGTATTCACGCCCAATTCGTCGCGCAGGCGGCGGACCAGGGTAAAGACCTGACGGGCCGCTGAACCAAGCGCGCCGACCGGCATGACCAAGGGATCGACCACGATGTCATGGGCCGGGATGCCGAAATCGGCGGCGCGTTCGACGATCTTCTTGGCGACGGCAAAGCGGACATCGGGATCCTGGGAAATGCCGGTGTCGTCGTTGGAAATCGCGACGACGGGGACGTTGTATTTCTTGACCAGAGGCAGGATGCGTTCCAGCCGCTCTTCCTCGCCTGTCACCGAATTCAACAGCGGGCGGCCTTCGCAGGCCAGAAGACCGGCCTCCAATGCGCCGGGAACCGAGCTGTCGATGCAGAGCGGCACGTCGACGGTTTGCTGGATGATCTCAATCAGTTTGCGCATCAGCGGCGGTTCGGTAAAGTTGTTGTCGGCATAGCGCGGGTCGGTGGCCATCTTGTTGGTGAACACGGCACCCGAGTTCACGTCCAGGAGGTTGGCCCCGCAGGCGACCTGTTCCAGCGCGTCCCGGATCACCGTTTCGAAATTGTCGATCTCCATCTCGGCCGCGAGTTTCTTGCGGCCTGTCGGGTTGATGCGTTCGCCGATCACGCAGAACGGCTCGTCAAAGCCGATGATGACGGTTTTGGTTTTGGATTCGACAACGGTGCGGGTCATGCTTGGTCCTTATGCGTTGGCTGGAACGCCGGAAGCGCCGCCGTTTTCAGTGACCCAGGCGGCATTGGTCTTGATGCCGCCGAGGGGGAAGAAATGCACCTGTTCGATGCCGAAATTCGGATGCTTTGCCTTGTGGGTCGCGAGGTCGCTGACGAACTCCGTTGGCTCATAGGGCAGCAGCAACTTGGTGACGTCCATCGCGCGTTTTTGCAAGACGCGCAAGCTGGCACCGACGCCGCAGGACACCGCGAACTTGATCAGGGTTTGCAGTTTGGCCGGCCCCGCGACACCGATATGGATCGGCAGCTGGATGCCTTCGGCGGCCAGACGGTCGGCCCAGGCGATCACCGGGCCAGCCTCGAAGCAGAACTGGGTGGCGATGGCGAA
>JAYUGA010000022.1:0-2562 GCA_043738565.1 Rhodobacterales bacterium
TGGCGGGGCAAACCTGGCACCATAAGGGTCGATTTCGAGGGATCAGAAAATGATCCGGGGGATCATTTTCCCCGAAGATGGGCCCGGAATACATCAGCGGAAAACTGATGAAATGGGCTGAGAAACAAGGGGATCGCCATCCAGCATATCCAACCCGTGTCCAGCGACATCTGGAACTGACCCCTTGGCGTCACGACGAACTGACCCCCGTCTGATTTTCTATGTTGTTGGTTTGCGCCGGAGCGGCCTTTTGCAAAAGGCCGCTCCGGCGCTTTTCGCGCAGTCGGTAGCTTTCGCCCCGGATGGTGACGACGTGGCTGTGGTGCAGCATTCGGTCAAGGATCGCGGTGGCGACGACCGGATCACCGAAGACGGTGCCCCATTCGCCGACAGCCCGGTTTGATGTGACCAGCATCGCGCCGTGTTCGTAGCGGCGGCTGACGAGTTGAAAGAACAGATGTGCGGCGTCGGGCTCGAATGGCAGATAGCCGAGCTCGTCCACGATCAGCAGTTTCGGCTTTGCCAGTTGGGAAAGCTTGTCCTCCAGCCGCCCTTCGCCCTGCGCCTTGGCCAGCGTGGCGACCAAGGTTGTCGCGGGCACGAACAGGACGGTATAGCCCGCGACGATCACATCCCGACCGATGGCGACGGCCAGGTGGGTTTTCCCGACGCCGGGCGGGCCGAGCAACAGGACCGCCTCGCCATTCGCAACGAACCGCCCGGTGGACAGCTCCCGGACCTGCGCCTTGTCGATCGAAGGCTGCGCGCTGTAGTCGAAGCCTTCGAGGTCGCGCACGAAGGGAAAGCGGGCAAGGCCGAAGCCCATCTCGATCCGGCGCTGATCCTTGCGGGCGATTTCCCGCTCGCAGAACATCGTCAGCGCTTCGCGGATCGTCAGTTCACCGCGCCCGGCTTCATCGATCAGGTTGTCGAGTTGGTCGCGGATCGCCGTCAGCTTCAGCCGTGTCAGCATCCGCTCCAGATGGTCCTGCATGTCCGGCGTCATCACCATGATCCTCCTGCGACGGCTTCATATTCGCTCAACGGGCGCAACAGCGGTGGCGGCGGAACGGGTGCCGCCGCCGTTGCGCTGGCAATGAGAGGACCGCCGATGATGCCCGCGAAGTGCGCCATGTCCACGATACGGCCGTGGCGGCCTGCCCGCAGGCGGTGGCACGCAACCTCTTGTCCGGCATGGCTGACGCGCAGATCCGTGCCGGTCACGGTGACGCCGACCCGCTCGCCGATCAGGCGCCACGGCACCGAATAGGCATTGCCATCCACCTCGACCGCACAGTCGGACGAGACCCGGCGCACCAGGTCGCGACCGGTCAGGAACGCAGGAATGCCGGTGATCGGCTTCAGACGGCTTGCCTCGTCCCGTTCGAAGCGGCGTCGGGGCGCCTCGCCGGTGGTGCCGTGAACCCGAACATCCGCAACATCGCGCACCCAGTGGTCGAGATGCGCCTCCAGCGCCGCGAAGTTTTCGAAGCTGCGTCCGGCGATGGCATTGTGCTTCACATAGCCGACGCCGCGCTCGTCCTTGCCTTTGGTGCGGGCGCGATACGGCGCGCAAGCCTTCACCTGGAACCCCCAATGCCGGGCAAAGGCATGCAGCTTCGGGTTGACGACAACCTCGCGCGTCGCCGGGTCATGATGGGTGATCAGCGCGCGGGCGTTGTCGAGCAGCACCTCTTCCGGCACGCCACCGAACACGCGAAACGCCCCCTCCATGCCTTCGAACCAGTGCTCCTGCTTCTCCCCGGTGAAGGCCCGGACATGCAGACGCCGGGAATAGCCAAGCGTTGCCACGAAGAAGAACACCTTCACGGACGCGCCGCCGATCTCGACACGCCGCTCACCGAAGTCGATCTGCAACTGCTGACCGGGGCGCGTCTCGAACCGGACCGTTGCCCGTGCCTCTGCCCGAAGAGCTTGGCGCAGGGGGGCCACCGCACGTTCCACAGTCCGCAGGCTGACGGCGATACCCTTCTCAGCAGCCAGTTCCTGCCGAACGACATCCGCGTTCCCGGCATGGCACCGGAAACGATCCGCCAGCCACTCATCGAGACCATCCAGCGTCTTTGATCGCGAGACCGGCTCCATCGCCCGCCGCCAGCCACCCTCGGCAAGCCAGCGCTTCACCGTGTTCCGCGAACATCCAAGCTCGACCGCGATCCGCTTCGAACCCCATCCCCGCGCCTTCAGCGCCAGCATCGCCGACACTTCATCAGGCGTTCGCATCTCGACCCTCCGCGAAACTTCCGTTCGCGGATAACCCTGCGGCATTGACCCGTCCATGTGACATCCCTTCTAACGAAGGGGGGCAGTTCCTCCTGTCGTCAGGGGGTCAGTCTTCCATGTCGCCTGACAATCGCGGTCAGCTTGATCAACCGCTCGGCGTTTTCCAACTGGCTGTCTTCCAGTTGCAGTCCCTGCTGTTTCTGGGTGCGGAAGAATTGCTCAATATGCCAGCGCTGCCGGTACCAGCCAACCACGCGCCAAGCCATCGCCGCATCCTCGACCCGATGGGTGGTCAGAAGCCGCCACGCAATAGGCTCG
>JAYUGA010000023.1:0-7209 GCA_043738565.1 Rhodobacterales bacterium
CACAGGTTGCCGCAGCGCTGCAGGCCGACATGGCCCCTGAAGCCGCAGCCGCAGCCGCCCAACCCGCGGCACCTGTGATCGCCGCAGCGCCTGTCGTTACGGCCGCAGCCAAACCGATCCGTACCGCGATGGCGGCGCCCAGCCCGCCCCCAGCGCCCAAAGTTTACCCCGCCGCCCAACCGGCCGCCCCCGCTGCCGCCGCAGCCAGAACCGGCCTGTTCGACTTTCTCTTCGCCGGGGCCAAACCCAGTCTGGCGCCCGCTCCGCAGGTTGTCAGTCTCGCCGCTCCAAGCCCCGTCGCAGCCCCGCTGCGCCTTGCCAGCACCGCCATCCCGAAGCCGCCCAAGGGCTATAAACTGGCGTGGAAGGATGACCGGCTGAACCCGCTGCGCGGCATCGGCACCCCGGCGGGACAGGCGGCACAGGATCAGATCTGGACCCGCGACGTGCCCGCCGTTCTGGTGACGGCTGCAATCGCCACCACCCCACGTCTCGCTACCAGCGTCTCCACCTTGTCGGCACCGCAAACTCGCGCGGCCAGCACCCGCTCCTACCTGCAAATTGGCAGCTTCGGCCAACCGGCCAATGCCGATGGCGTCCGGGCGCGCCTGACCGCCGTTGGCCTGCCAGTCGCAACGTCAAAAATAACCCGCGGCGGCAACCTGCTGCAAGTGGTCTATGCCGGACCTTTCAGCTCTGCCGCTTCGGCCCAATCCGCATTGACCACAGCCCGCAGCGCCGGGTTTCCTGACGCCATCCTGAAATAACGCCATCGGGCATCGGTCGCACCTCGCGACCGGGCGACGGGCAAGATCGAGCAGATAAAACTCACCCCTCCGGTTTCGGCCAGAGGGGTTTTTCTTTGCGGGCGTGCGCTGCGTTAACCTTGCCCGCTGCCCCAAAACGTCTGCACGGAAAAAAGACGGGAGGAAGACGGGTGTAAGACAGCACCAAACCTCGCAATCCGCAATAGCACCCGAGGTTTTTCCACCGATTCGCGCCAGCCGAAGCGCGGCCCTTCTCGACCTTCGAATTCACCTTGGCCACATACTCCTGCCGGAGGCTCTTCTTGGACTACCGCCTATTCCGAGCATATCCCCTGCAGACTGATCCAGTCGCTGTCCGGCAAGATCGGCTTCGGTGAGGTGCCCTTGAACGGATCCGCCTCGATCAGCCCCAAAGTCGTCTCGCCACTGGGGTCGACCGCACGGGCGTAGGCGGTGGAAGACAGGTTAACCTGTTGAAAGCGCTCCAGCAACCGCTCGTCATCCGGCGCGGCGGGCTTGGCCTTCAGCAAGGTTTCCGCATAGCCTGCCAGCGCCCCATCCGGCAAAACCCCGGTGGTCAACAGCCGGAACGTCGCCATCAGCCCAGCATGTTCCAGCAGGGGAATGACCGGGTCTGCCGTGCTGGCCCGGACCATTGCCGCCAAAGCATAGCCCGCCACCGGCTCGGCGTCCTGCGCTTCTTCCACCAGCTTGCGGTTGATCACCACAATGCCGCCGGGCAATCCAATCGCGGTGTCCACGCCGTCGCGCACCACGTCAATCTCGCCCACCCCGGCGCTTGACAGCTTTTGCGCCAAGGCAGCCGCCGCCCGCTTTCCCAGAATTGTCCCGCAAGGTGAACCACTTAGCCGCACCACATCCTGCAATGCCATCTTGCCGATCTGCACCCGCGTCGCCTCTGGCAAGACCTGCGCCGTGTGCCGGATCATCGCCCCCGGCAGCCACAACACCGCCAGAAGCCCCACCGCCGTCAGCACCGACAGCACCACCACCCCCCGCAACCGCCCCGGTCGCGGCCTGCGCCGGATCAGCACCACCCGCACCGTTTCCAGTGCGTTGATCATCTCAATGTCCTCCATCTCCAGCGTCTCGGCCGGTTCGCCATCCTCCAGCCTGCCGGGGGTGAACAGCGCAGGCATCTCGCCCGCATTCAACCGCTCCAGCGAGGGCAACGACCAATGCGCCAGCGCCATCGCAGTTTTCGGATCGGACAGGATCAGGGTGGCTTCGCCAAGGTTTACAATGACTTCGCGCATCTGCGCCGCAGCCGACGACCGCCACAGGCCAGAGCATTCCAGCCTTTGGTATTTCGCAAGCGCCGTCATCTGTGGTGAAAACCCGCCCGAAAGTTCATGGCCCAAGGCTACTGGAACCTGTCCCGTGCCACAACTGCTCAGTCGGATTATTCCCATCCGACCGGCCAATCCCCCATCGCCTCGCGCCAATGCCGCCTGCACAGCGAGACATTGACCTCATTGCCGCCGATCACCACCTGCTGCCCCTCGTGCAGCGCCCGGCCATCGGGTCCGCGCCGGATCACCATCGTGGCCTTCTTGCCGCAATGACAGATCGTGCGCACCTCGCGCATTTCATCCGCCCAGGCCAGCAAAGCCGCTGATCCCGGGAACAAATTTCCCTGAAAATCAACCCGCAAGCCATAGCACATCACCGGCACACCCAGATCATCCACCGCGCGGGCCAGTTGCCAGACCTGCGGCTTGGCCAGAAACTGCGCCTCGTCGATGAACACACAGGCAACCGGACCCGCCGCAAAGCGCGTGACCAGCTTGGTATACAGATCCTCGTCCGGCGCAAAAGTATCCGCCGCCTCGCCAATGCCGATCCGGCTGGCAATCCGCCCCTCCCCCGCCCGCTTGTCGAACTGCGCGGTGATCAGATAGGTTGCCATGCCCCCTTCGCGGTAATTGTGCGAGGCTTGCAGCAGCGAGGTCGATTTTCCCGCGTTCATCGTCGAATAATGGAAATACAGCTTGGCCATCGGCCCAGATAGCCCAAGGCCATGTTGCCTTTCAAGTCGCTGGTTTGACGGGCCCGCCACGCATGGTTTGCGAGACTTCGCCTGACGGGCCCCATTCGAACCGGCAGAATAACCGGCCACTCGTTACGCCCCGCACAACCGGGACGCCTTTATCAATGACAAAGTCTTGCGGTCGAATTAATGGGAAAAACCGATTCAAATTCCCAAGCCAAATTGCGGTTCAATAACCATCATGTCCGTTGCAACTTACCTCAAGAAACACAGCGAAGCCCTGGTCAAGGAAGTCGTCATCGAAGCCGCCTGCGCCCTGACTGGCAAATCCAAGGCGACGCTCCGGCGCTACTATTCCGATCAGGACGAACACGGCGACCGTTTCATGCCGATCGGCGTCGTGGCCCAGTTGGAGGCGGAGTCAGCCTTCCCCCACGTCACCGCCGCTTTGTCCGATCTGCGCAGCATTACAATGTCTTACGATACCGAAAGACACAACTCGGCCTCCAGTGGCGTCAATCAGGACGTGGTGGCTTTGGCCCAGCGTTTTGCGCAACTGATGGGCGAATACAATCTGGCGATTGGCGACGGCAAGATCACCGTCAACGAGGCCAAGCGCATGCTGCGCGAAACCCTCGCCTTGCAGCAGGTGCTGCTGGATATGAAACTGAACCTGGAAGACGAGGTGAGCTGAGCCTTTCGGCTCAGCCCCGACCGTTTAGCTGGTCCAGCGCTGCGGACCACGCGACTTGCCGCCCTCGGCCTTGCGCGGAGGGCGGGCACCAGCAGGTGCCGGAGCGCTTGCCGGTTTGGCCGCCGGACGCGCCGCAGGCTTTGCCCCGTGCGGCTTGCCCCCCTGCGTACTACGCCCTCCACCTTGCGGACGCTGACCGCCCCGGCCCTGTACGGGTTTGGGTGCCGCAGCCACCGCCGCCGCCGACCACGGTGCGCCGCCAATCACCGGAATCGGTTTTTTCAGCATCTTCTCGATCGCCTGCAACTCGCCCATCTCGGCAGGCGCACAGAACGCCACCGCAGTCCCTTCTGCACCAGCCCGTGCCGTGCGACCGATCCGGTGGACATAGTTTTCCGGCACGTTCGGCATGTCGTAGTTATAGACGTGCCGCACCCCCGGAATATCAATCCCGCGCGCCGCCACATCGGTCGCCACCAGCACGTCCATGCGGCCTTCGCGGAAATCGCTCAAGGTCTTGTCGCGCTGGTTCTGGCTCTTGTTGCCGTGGATCGACCCAGCGGTAAAGCCCCAGGACAACAGCAGCTTGTACAGCTTTTCCGACCCATGCTTGGTGCGGCCAAAGACCAGCGCCTGTTCGCCCGGATGCTTTTTCAGGAAAGTTTCCAAGAGCTTGGCCTTGTCGCCATTCGGGATGTAGTAAACCCCCTGCACGATTTTCTCGACCGGCTTGCCCGGAGGCGCCACCTGGACCCGCACCGGATTGCGCAGGTAAGTCCCCGCCAGTTCCTCGATATCCTTCGGCATCGTCGCCGAAAACAGCAGGGTCTGGCGTTTCACCGGGATATGCTTGGCGATCTTCCGCAGGGAATGGATGAACCCCATGTCCAGCATATGATCCGCTTCGTCCAGTACCAGATAACCGCAATCGTCCAGAAAGACATCGCCGCGTTCCAGAAGGTCAATCAGCCGTCCGGGCGTCGCCACCAGCACATCAGACCCTTTGGACAACCGCTCCGCCTGTTTGAACAGCGAGGCACCGCCCACCACCATCGTCACCTTGATCGCGGTGCCCTTGGTAAAGACCATAAAGTTTTCGGCAATCTGGTTCACCAGTTCACGCGTCGGTGCCAGGATCAGCGCCCGAACCCGTTTGGGTGCCGGCGGATGGCCAATATCCAGCAAACGGTGCAGCAAGGGCAGGCCAAAGGCCGCCGTCTTGCCGGTGCCGGTTTGCGCCAGACCCATCAGGTCGGCGCCTTTCATGATGTGCGGAATGGCCTGCGCCTGAATCGGCGTAGGGTCCTGCATCGTAGTTTTTTCAAGCGCTTTCAAAAGCTTGGGCGACAGGCCCAGTTCAGCGAACGTGGTCATCATAGTTCCATCCGTCAGAGGCGACACGCCCTCGCCACCAGCGATTGCCAGCGACCGTGCGCACCGCGGCGCCCCTGCGTGATGTTGGGAACCTGTCTCCGGGCCTTTTGGTGCTCACGCGGCACGGGCTTCGGAAGACTGGCAGTTGGGGCCAAACGCTGGGGAAGTCAAGAGGCCACGTCGCTGCACCGCAGAAACCGCTATTTTCTGTCTACAAGCATCCTGCGGGGGTCTGGGGGTGCAAAACCCCCAATCCGCGGTCAGTCAGGCAAACTGCTCGACAATCAGCCGTTCTTCCAGCCCATGTCCCGGATCGAACAATATCCGATGGCAGATCGCAGGCTCCGACCGGATTTCAACGCTGACCACCGAAGGGACCGCCTGCGTATCGGCATCCGCCCGCACCGGCCGCTTTTCCGGCTCCAGCACATCGAACCGCACCACGGAACTCTTGGGCAACAACGCCCCCCGCCACCGCCGTGGCCGAAACGCCGCCACCGCCGTCAGCGCCAGAATGTCTGCCCCAATCGGCAAGATCGGCCCATGCGCCGAATAGTTATAGGCGGTGGACCCGGCAGGCGTCGACAGCAGCAAGCCATCGCACACCAGTTCCGCCAGCCGCTCCTTGCCATCCACCGATATCCGCAGCTTCGCCGCCTGCGGCCCCGCCCGCAGCAGCGACACCTCATTGATTGCCAGCGCCTCGGTCACCTCGCCATTCGGTGCCACCGCCCGCATGGCAAGCGGATTGATCGCCGCATCCTCCGCCGCCGCCAGCCGTTCCGGCAAGCCGTGCAGCGAAAACGCGTTCATCAAGAACCCGACCGTCCCGCAGTTCATCCCATAAACCGGCAGCCCCATGACCTGGGTGTCGTGCAGCGTCTGCAACATGAACCCGTCGCCACCCAGACACACCACGACACCAGCCACCTCGATCGGTGTCTGGCCATAGCGTGCCACCAGCCCGGTCAGAGCCTCTTGCGCTGCCAGAGAATTACTTGCGCGAAACGTGATCTTGCCACTGGCCACGGAACCCTCCACTTTGCGGGCAGTCTTGGCAGGCTTGCCGCCAAACTCAACCCCTCGTTTCGGCCCTCCAATTTCGCACCACATGTTTCCGATCGGAAACTTTTTTCGTACGCGCCCCGCAACCCGTCGCTTTCCACCCTTCACGGGTCCCCTGCCTTGGTCTAGAACCCGCCAACCCCAGCCGCAGGAGACACCTATGCCCACCCACCGCGACCCCGGTTTCTTCACCGAAAGCCTGTCCTCCCGCGACCCGGAACTTTTCGGTTCCATCACCGGCGAACTCGCCCGCCAGCGCAATGAGATCGAGTTGATCGCCTCGGAAAACATCGTCTCCCGCGCGGTGATGGCGGCGCAAGGTTCGGTGATGACCAACAAATATGCCGAGGGCTATCCCGGCAAGCGCTATTACGGCGGCTGTGAATGGGTCGATGTGGCCGAAAACCTGGCCATCGACCGCGCCAAACAACTGTTCGACTGCAAATTCGCCAACGTCCAGCCGAACTCCGGTTCTCAGGCCAACCAGGGCGTGTTTCAGGCCCTGATCAAGCCCGGCGACACCATCCTCGGCATGAATCTCGCCTCCGGTGGCCACCTCACGCACGGTGCCGCCCCGAACCAGTCCGGCAAATGGTTCAACGCCATCCAATACGGTGTCCGCCAGCAGGACAGCCGCATCGACTATGACCAGATCGAGACCCTCGCCACCGAACACCAACCCAAAATGATCATCGCCGGTGGCTCCGCCGTGCCGCGCCAGATCGACTTTGCCCGCTTCCGCGCGATTGCCGACAAGGTCGGCGCTTACCTCATGGTCGACATGGCGCATTTCGCGGGCCTGGTTGCCGGTGGCCACCACCCCTCGCCCTTCCCCCATGCCGATGTGGCCACCACCACGACCCACAAGACCCTGCGCGGTCCGCGTGGCGGCATGATCCTGACCAATCAGGAGGATCTGGCGAAGAAGATCAACTCGGCGGTGTTTCCGGGTCTGCAGGGCGGGCCGCTCATGCACATCATCGCCGCCAAGGCGGTGGCGTTCGGCGAGGCATTGCGCCCCGATTTCAAACTGTACGCCAAAGCCATCGTCGAGAATGCGCAGGCGATGGGCGTGGTGATCGCCAAGGCCGGCTATGACCTCGTTTCTGGCGGTACCGACACGCATCTGATCCTGGTCGATCTGAGGCCCAAGAACCTGACCGGCAAGGCTGCGGAGGCCGCACTCGGCCGCGCGCATCTGACCTGTAACAAGAACGGCGTGCCGTTCGATACCGCGAGCCCGATGGTGACGTCGGGCATCCGGCTCGGCTCGCCCGCAGGGACAACGCGTGGTTTTG
>JAYUGA010000024.1:0-7203 GCA_043738565.1 Rhodobacterales bacterium
CGCGCAGAACCCCAAGAAAACTTGACTCCCACCCCCTGCCCGCGCATGTAGCGCCGCGAAACACTCAGGAAAGATCAGTCATGGCCAGCCGGACCGCGCCCGAAAATGGCATCGTGGAAACCATCAAGACCGTTGTCTATGCCCTGCTGATCGCCGGCATCTTCCGCACCCTGCTGTTCCAGCCATTCTGGATTCCGTCGGAATCGATGAAGGACACGCTGCTGATCGGCGATTTCCTGTTCGTCAACAAGATGGCTTACGGCTATTCCAAATTCTCCTGCCCCTGGGCTTTGTGCCCGATTTCCGGCCGCATCAAGCTGCCCGGCCTGAGCGGTGACCCGCAGCGCGGCGATGTCGTGGTGTTCCGCCACCCGGCCAATGGCGAGGATTACATCAAGCGCCTGATCGGCCTGCCCGGCGACAAGATTCAGGTCAGGGACGGGCTGCTTTACATCAACGGCACGGTGGCACCGCAGGAACCGGCGGGGCAGTTTGAAGAGGTTTACGAACCGCAGGGCTCGATGGGCAATTCGCCGCGCTGCGAGAATGCGCCGGTGGGGGCGGGTGGCATCTGCACCCGGTCGCGGTCGATCGAGACGCTACCGAATGGGGTGAAGCATGACGTTTTGAACATCGACAAGAACGGCTATGCCGACAACACCGATGTCTTCACGGTGCCCGTGGGCGATTATTTCTTCATGGGCGACAACCGCGACAATTCGATGGACAGCCGCTATAGCCAGAATGCGGGCGGCGTGGGGTTCGTGCCTGCGGCCAATCTGATCGGCCGGGCGGACCGGATCATCTTTTCCTCGGGCGGCAAGTCGCTGTTCTTCTTCTGGACCTGGCGTGCCGACCGTTTCTTCAAGGCGGTGGAGTGAAGCTGTCTGCCGACCTTGCCGCGTTCACCGCCCGGATCGGGCATGAGTTTGCGCGACCGGAATTGCTGGTGCAGGCGGTGACGCATGCCAGTCTGTCGTCGGCCACAAGGCCCGACAACCAGCGGCTGGAGTTTCTGGGTGACCGGGTGCTGGGGTTGGTGATGGCGGAGGCGTTGCTGGGCGCGGATGCTGGCGCGGCGGAGGGGTTGCTGGCGCCGCGGTTCAACGCTTTGGTGCGCAAGGAAACCTGTGCCGATGTGGCGCGGGAATTGGGGCTGGGCGAGGTGATGAAGCTGGGCCGGTCCGAGATGATGTCGGGCGGGCGGCGGAAAGAGGCTTTGCTCGGCGATGCTTTGGAGGCGCTGATTGCCGCCGTCTATCTGGATGGCGGCTTCGCGGCGGCGCGTTCCATGATATTGCGGCTGTGGGGCGGGCGGATCGGCGCGGTGGACTCTGATGCGCGCGATGCCAAAACCGCCTTGCAGGAATGGGCGCAGGCGCGGGGGATGGCGCCGCCAAGCTATGTCGAGGCGGCGCGGGAGGGGCGAGATCATGCGCCGGTGTTTACCGTGCGGGTCGAACTGGCCTCGGGTGAATTTGAGGCGGCCAAGGCCGGGTCCAAGCGAATCGCGGAACAACAGGCGGCACGGGCGCTTCTGGCGCGGATGGAGTTGAAGCATGACTGATGCGACCGAGAGTTTGCCGGGGCAAGGCGCGGACACGCGCGCGGGATTCGTCGCCCTGATTGGCGAGCCGAATGCCGGGAAATCGACGCTGTTGAACCGGATGGTGGGGGCCAAGGTTTCGATCGTGACCCACAAGGTCCAGACCACGCGCACCCGAATCCGGGGTGTGGCGATGGAGGGACAGGCCCAGATCGTGTTTGTGGATACGCCGGGGTTGTTCCGGCCACGGCGCAGGCTGGACCGGGCGATGGTGGCGGCGGCCTGGGGTGGGGCGGCGGATGCCGATGTGATCGTGCTCTTGGTCGAGGCGCATCGCGGGCTGACGGCGGGGGTTGCGGCGATCCTTGACACGATGAAGGACCGGATTCCGCAGGGCCAGCAGGTGGCGCTGGCGATCAACAAGATCGACCGGGTCAAGGCGGAGGTTCTGCTGGGTCTGGCGGCCAAGCTGAACGAGGCGTTTCCGTTTGCCGAGACCTTCATGATCTCGGCGGAAAAGGGCTACGGCGTTGACAAGCTGAAGGCGTGGCTGGCCGGACAGTTGCCCAAGGCGGCGTGGTATTACCCGGAAGATCAGATTGCCGACCTGCCGATGCGGATGATCGCGGCGGAAATGACGCGGGAGAAGCTGACGCTGCGGCTGCATGAGGAATTGCCGTATCAGCTGACCGTCGAAACCGAGGCCTGGGAGGATCAACCGGACGGGTCGGCGCGGATCAACCAGATCATCTATGTGATGCGCGACGGCCACAAGGGCATCGTGCTGGGCAACAAGGGCGAGACGATCAAGGCCATTGGCACGGCGGCGCGGGCCGAGATTGCGGCATTTCTGGAGCGGAATGTGCATCTGTTTCTGGAGGTCAAGGTGCGGCCCGGCTGGCTGGAGGAGCCGGAACGGTACAGGGAGATGGGGCTGGATTTCAAGGATGGCAATCCGAGGTGATCGGAGAGAAAATTTTTCGGCGAAAAATTTTGGTGCCCCGACCTGGCAGCGGCGTTGCGACAGGGGTCGCGCCTCCGGCGGGAGTATTTGGAAAAGGGTAAATCGTGGAAGCGCGACTGGCTTCGGGGATCTGGGTATCGGCCTATCTGACGCGGCTGCGGCTGGCGGAAATTGCGGCTTATGTGACGGCGAAGGGCGATGCTACTGCGGGAGCCGTGATCGTCAAGGTGGCCACTTTGGACGGGCGGGCGCGGGCGTTTCAGCGGTCGTTTGACATGGCGGCGGATGCGCGGGTCTGGGTGGTCCTGGCCGAGGGGGCGGAAGTGGAGGTGGATGCCGCCCTGACCCGCCAGAAGGCGCGGGACCGCGATGTGTGGGTGGTCGAGCTGGAAGACCGCGCCGGGCGGACCTTGCTGGGCGAGGACGGCTTAGCTTGAGCGGTTCAGGCGGCGGGCGAGGGTCAGGACGGCGAAGCCCATCGCGACAAACGCGGCCAGCATGGCGGCGATGTTGAGGGTCAGACGGGCGGGGCCGAGCGTGTCGGCGTTGAGGAACGGATAGGGCCAGAAGCCGGTCATGTAGCCGCGGGTCACGGTATAGACGCAATAGAGCGCGGGGTAGATCAGCCAGCGGGGCAGGTCTTGGCGGGTAACAGTCTTGGCTGCGAAGGCCAGCCACCAGCCAAGGTAGGCCAGCGGGACCGCCGTATGCAGGCCCTGATTGGCCCACCAGGCGAGGCCCTGCGGATTCCACAGGCGCGCCAAGAGCGCGTGATAGGTCAGAGCAACCATCAGGACAGACACCAGCAGGTTGGCGGCGCGCGAGGCGGGCATTGGCCAGTTGCGGGCAACCGCGATGAGGTGGGCGGCGATGCCGAGGTTGGTCAGGATGGTGAAGAAGCCGGCCATGAACCAGAGTTTGGCCAGCAGCGGCTGGCTGGCCACGGGCTCCAGCAGCGAGTCGAACTGCGCCCGCAGCGACGCGAGGGCGAGGGTGGCGATCAGCAAGGCCGCGATACGGTTGAGCATGTCGGCAAGATGGTTGGATGCGGGCGGGGTAGCAAGGGGACTTGCGCGGTTCGGGGCCGGGGCGGATAGTCAGCTATGGAATGGCGGGACGAGGGCGTGCTTCTGTCCATGCGGCTGCATGGCGAAAGCGCGGCGATCATCGAGGTGTTTACTACGGCGCATGGGCGTCACGCCGGGGTGGTGCGCGGTGGCGGGTCGCGGCGGATGGCGGCGATGCTGCAACCCGGCAGTCAGGTGCAGGTGACGTGGTCGGCCCGGCTGGACGAGCATCTGGGGGTGTTCGTGGTGGAGCCTTTGGCGTCGCGGGCGGCGATATTGGCGGACCGGCTGGCGCTGGCGGGGTTGAATGCGATTTGCGCGCTTTTGCATGTGGCGCTGGCCGAGCGTGATCCGCATCCGGTGTTGTGGGGCAAGACGGTGGCGCTGCTGGATATGCTGGTGGCAGGCGGGGATTGGCCAAAGGATTACCTGCGCTGGGAGCTGGAGTTGCTGGAGGAGCTGGGGTTCGGGCTGGATTTGACGTGCTGCGCCGTGACGGGAAGCCGGGAGGATCTGGTGTTTGTCAGCCCGAGGTCGGGCCGCGCGGTCAGCCGGGGCGCGGCGGGGGACTGGGAAGCGCGGTTGCTGCCGCTGCCTGCCGTGCTGCTGGGTCAGGGGCCAGCTTCGGGGCCGGAGATGGCGCAGGGGCTGGCGCTGACCGGGCATTTTCTGAACCGGGGATTGCAGACGGTGCTCGGCGAGCGGGGTTTGCCAGAGGCGCGGGCGCGGTTGCTGGCGATGCTGGCGCGGCTGGCGTAGAATAGTCGCGGACAGATTCATTTTGTCGTCTCTGGCACTGCAAGCCTGCCGAAAACTGCGCCACATGGGGCATGGCCCTTGATGATTTCCCAATCGCGCTGCCGCGCGGCAGAACCCCGAAACTGAAGCATTTTGCCCTGCTGGCGGGGTTGGAAGCGGCGGTGCGCGGTTCACTGATTTCGGTGATGCCGCTGGTGGTGCGCGATGCGATGGGCTCGACGGTGGGCTCGTCGAAAGTTTACTTTTTCGTCGGGCTGATCTCGCTGAGCTGGGGGCTGATGGTGCCCTGGGCCAACCGCAAGATTCCCCGACGCTGGATGTACACCGTCGGGTGCTGTCTGTATCTGGTGGGCATGGCGCTGGCACTGGTGGGCACGCCCGTCACGGTGGCGCTGGCCTTGATGGCGAGTGCGATGGCGACGGCGACGACGTTTGTCTGTTTCAACGCCTATGTGCTGGATTATGTCGACCGCGCCAATCTGGGGCGCGGGCAGAGCCTGCAGATGTTTTATGCGGCGACGCCCTGGGCCTTGGGGCCGGTGCTGGGGGTCTGGCTGCATGACTGGTGGCGGCCGCTGCCGTTTCTGATGGCGGGTGGCTTTGCACTCGCGCTTTTGACGGCGTTCTGGATTTTGCGGCTGGGCAATGGCAAGCAGATCAGCAAGGCGAAGCGGCCGGCGATCAACCCCCTGGCCTATCTGGGGCGGTTCGCGGCCCAGCCACGCCTGATTTCCGGCTGGAGTTTTGCGGTGATCCGCTCGACCGGCTGGTGGGTTTATGTGGTGTACCTGCCGTATTTCTGCATCGAACAGGGTCTGGGCAACAAGGTCGGCGGCGTGGCGCTGTCGCTGTCGAACTCAATGCTGTTCGCGGCGCCGATGCTGCTGCGGCTGGCGCGGCGACGGTCGGTCAGGGTATCGGTGCGGCTGGCATTCGGGCTGTGCGGGGCGTTCTTTTTGCTGTCGTCGCTGGTGTCGGGCTTGCCGTGGCTGACCGTGCTGGCGATGATGGCGGCCTCGGTGCTGCTGGTGACGCTGGATGTGATCGGCGGCTTGCCGTTCCTGATGTCGGTCAAGCCCAGTGAGCGGACTGAGATGTCGGCGGTCTATTCCAGTTTCCGCGATGTGTCGGGGATCGTGACGCCGGGGATGGCCTGGGCGGTGCTGGCGGTGGCACCCACGGCCGCGATCTTCGCGGCGACGGCGGGGTTGATGGGGGTGGCTTGGGCGACGGCGGGGCGGCTGCACGCGCGGCTGGGCACGCAGCGGCCATCAGCGGGCGGCAACGTCAGGGATTGAAGAACTTTCCGGCAGGCGACGCGGTGAAGATTTCGCAGCCGGTGGCGGTGACGCCGATGGAATGTTCGAACTGGGCGGACAGCGATTTGTCGCGGGTGACGGCGGTCCAGTCGTCGGCCAGCACTTTGGTTTCCGAGCGACCGAGGTTGACCATCGGTTCGACGGTGAAGAACATGCCTTCCTCCAAGACCGCGCCAGTGCCGGGGCGGCCGTAGTGCAGCACGTTGGGCGGGGCGTGAAAGACGCGGCCCAGGCCGTGACCACAGAAGTCGCGGACGACCGACATGCGGTTCGCCTCGACATAGGCCTGGATCGCGTAGCCGATGTCGCCGAAGGTGTTACCGGGTTTGACGGCGGCGATGCCGTGCATCAGCCCCTCGTGTGTCACCTCGATCAGGCGTTCGGCTTTGCGGCTGGCGGTGCCTGCGACATACATCCGGCTGGTGTCGCCGAACCAGCCGCCGAGGATCACCGTGACGTCGATGTTCAGGATGTCGCCATCCGCCAGCTTTTTGGGCCCCGGAATGCCGTGGCAGACCACATGGTTGACCGAAATGCACGAAGCGTGCTGATAGCCCTTGTAGCCGATGGTGGCAGAGACGGCACCGTGGCGGGCAACTTCGGTGCGGATGAAATCGTCGATCTCGCCGGTCGTCAGACCCGGAGCGACAAGGCCGCCCACGTCGTCAAGGATGACGGCGGCGATCCGACCGACTTCGCGCATGCCGGCAAAATCGGCGTCGTCATAGATGCGAATGCCATCCCGTGTCATGCGACCGCGTATCTCTTCCAGCATGTCAGCCTCCGTTCCCGCTACAAATAAGCCAAAGCAATAACCTTTGCCAGAGGGGCGGGGTTTGAAATGCCGCGACTGCGGCCTATAGCTGACAGGCAAAGCGAGGAGAGCGGAATGACCAATCAGACGGCGGCGATGCTGGTGATCGGCGACGAGATTCTGTCGGGCCGGACGCGGGACAGCAACATGCACCACCTGGCCGTGGAGCTGACCGGGCATGGCATCGGGCTGGCCGAGGTGCGGGTGGTGGCGGATGATCCTGCGGCGATTGTTGCGGCGGTGAATGCGCTGCGGACAGTCTATGACCATGTGTTTACCTCGGGCGGAATCGGGCCGACGCATGACGACATCACGGCGGAGGCGATTGCGGCGGCGTTCGGGGTGGCGATCACGCACCGCGCCGATGCGATGGACCTGCTGGCGGCGCATTACGCGAAGGCTGGGCTGGAGTTCAACGACGCGCGGCAGCGGATGGCGCGAATACCGGATGGGGCGCGATTGATCGACAATCCGGTGTCGGTGGCGCCGGGGTTTTCAGTCGGAAATGTGCATGTCATGGCCGGGGTGCCCCGGATATTCGAGGCGATGCTGGCGGGGGTGTTGAGCCAGATTGCGCGTGGTCAGCCGCTGTTGAGCCGGTCCTTGCGGCTGCTGCGTGGCGAGGGCGAGATTGCGACCGCGTTCGGGGGTTTTGCGGCAGAGAATCCCGATTTGGCGATGGGATCCTATCCGTTCCATCAGGATGGGGTGTTCGGCACCAATCTGGTGCTGCG
>JAYUGA010000025.1:0-18502 GCA_043738565.1 Rhodobacterales bacterium
GGCAGCCGCCCCTGCGGATGGCGGCGCTGGATGATCCGTTGTCGCCGTTCAAAAGTCAGGATTTCGCGGGCGCGTCGAATGCCTGGGCCGCGATGCCGAAACGGTCGGCGGCGGGCGGATCGCTGTTGGCCAACGACCCGCATCTGGATTTCACCGCACCGACGATCTGGTATCTGGCCCGGCTGAAACTGGCCTCGGGCGACGTGATCGGGGCGACGATACCGGGGATGCCACTGGTCTTGCTGGGGCGCAGCGAAAAGCTGGGCTGGGGACTGACCTCGAGTTACCTCGACGATCAGGATGTGGTGATGGAAAAGGTCAATCCGCAGAACCCCGAGCAATACCTGACGCCGGAAGGCCCGAAGGATTTCATCACCCGGCGGACGATCATCAACGTCAAGGGCGAGGCGCCGGTGACGATCACGCAACGCTGGTCAGAATCGGGGCCGATCCTGCCGGGGTCGCATTACGATCTGGGCACCGTGACGCCGCAGGGCGATGTGGCGGCGCTGGAATGGACGGCGCTGGACGGGGCGGATACCTCGATGTCCTCGGCGATGGCCTTGATGCGGTCGCAGTCGGTGGAGGAGGCGATCAAGGCCGGCGAGAGGTTTGTGGCACCCGCCCAAAACCTGATGGTGGTCGATGGCCAGAACATCGCCATGCAGATGATCGGCAAGATGCCATCGCGCGACCCCTCGCACCAGACCCAAGGCCGGATGCCGGCGCCGGGGTGGGAAGGCCGCAACCGCTGGCTGGGCACGCTGCCCTATTCCGACAATCCGGTGTTCAAGAACCCGGAGTCGGGGCTTTTGGGCAATACCAACAACAAGATGATCGACCGCCCGTTCCCGCAGAATGTCAGTTTCAACTGGGGCGACACCCAGCGCATTCAGCGCTGGCTGACCCTGATGAAAACCCGCGAGGTGCATACCCGCGACAGTTTCATCGAGGCGCAGTTGGATACCGTCAGCCCGACCGTGCGCAATCTGTTGCCGCTGATCGGCGCCGATCTGTGGTTCACCGGCGAGGCAGCACCCGAGGGCACGCCAGAGCGGTTGCGGCAAAAGGCGCTGGCGCTCTTGGCCAAGTGGAATGGCGAGGAGAACGAGCATCTGCCGGAGCCGTTGATCGCGGAAGCATGGCTGCGCGCCTTGCAGGACCGGCTGACGCGGGACGAGATTGGTCCCTTGGCCGATGCGATCACCCATCCCAATGCGGATTTCATCGAGCGGGTCTATCGCAACACCGATGGTGCCTCGGTCTGGTGTGATGTGATCCAGTCGGCGGCGGTGGAAAGCTGTGCCGAGATAGCGCGGATTGCCCTGGACGACGCGCTGCTGACGCTGTCAGAGAAATATGGGCCGAACCTCGAAAGCTGGCGCTGGGGCGATGCGCATGAGGCGACGCATGACCACCCGGTCTTGGGGAAGGTGCCGTTCGTCAAATATTTCGTAAACATCCGGCAAAGCACTTCTGGTGGCGACAACACCCTGATGCGGGGTCGGACCAGCGGCACGGGCGACAACCCCTATCTCAATGTTCACGGCGGCGGCTATCGCGGCGTCTATGACTTCGCCGACCCGGATTCGTCGGTGTTCATCACGGCGACCGGGCAGTCGGGGCATCCGTTGTCGCGGTTTTATGACGACCTTTCCGAACTGTGGCGGCGCGGCGAGTATATCCCGATGTCGCTGGACCCGGCACTGGCGCGGGCGGCGGCGGTGGGGATCACCAATCTGTTGCCCGCCAAATGATCCGGACCGGGCGGCGGCTGCGCGGGGCCCCTGCGGTCGCCTGTGGCCTGAAAGGCCGCAGCAGAAGGAAACCGGGGGTTTCACACCCCCGGACCCCCGTGGGATATTTATGAGCAAATGAATGGCGGTGATCAGAGGGACGCGAATCGCTGCTCTTGCCGCTCGGTCCATTCCACTGCGATCTGCCAGCCGCCTTCGGTCTGGGTCTCGGACAAAACCACGCCTTCGCCATGAAGCCATGCGTGCTGGCGACCTTTGGCAAAGGTCAGGTCCAGCGTGGTGCGGGATTTCGCCAGTTCAAACACCCGCGAAATGGCGTCGGTCAGCCGGTCCAGCCCCGCGCCGGTCAGGGCGGACAGCGGGAATACGTTGGGGCGGGTCTGAGCCTGCGTGGTCAGCGCGTCGCGGGCGCTGGGCTCCACCAGATCGAGCTTGTTCCAGACCTCGAACATCGGCATATCGGGTTTGACGCCAAGCGAGCCAAGGATGTCGGCAACATCCGCCGCCTGTTCGGCAGATTCGGGGTGGGCGATGTCGCGGATGTGCAGGATCAGATCGGCTTCCAGAACCTCTTCCAGCGTTGCGCGGAAGGCGGCGACCAGTTGGGTGGGCAGATCGGAAATGAACCCCACGGTGTCAGAGGCGATGATCTTGCGGCCCGAAGGCAGTTCGACACCGCGCATGGTAGGGTCCAGCGTGGCGAACAGCATGTCCTTGGCCAGAACGTCCGCGCCGGTCATCTTGTTGAACAGCGTGGATTTTCCGGCGTTGGTGTAGCCGACCAAAGCCACCAGCGGGAACGGCACCTTGCGGCGGGAGGCGCGGTGCAGTTCGCGGGTCTTGCCCACGGCTTCCAACTGGCGTTTCAGGCGGATCACATGGTCGTCGATGGCGCGGCGGTCGGTTTCCACCTGGGTCTCGCCGGGGCCGCCGACAAAACCGAAACCGCCGCGCTGGCGTTCCAGATGGGTCCAGGCGCGGACCAGCCGGGTGCGCTGATACGAAAGCGCGGCAAGTTCGACCTGCAACACGCCTTCCCGGGTGCGGGCGCGGTCGGCGAAAATCTCGAGGATCAGGCCGGTGCGGTCCAAGAGCTTGACGCCCCATTCCTTTTCCAGATTGCGCTGCTGCACCGGGCCGACGGTGCCATCGACCAGCACAAGGTCGATCTTCAAGTCCTTGAAGCGGGTCTTCAATTCCTCGACCTTGCCGGACCCGAACAGCAATCCGGGCTGAATTTTGGCCAGACGGACCACCTCCGCCCCCAGCACTTCCATCCCCGGCAGAGCGGCTGCCAAAGCGACGGCTTCGGCCAGCCCGTGTTCGGCCAGACGGCGCTTCTTGGTGGTTTTCAGGTCGGGATGCAGCACATAGGCGCGGGTCAGCGCCGCTGCGGTTTCACGCGGTTCGCGCCCGCCGCGCGGCAGCAGGACATCATCGGCATCTTCCGGCAGGTCAGAGATTACTCTTCACCTTCATAAAGGTTGATCGGTCCGCCCGGCATGATCGTGGAAATCGCGTGTTTGTAGACCAGCTGCGATTGACCATCCCGGCGCAACAGCACGCAGAAATTGTCAAACCAGGTGATCACGCCTTGCAGCTTCACCCCGTTGATCAGGAAAATCGTCACCGGAACCTTGGCTTTTCGAACATGGTTCAGGAAGGCATCTTGCAAATTTTGTTTGTCGGCAGCCATTTTGATAGCCTTTTTCTTGTCGTTGTTCGTTTCTGTGGCCCTGTCCCGCGGCTGTCAACCGTTGGCCAATTGCTTGGGAGTATGGAGTGGCGCGGCCCGAGTTTCCAGACCCTAAATGGCCGTCAGTTGCAGCGCAGTTGCAGTGAGGTCGCTTGACGCTATTCATCGTCCTCATCGCCATGCCCTGCCCCACCCTTGGAGGCCGACACCACGCCCAGCGACTTGAGCTTGCGGTGCAGGGCTGAACGCTCCATGCCGACAAAACCGGCGGTGCGGCTGATGTTGCCGCCGAAACGGTTGATCTGGGTCAGCAGATACTCGCGTTCAAACACCTCGCGCGCCTCGCGCAGGGGCAGCGTGGCCATCGCCCCGCCCAGAACCATGCGGCCCGAGGAATCGCTGGGGCCTTCCTGGCCGGGCAATTCGCGAGCCTCGATCGGACCCGAGCTGTCGCCCAGGATCAGCACCCGTTCGATGACGTTGCGCAATTGGCGGACGTTGCCCGGCCACTGCATGGTTTGCAGCATCGCCTCGGCTTCCGGGGTCAGTTCGCGCAAGGGCAGACCCTGCGATCTGTGGAACATGTCGACGAAATGCCGGGTCAGTTCGGGGATGTCTTCGCGGCGATCCTCCAGGCTGGGCACCGGGATTGGCACCACGTTCAGGCGGTCGTACAACTCCTGCCGGAAGCGGCCTTGCGCGATTTCGCCGCGCAATTCGCGCGAGGTCGAGGAGACGACGCGCAGATCGACCCGCACCTTGTCGGCACCGCCCACGCGGGTGAACTGCTGTTCGGTCAGCACGCGGAGGATTTTCGACTGGGTTCCCAAGGGCATATCGGCCACTTCGTCGAAATAGACCACGCCGCCGTGGGCCTGTTCCAGCAGGCCCTTTTCAACGCCCCGCTCGGCAGTTTCGCGGCCAAACAGCACCTCTTCCATGCGTTCTGGTTCGATCGTGGCGGAAGAAACCGAAACAAAGGGCGCGGTAGCGCGGTTGGAATTGGTGTGGATGAAGCGGGCGGCGAGTTCCTTGCCCGAGCCGGCGGGGCCGGTCAGCATGACGCGGCCGTTGGACTTCGTCACCTTTTCCAGTTGTGATTTCAGACCCTTGAACGACGGACTTGATCCAAGCATATCCGATCCGGTCACATCACGCCGCCGCAATTCGGCATTTTCCCGGCGCAGGCGCGAGGTTTCCATCGCGCGGGCGACGACGACCATCAACTGGTCGATATTGAACGGCTTCTCGATGAAATCGTAAGCGCCCTGTTTGATGGCAGCGACCGCAATCTCGATGTTACCGTGACCCGAGATGATCACCACCGGCACATCGGGGTTGTCGCGCTTGACGGTTTTCAGGATGTCGATCCCGTCCATCCGGCTGTCTTTCAGCCAGATATCTAGGATCATCAGGCTGGGCAATTCGGCGTTGATCTGTGTCATGCAATCGTCGGAATTTCCTGCAAGACGAATGGCATAGCCCTCGTCCTTCAGAATATCGCCGATCAGTTCGCGGATATCTTTTTCGTCGTCGACAATCAGAATGCTGCTCATGTTCCCCCCAGACTTTGTGGGCGCAAGACCATTGGTCTGGCGCGTGTGGCGCGTGGCAGGCGGATTTCCGCCATCGCGCCCGCGTGATCGTTGCCGTCAAATACCGGCGCGTCGGTCAATATCAGCGTGCCGCCGTGTTCCTCGATGATCTTCTTGACGATGGGCAGCCCCAGCCCGGTGCCCTTTTCGCGCGTTGTCACATAGGGTTCGAACAGGCGCGAACGATCGGACGGCAGGCCGGTGCCATTGTCGGCGATGGTGATGGTGGAATGGGTTTCACCGGACACAAGGCTAATCCTTATTTCTGGAACATAACCAAAGCGCATCTGATTTGCACGAACATCTTCAATGGCTTCCCCGGCGTTCTTAATCAGGTTTGTCAGGGCCTGGCCAATCATGGTCGCATCAATTTCGATGAGGTCGGGTTTGTCGGGCAAGACGCGTGCAAATTTCACACCGGGCTGACCGTTTTCCTGAAGCATCACGGCGGCTTTCACAAGGGCGGTCAGGTCGGTTTCGCGGCGTTCGGGTTCCGGCATGCGGGCGAATTTGGAAAACTCGTCGACGATGCGGCGCAGATCGTTGGTCTGGCGCACGATGACATCGGTATAGGCCTCGAGTTCTTCGGGATCGCTGACCTGGCCCCGGTATTTGCGCTTGATCCGTTCGGCGCTGAGCTGGATCGGGGTCAGCGGGTTCTTGATTTCATGGGCGATTCGGCGGGCAACGTCACCCCAGGCAGCCATCCGTTGCGCGGATACAAGGTCGGTCACGTCGTCGAAGGCGACCACGAAGCCTTCGACCCCGGCATCGCTGCGCCTCTCGCTCATCCGCACCAGCAGGCTTTCCAGCTTGCCACGCCGGGTCAGGCGGACTTCGTCTTGCACGGCGGAGCCAGTATCGGCTTGCAGGCGTTGGAAAAGGCTGTCGAATTCGGGAACCGTCTCGGTCAGGGCGGCATTGGTCGCAACCTCGCTGGCCAGGTCCAGCAGGCGCATCGCGGCGCGGTTCACAAAGTCGATGCGGCCCTCGGCGTCCAACCCGATCACTCCGGCGGTGACGTTGGACAGCACCGAGTCGAACAGGCGGCGACGGCCCTCAGTCTGTTCGTGGCTTTCCATCAGCGCCTGCCGCTGGCCTTTTAACTGTCGCGTCATCTGGTTGAACAGCCGCCCGAGCATGGCGATTTCGTCGTCGCCGTCTTCCTCGGCCACCTGCACATCCAGATCGCCGTCACCGACCCGCTGTGCGGCCCCTGCCAGACGCCCCACCGGACGCGCCAGACGTTCGGCGAACCAAAGCCCCCCCCAGACGGCGGCAACGATCAGGATTACTGCAAAGCCAAGGTATAACAGGCCAAAGTTGAACAGGACTTTGCCCCGGTCGCTTTCCAGTTGTTGATACAACGCCGCCGTTTGCTGGGTTTCGTCAAGCAGCCCAAGAATGGTGCCATCGACGGTGCGCGAGACATACAAAAGCCGGTCGGGAAAGGCCGACAGATTGATCAGAGCGCGGAATTCGTTGTTGGGCCAGTCCTGGATCAGCACCGTCTCGCCACTTTGGGCGCGGGCAATCTGGGCGGCGCTGGGTTGTTCGAAATCAAAGAGATAGCTCTTTTCGCCGCGTGTCTTCAGCATGCCAGTCGCATTGATCAGATAAACCTCTTTCAGCCCGCGCTGGATCGCCGCCTGCCCCTGCGCCAGCAAGGGCCGCACCGAGCCGTCATCCATCGCAAAACTTTGTGCCTTGGCATCGTTCAGAAACACCGCCAAGGCCAATGCATCGTCGGTCAGCGTGGCGCTTTGTTCGGCCTCATAGCCCTGTGCCGCCTCCAGCGAGGCACCTACCACCGAGCGGACCCGGTCCGAAAACCAACCCTCCAGCCCGATGTTCACGGTCAACACGCCGAACACCGCGACCAGAATGGTGGGAATCAGCGCAACGATGGCGAAGATGCTGGTCAGCCGCAGGTGCAGACGGGATCCGGCGGACTGACGCCTACGGTCGGCCACCATCTGCACGATCCGGCGCACCACCATAGCGGTCAGCACCAGCACATAGACCAGATCGGCCAGCATGATCAGCCGCAGCGTTGGCGAGGATGCGCCCTGACTCAGCGGGCCGAGCGCCAGAAAGGTCGCCACCGTCAGCAAAGGGCCTAAAAACACCAGCCCGAAGGTCATGCCCGTCTGCACCCGGCGCTGACGACGCAGCCGGGTCAGGCGGATCAGCCAGGGATTGCCGTTTGCCGCTCTTTGCACTCGCTCCGCCCCGAAATTGGGCCCGACATGGTGTCCTGCCCGCCACATGTGGTGTCTTTCGGGTGACGCATCCCCCGCAACACGCTTGCTGTTGCGGTTTTACATCAGTTTGCGGCGGCGTGTCACGCGGATATCGAGGTCGGTGATCTTCTTGCGCAAAGTATTGCGATTGATGCCCAGCAGGTCGGCGCAGCGCGCCTGATTTCCGGCCGTCGCATCCAGCGCTATCTCGATCAGCGGCAGTTCGACCTCGCGCAGGATGCGGTCATAGACGCCAGCGGGCGGCAACTGGCCGTTGTGCAGGTCGAAATAGCGTTTCAGGTGGCGCGCGACCGAGGCCGAGAGTTTCTCGTTCTCGACCATGCCGGCGCGGGTCGGCTCGATGGGTTGCACGCCACCCAGGGCGGATTCCAGCTCTCCCGGCGCAATGTCGGGTTCGGAGGAGGTGACGAGCAGGCGTTTCAGCACGTTCTCCAATTGGCGCACGTTGCCGGGCCACGGGTAGACCCGCATCATGTTGCGCGCCTCGGGCGACAGGCGGCGGGCGGTGCCGATTTCCCGCTCTCCCCTTGCCAGGAAATGGTCGGCCAAAAGCCCGATATCCTCGACCCGTTCGCGCAGGGGCGGCACGCCGATGGTGACGCCGCCGAGGCGGTAGAACAGGTCCTTGCGCAGCCGCCCCTCTTCGACCCGCTGGGCCAGATCGACCTGCGAGGTGGCAAGGATGCGCGGGGCGTGATCATCGGCGACATCCAGCATGCGGACCAGCCGCGCCTGCCCGTCATCGTCAAAATCGGCAACCTCGTCGATCAGCAGCGAGCCGCCACGGGCTTTGGTCAAAAGGCCCGCGATGCCATCGACGCCCGCCAGATCGGCGGCTTGGGCCAGAACGAAGGGTTGCGAACGGCGGTCCGAGAAATCGTGGATGGCCCGCGCAATCAACGACTTTCCGGTGCCCGATTCGCCGCTGATCAGGACCGGCAGATCGGTGTTCATCACCTTGGCGATCAACCGGTACAGCGCCTGCATGGCGGCAGTGCGCCCGACCAGCGGCAGATCGTCGCCGGGTTCGCGGACCTGCGCCACCACGGCGGCGGCAACCCGGCGTTTCTGGTCCAGTGCCCGGGCCGAACGTTTCATCAGGTCAGGCAGATCGAACGGTTTCGGCAGATAATCGAACGCCTCTGCCTCGGCCGCCTGTATCGCGGTCATGATGGTGTTCTGCGCCGAAATCACGATCACCGGCAGGCCGGGGCGGATGCGCGAGATGCGCGGCAGCGCCTCCAGCCCGTTGCCATCGGGCATGATCACATCAGAGATTACCAGATCGCCCTTGCCTTCCTCGACCCAACGCATCAGCGTCATCAGGCTGGACGTCGCGTGAACCTTGCAGCCCGCCCGCGTCAAAGCCTGGGTCAGCACCGTGCGGATCGTGCGGTCGTCGTCTGCGACCAATACAGTGCCATCCATCAAACGTTCTCCTTCAATGCATTGTTTTTGGGGGCCGTCGGCAGTGACAGCCGGAACACCGTCTTGCCGGGCAGGGATTCCACGCCGATCCAGCCGCCGTGATCGGTCATGATCTTGGACACCAGCGCCAGACCCAGCCCGGTGCCGTTTTCGCGCCCGGATACAAAGGGTTCAAAGATGTTGCCCGCGATGTCGGGCGGAATGCCGGGGCCATCGTCGATGATTTCGACCTGCAACGGCAAGGTGCCACCCGAGCCATCCTTGCGGCGCAGGCGCAGCGACAGGTCATAGAACGTGCGCAGGCGGATGGTGCCGTGGCGGCCCTTGGCCGCCTCTGCCGCGTTCTTGATCAGGTTCAGGAAGACCTGCATCAACTGGTCGGGGTCAGCATAGGTGGCCGGCAGCGAAGGGTCGTAATCCTCGACAATCATCATATGGGCGGCAAACCCGATCTGGGCGGAGCGTCTGGCCCGGTCCAGCGCGTCGTGGATGTTGACGGCGCGGCGGTCGGGGCTGCGCAGATTGCCGAATTGTTCAACCTGTTCCAGCAGTTTGACGATGCGGCGGGTTTCCTCGACGATCAGATCGGTCATCTCGCGGTCTTCAGCGGGCAGGGTCATCGCCAGCAATTGCGCCGCGCCAGAGATACCGGCCAGTGGGTTCTTGATCTCATGCGCCAGCATTTCGGCCATGCCGATGGCGGATTTGGCGGCGGTCGTGGCGTTCATCGCGCGGCCCAGACGGTCGGCAATGACGCGGGGCGAAATCAGCAGGAGCAACGTGTCGGGATCATCGCTGAGCGGCGCGATCTGGATCGTGCATCGCATGGCCCGCTCGCTGGAGCCGACGTTGACATCGTTGATGTAAAGGTCGGCCTGATTGTCGCGGGCACGCTGCAACGCCGCGCTCAAGGGCGCATCGATGGTCAGGCGGTCTGTTACCAACTGGCCAATGACCGTGCGGGCCGAGGCGTTCAGGAAGGTTTCGGCGGCGGGATTGGCGGCAAGGATGTGATCGGTCAGGTCGATCAGCAGCGCGGGCATCGGCAGCGAGGCCCAGATCGCACCGGGGCTTGGCACGGCATCGCTCATGCGGCCCGCCTTTCCGCCGCGTTGAAGGCGCTGGCGATCAGGCGCAGGGTCGCGGCGGGGGTGGCGGCGGTCATCAGGGCACCGCGCTGATCGGCAATCCCCGCCGACTCCAGATACCAGCCCAGATGTTTGCGGGCGACGCGCAGGCCAAGATCGGCACCGTAATGGGACAGCATCGCCTCGTAATGGCCCGCGATCATGTCGGCAAGGTCGGCGCCTTGCGGGATTTTTGGCGCGGGCGTGCCGTAAAGCGCATGGGAAATCTGCGCCAGCCGCCACGGCGCCCCTTGCGCCCCGCGACCAATCATCACGCCATCCGCGCTGGATGCGACGAGTGCGGCGCGGGCGCTCGTCGCATCTGTAATGTCGCCATTGGCTATCACCGGGATGCGCACCGCCTGTTTGACCCGGGCGATGGCGGTCCAGTTGGCGTGGCCTTTGTAGAACTGGTTGCGGGTGCGACCGTGGATGGTGATCATCCGGACGCCCGCCGCTTCGGCCATCTGCGCCAGTTCGGCGGCGTTCAGGTTGCCGTCGTCCCAGCCAAGCCGGGTCTTCAAGGTGACGGGCACCTTGACCGCGCCCACCACCGCTTCGATCAGGTTCAGCGCGTGGGCGAGGTCCTTCATCAGCGCCGACCCGCAAGCGCCGGTTGTCACCCGTTTGGCCGGGCAGCCCATGTTGATGTCGATGACCCGCGCCCCCTGCCCTTCGACAAATCGCGCGGCTTCGGCCATCCAATAGGCCTCGCGCCCGGCCAGTTGCACCGAGGTCGCCTGTTCGCCGAAACCCAGTTCGGCGCGGGCGCGGGCCAAGGGCTTGGCCTGCACCACCTCTTGGCTGGCCACCATTTCGGACACCACCAGACCAGCGCCAAACGACGCCACCAACCGCCGCCACGGCAGATCGGTAATGCCGGCCATCGGTGCCAGCAGTACCGGTGGCGTCAAGGTAAGGTCGCCCAGTTGCACCGCAGATCCTTTCGTGTCCTCTCCTAACTAGGGCTTCCCACCCGGAATGGCAAAGCCGTGTCGGCATCATTTTGCCTGAAATTCGAGCAATGCCTAAATATTGCGCAATACCGCCTCAATTTGCGACCGATTGTCAGCAGCAGGGCGCTGGCCTATTGAGGGGTCTGGTTCAAGGAGCGGGCATGACCACAGCCGCCATCATCGTCGCCGCCGGTCGCGGAACCCGCGCCGGGGGGGAGTTGCCTAAGCAATGGCAGATACTGGGGGGCATGACCGTGGTGGTGCATTCCCTCGCGGCATTCGCCGGGATGGCCCGGGTTCTGGTGATCCACCCCGACGACCGGGCGCTTGCTGCGCGGCTGGGGGTGGAGTTGATCGAGGGGGGCGCGACCCGCACCGCTTCGGTGCGCAACGCGCTGGAGGCTCTGGTGGGGCGCGGAGTGACGCGGGTGCTGATCCATGACGGGGCGCGGCCTTTGGTGTCGGCGGCGCTGATCGCACGGGTTCTGGCGGCGCTGGAAACTCATCCGGCTGCCGCCCCGGCCCTAGCGGTCACGGATGCGTTATGGACCGGGGCGGACGGGCTGGTGACGGGCACCCGCGACCGCGCCGGCCTGTATCGGGCGCAGACACCGCAAGGCTTTCAACTTGCAGAAATCCTCAGCGCACACCGCCAGTTTCAGGGCGAGGCGGCGGATGATGTCGAAGTGGCGCGGGCGGCGGGGCTGGATGTGGCGATTGTCGCCGGCGACGAGGCCAATCTGAAACTGACATTTGCCAGCGATTTCGCCAGGGCAGAAGCGATGCTGAAAGGGCGGGACATGGATGTGCGGCTGGGCAACGGCTTTGACGTGCATGCGTTCTGTCCGGGCGATCACGTCTGGCTGTGCGGGATCATGGTGCCGCATGACCGGGGGTTGCTCGGCCATTCCGATGCCGATGTGGGGATGCACGCGCTGACCGATGCGATTTACGGCGCTTTGGCAGAAGGCGACATTGGCCGGCATTTTCCGCCGTCCGACCCGCAATGGAAAGGGGCGGCCAGCCATATTTTCCTGACCCATGCGGCGGGGCGGATTGCGGCAAGGGGCTTCAATCTGGCGAATGCAGACGTAACCTTGATCTGCGAACGGCCGAAGGTGGCTCCGCATGCCCTTGCCATGCGGCAGGCTTTGGCTAGCATTCTGGCGGTGGAGCCGGACCGCATCAGCGTCAAGGCCACCACATCCGAACGTCTGGGCTTCACCGGGCGCGAGGAAGGCATCGCCGCCATCGCAACCGCAACCTTGGTGCAGGCATGACACGGCTTTTGACGATATTCTTTGGCGCGGGCCTCATGCGCCCTGCCGCTGGCACCTGGGGGTCAGCGGTGGCGATTGGCTTGGGGCTGGTGATCCTGCGCTATCTGGGCTTTCCGGTGCTGGTGGCGGCCGCCGCGGCGGTGACGGTGCTGGGGTTCTGGGCCTGTCAGGTCGAGCTTGCTAACCGTCCCGGCGAAGACCCGTCAGAAATCGTGATCGACGAAGTGGCGGGTCAGTGGATTGCCCTGTTGTTCCCGGCTGCCGCCTTTTGGTGGCGCGGCTGGACCGATTGGATGCCTTACCCCGGCTGGGTCGCGGCGTTTGTGTTCTTCCGGCTGTTCGATATTTGGAAACCCGGCATCATCGGGCGGATGGACCGCAGGCACGATCCGGCCGGGGTGATGCTGGATGATCTTTTCGCCGGGGTTTTCGCCGGAATCGCCACGGTTTTAGCGGCAGGGGTGGCGCATGGGGCGCTGTTCTTGCTGAAATGACTGCGTTGGCCGACCTTCTGCAAAGGGCGCGGGCCAAGGGCGTCACCATCGCCACCGCCGAAAGCTGCACCGGCGGCATGGTGGCGGCAGCTTTGACCGATGTGGCCGGGTCATCGGACGTGTTTGACTGCGGCTTTGTCACCTATTCCAACGCGGCCAAAGGGGCGATGCTGGGGGTCAGCCCAGTGACTTTGGCCGCGCATGGCGCGGTATCCGAGGCGGTGGCGGTCGAGATGGCAGAGGGGGCGCTGACCCATTCCACCGCCACGCTCGCCGTCGCCATCACCGGCATCGCCGGACCGGGTGGCTCAGAGTTCAAGCCAGAGGGCCGCGTCTGCTTCGCGGTGGCTCTGGCGGCCAGGCCCACACAGGTCGAGACGGTAGAATTCGGCGCCTTGGGCCGCGCCCAGGTGCGGAGGGCGGCGCGGGATCATGCGCTGGCACTGCTGGCGGCGGCGCTGGCCTGACGGTCAGGCCCCATACAGCGCCTTGGCGCGTGCCTCGAACGCCCGGACCACCCGGGCCATCGCCTCGTTGAACACCAGACCGATCACCCCGGCCAACAGGACATTGCGAAACTCGAAATCCACATCGAACGTCACCGCGCAGCCCGCATCACGGTCGGCAAAGGTCCAGACCGATTTGAGGTGGCGAAACGGGCCGTCCAGATATTCGGTCACGATCCGCCCTTGCCCCGGCAGCAACGTGACCCGGCTGCCAAAGCGTTCGCGGAACAGCTTGAAGGAGATCACCAGATCGGCCTCCATCACCTCGCCGCCCTCGCAAGGACCACGGGTCCGGATGCGGGCGGCAGAGTTCCACGGCAGGAATTCGGGGTAGCGCGCCACATCGGCCACCAGGTCATACATCTGCGCCGCGCTATAGGGCAGCAGGCGGGTTTCGTGGTGGCGCGGCATGATCACTCTTGCTCTGGCTTGCCACATGCTTTTGGGTAGGCGGGGCGCAGAAATCAAGGGGATGTCATGCCGCAACGGGCCTATGTGATCGACCAGATGATCTCTGCCAAGGCGATTGCCGCGCGCGTCGAGGTGCTGGCGCGTGAGATCACCCAGCATTTCAGGGGCTGCGACAAGCTGGTTGTGGTCGGCCTGCTGCGCGGCTCGTTCGTGTTTATCGCCGACCTTGTGCGCGAGATCGACCTGCCGGTCGAGGTCGATTTTCTGGAAGCCTCATCCTATGGTGACGCACTGCATTCGTCGCGCGAGGTGCGCATATTGAAAGACCTTCGGGGCGAGATTGCCGGGCGCGACGTGCTGGTGGTGGAAGACATCGTCGATACCGGCTTTACGCTGCACCATGTGGTCAACCTGTTGCGGTCGCGCGAACCGGCGCGGCTGGAGGTCTGTGCCCTGCTGGACAAGCCGTCGCGGCGCGAAGTGAAGGTCAGGGCGACCTGGACCGGGTTCGAGATACCGGACGAATTTGTCGTGGGCTATGGCATCGACTTTGCCCAAAGAAACCGCAACCTGCCCTATATCGGCAAGGTGCGCTTTACTGAACCGGCGCTGTCCTCAACGTAAGGTGCGTCATGTGACGCACCTTACCGATGCATCGGAAAGGTTGCCCGTGAACCCGCTCTGGCTGATCCGCATGGCCCGCTGGGTCCGTCATCCGCCCTCCCGGCAGCGGGTGATCCTCTGGGCGGTGGTTGTGGCGCTTTGCCTGATCCTTGTCGGGATCGAGCATTTCTGGGGCTGGCCCGACTGGCTGCGCGTCAATGGCCGGATCCGGCTGCCCAAACCCTGAGACTTGCCCAACGGGATGCGCCATGCCACCCTTGACCGGGCCGCCGCCAAGGGAACCGCCACAGGAACCGCCACAGGAGCCGCCACAGGAGCCGCCAATGTCCCGCCTGATCAAGATCGTGATTGCCCTGGGGATGCTGGGCCTGGCGCTGTTCTATGTCGTCACCATGCCCCATCCGCGCGGCATGGACGGTTTTGCCGGGCTGACCGGCGACAAGGCGCGGGGCGAGCAGGTGTTCCAGGCCGCTGGCTGCGCCTCCTGCCACATGGCCCCGGGTGCCACGGGCGCGGCACAACTCGTGCTGGCGGGCGGGCAGAGTTTCCCCACGGCTTTCGGCACATTTTTGGCCCCCAATATCTCGCCCGACCCGGATCAGGGCATTGGCGAATGGTCGCTGGTCGAGTTTGTGCGTGCCGTGCAGGACGGGGTGACGCCGGACAATCAGCATGTATTCCCGGCGATGCCCTATGTCGCCTATGCCAAAATGCTGCCGCAAGACGTGCTCGATCTGAAGACCTTCATGGACACGCTGCCGCCCTCAGCCACTGCCAGCCTGCCACATCAGGTGGCGTTCCCATTCAACATCCGCCGCTTTTTGGGTGGCTGGAAATTCCTGTTCGGTTCGGATGCCTATGTTTTGCAAGGCAGCCTGACGCCCGACGTGGCGCGCGGCCGCTATATTGCCGAGGCGATGGCCCATTGCGGCGAATGCCACACGCCGCGCAACCTGCTGGGCGGTTTGCAGACATCCAACTGGCTGGGCGGCGCTGCGGTGCTGGATGGCAAGGGCCGGGTGCCGAACATCACGCCGGGAGAACTCAAGTGGACCGGGGATGAGATTTTCGCCTATCTGACCACCGGATTCACCCCGAGTTTCGATTCTGTCGGCGGCACGATGGCGCATGTGGTGGACAATATGGCAAAGCTGCCAACGGTGGATGTGCGGGAGGTTGTCGCCTATCTCAAAGCGGTGCCGGCGGTGCCATGATCCTGATTGGCCAATATGACAGTCCCTTCGTGCGCCGCGTC
Organism: Rhodobacterales bacterium; assembly: GCA_043738565.1. GTDB lineage: Bacteria > Pseudomonadota > Alphaproteobacteria > Rhodobacterales > Rhodobacteraceae > Stagnihabitans. The sequence continues at coordinate 15,394 of JAYUGA010000025.1, forward strand.
GGCATTGCGCTGACGCTGTATGGCCTGACGTTCGAGCATCGCCCGCGGTCGGTGTTTGGCGATGCTGGAAGCGGACCGCGCCACCCGACCGGCACCGCACTGGTTCGGCGAACGCGTGAGCCATGCCGACATCGCCGTCGCCTGTGCCTTGCGTTTTGCCCGCGACGCGCATCCCGGCGTGCTGGACCTGACCGCCTGCCCCGCCCTGACCAGACATTGCGCGGCGCTGGAGGCGATGCCGGTGTTTCAGGACATATCGCAGGCCTTGATCCCACCGTCCTGATCTTCATCAACCAGGAGCCTCCGGCGGGGATATTTGGGCCAAAATGAAAGGCTCAGACCTGCCCCAGTTTCGCCATCCGCGCCGTGCGCAGCCGGGCAAAATCATCCCCGGCGTGATAGCTTGACCGGGTGAGCGGGGTTGCGGAGACCATCAGGAAGCCTTTGGCAAAAGCGGCGGCTTCATAGGATTTGAACTCGTCCGGCGTCACGAAGCGGTCGACGCGGTGGTGTTTGGGCGTCGGTTGCAGATACTGGCCGATGGTCAGAAAGTCGACATCCGCCGCGCGCAGGTCGTCCATCACCTGCAGCACGGCCTGACGATCCTCGCCCAGACCAACCATGATGCCACTTTTCGTGAACAGCGTCGGATCGAGTTCCTTGACCCTTTGCAACAGCCGCAGCGAGGCGAAATAGCGAGCACCGGGGCGGACCTCGGGATAGAGGCCGGGGATGGTTTCAAGGTTGTGGTTGAACACATCCGGGCGGGCGGTAACGACGGCTTCCACCGCCGAGGGCGGGCATTTCAGGAAATCGGGCGTCAGGATTTCGATGGTGGTGTCGGGTGCATGGCGGCGGATAGCGCGGATCGTCATGGCGAAATGTTCCGCCCCGCCATCCTCCAGATCATCGCGGTCCACGCTGGTCACCACGACATGCTTCAGCCCCAGTTCGGCCACCGCATAGGCGACGCGGCCCGGCTCGAACGCGTCCGCAGCGCGGGGCTTGCCAGTGGCGATGTTGCAGAACGAACAGCCGCGGGTGCAGATGTCGCCCAGGATCATCATGGTGGCGTGGCCCTGGCTCCAGCATTCGCCGACATTGGGACAGCCCGCCTCTTCGCAGACCGTCACCAGCTTTTTCTGGCGCAAGATATCCCGGGTGCGTTTGTAGCCTTCGGAATTGGGGGCCTTGACCCGGATCCAGTCCGGCTTTTTCGGCTGCACATTGTCGGGCCGATGCGCCTTTTCGGGGTGACGCTCTTGCGGCAGTTTCAGGTCGCGGGGGGACAACGCAGGCTCCTTTGGCGGCATGGCTTGGATCAGGACATATCCTTTGACGCACCGGATGAAAAGTTGTTCCTATGCGGCACGGGGCGGACAAGGTGCATGGCACCTATACTCATTTTGGAGGGAAGGTTTATGGCCAAGGAATAGGACAAGTTTGAATCCGACTACAAGAAGCTGGCGCCTTCGATCAAGAGCCACGCTTATTCGGAGGCGGCAGCCGTCAGCAAGCGCATGGGCACGGCGCGTGCCAACTGTTCGCAAGGCGAGATGAACCTGGCGGAAAGCATGGTGACGGCGCGCAAGAATGGCGTGACCGGGACCGGTCTGGCCGATTTCGTCAAGGACAAGGGTTTCAAACAGGCACTGGGCCTGTTGGACACCGCGGCCAGCATGCTGACCGAGGCCACCCGCGCCTTCGAGAGTTTCTCTCTGGAGGCGGGCAATATCGCGGCCAGCGTTGGCAAGATGCAGGCCACCATCGAGAAGGACTTGAAGCCTCGCAAGGACAGCTCTGCCACCAAGAAGGACATTGAGGCGCTGCTGGATCAGACCATTGCCGATCAGAAAGACCTGATCAAATGCAGCAAATATTACGGAGAACGGGTCAATTCGGCGATCCTGAACTATGCCAGGAATTTCCAGAAGACGGTTGCCACGATCATGAAACAGGCCCCGGTCGAACAGGAAAAGGCCAAGGAAGCCACCGAACTGCCGCAGCTTTTTGTCGACCGCAACATCAAGTCGAATTTCACCAAGGCGGTTGCCGGGGCCAAGCGGGTCGAAAAGGCCTGCACCTCGGCCATCGAGGCGGCAGTTGGCGGTATTGAAAAGGCCCTGCCCTTCCTCAAGACCGCCAAGACCGAACTGGAAAAGGTCAAAGAGGTGAATGACCAATATCTGACCGCTGTCGGCAAGTTCGGCAAGACGCTGGATGTGTCCAAAGACAAGGACAAGATTGAAAAGATGATCGCGGCGATAGCCAAAGCCTATGAGACGGCGGAACGCAAGTTCCGCGGGGCCGCGACGACGATCAAGAAAGCAGGATGATCTGGCCAAATTTCCCGGCAGGGTTGCGGCACGGTCGGCCGAAGTGCCGGAAAAGATGGGCGCCATGCACAGAAGCCGGGGCGGCACCGGGGGTGCCGCCCTCGTGACCTACCCGATCAGCGGGCCGGAGCGGCCATAAGCTTCGTCATAATGCCGCCGCAGCCGCTGCAACGCGATGCGCAGCACGATCTTGCCCGAGCGCGCCGCCCAGCCCATCCGGCGTTCCGCCGCCTCGATCCCCTCCAGAAAGCAGCACACCCGCAGCGCCACGTCGCCCAGACCCGGCCCCAGATCGCGCAGCGCTACCGCCACCCGGTCCCGCGCCGCCCGCGGGCCTTCGGCACCCCCGGAGTCAGACCGAAAGCCATCCCGGTCGCTGCCGGTCAGAAAGCGTTCCCAGTTCTGCGCCACCCGCGGCCCCATCTGCGCCAGTTCGAAATCCTCACGCAACCGCTCGGCGGCTTCGATCAGGTCGGGTTCCAGGAAAATGCGGCCATCCTTCTCACGCCGCCGCCCCAGCACCGCCACCGGGCTTTCCGCCAGGTTATAGCGGATGCGGCGCGGGCCATCCTCGCCCGCCACATCACGCTCGCCCCATTCGCGGTGCTGGTCGCCAAACGGCGTCGCCGCCTCTGCCATTCCCAGACGACCCGCCTCTTCCGCGTCGATCATCCGCTTCAGCGCGGCGCGTCCGGTGGCCGACAGTTCATAGCTGGTGACACGCCCGGCCTTGCGGCAACTGATCCAGTCCTTCAGCGCAAAAGCCTGCGCCA
>JAYUGA010000026.1:0-7180 GCA_043738565.1 Rhodobacterales bacterium
CGGCAACGAGGGCGTGATCACCGTCGAGGAAAACAAGGGTCTGGAGACCGAAACCGAAGTCGTCGAAGGCATGCAGTTCGACCGCGGCTATCTGTCGCCCTATTTCGTCACCAACGCCGACAAGATGGTTGCCGATCTGGAAGACGTGCTGATCTTGCTGCACGAGAAAAAGCTGGGTTCCTTGCAGCCGATGGTTCCGTTGCTGGAAGCGGTGATCCAAAGCCAGAAGCCGCTGCTGATCATCTCGGAAGACGTCGAAGGCGAGGCTTTGGCCACGCTGGTCGTCAACAAGCTGCGCGGCGGGTTGAAAATCGCCGCCGTCAAGGCGCCGGGCTTTGGTGATCGTCGCAAGGCCATGTTGCAGGACATCGCCGTGCTGACCGGGGGTCAGGTGATTTCCGATGATCTGGGCATGAAGCTGGAAAATGTCACGCTCGACATGCTGGGCCGTGCCAAGAAGGTTTCGATCACCAAGGACAACACGACCATCATTGATGGCGCTGGCGTCAAGGCCGAGATCGTGGCCCGGGTGGCGCAGATCCGGCAGCAGATCGAAGACACCACGTCGGATTACGACAAGGAAAAGCTGCAAGAGCGCGTGGCCAAACTGGCGGGCGGGGTTGCGGTGATCAAGGTCGGCGGCATGACCGAGATCGAAGTGAAAGAGCGCAAGGACCGGGTTGACGACGCCTTGAATGCGACCCGTGCGGCGGTGCAGGAAGGTATCGTCGTCGGCGGAGGCGTGGCGCTGATGCAGGCTGCCACGTCGCTGGACGGCCTCAAGGGTGTGAACCCGGATCAGGATGCCGGGATCGGCATCGTGCGCCGGGCACTGGAGGCTCCGCTGCGCCAGATCGCCCAGAACGCGGGCGTTGATGGTGCCGTGGTGGCTGGCAAGGTTCGCGAGTCGAAAGACAAGACCTTTGGCTTCAACGCGCAGACCGAAGAATATGGCGACATGTTCAAGTTCGGCGTGATCGACCCGGCCAAGGTGGTGCGGATCGCGCTGGAAGACGCGGCTTCGGTTGCGGGCCTGTTGATCACCACCGAAGCCATGATCGCGGATCGTCCGGAGCCGAAAGCCTCGGCTGGCGGCGGCGGCATGGGCGGCATGGGCGGCATGGACGGGATGATGTGATCCTTTCCGCAATATGAATTGAAGGAGGGCTCCGGTGACGGGGCCCTTTTTGTTGGTCAAACTGCGGTGCCCTTGATCGGTGGGTCAGAATTGCGCGTCCGGGGCTGCCTGCACGGCAGTCCAGTTGCTGCCGGACGCCACGACGCAGAGCAAGTTCGCGTTCGTCGTTGCGACCAGCGCCCAGTGTTCGGGTCCGGTAAACAAAACCGCAACATCCTGGCCGCGCCCATCGCTGCCTTTGCCAATATTCGACATCCCGGGCATGTACTTGTGCAAGAGGTCGTACATCTCGGCTGCTGGGCCACAGGCGACCGGCACCTGCACCAAATTGACTTCGGCCTGGGCGAGATTGAGCGAGAACTGGAAGAAAACCACGGCGGCTGCGATCCTGATCATCTGTACCTCCCGATGGATTGAACCCTTCTGCAAATCATGTATTCTTGGACTGTGCTGGATCAATGGGATTTGAACCGGTTCAAGTAGCAGAATAGTCAAGTCTTGTCGAAAGTCAAGCTCAGTTTGAACCGGTACAAAAGAGAATGAACCAACCAGCAAGATTGGCCGACGTCGCGGCGGCGGCGGGTGTTTCGAAGGCGACAGTGTCCAATGTCTTCAACTGGCCGGACCGCGTGCGCCCGGACCTGCGCCAGCGGGTCGAGGAGGCCGCACGCTGTCTGGGCTATAGTGGGGCCGACCCCAAAGGCCGCCTGCTGAGCGGGGGCAAAGCCAATGCGATTGGCATTGTGCCGCCCGGCGCTTTCGGGATCGGCATCGCCTTCAGCCATCCGTACATGCGGGATTTTCTCACCGGCGTCGCCGAGGTCTGCGAAGACTATGGCGCCGCCATGCACCTGGTGTCGGGGGTCGGCGGCAAGAAGGCCAGAAGTATCCGAAACGCTCTGGTCGATGGCTTCATTCTCAACAGCCTGGAGGAAGTCGAGATGATCGAGCCCGCCCGCCGCCAAAAGTTGCCGTTCGTGGTGATGGACGCCGATGGCGGGCCACAGATCAACTCGGTCAGGATTGATGATCGCGATGGCGCGCGGCAGGCCGCGCAACACCTGGTCGACCTGGGTCACCGTCGCTTTGCCGTCCTGTCGGTCTTGCGACAAAGCGACAGCCTGCCGATCCTGCACCTTCCGGGCGGCGCGCGGCCCCGGCTTGACAGCGGTTATCCCAGCGACTGGGAGCGGCTGGCCGGTGTTGCCGAGGTTCTGGCCGGGGTCGGGATTTCGATCGACGACGTGCCGATCGTGGAGGTCTTTGGCGGTTCTGCCGACACGACGACCTTCGGCGGCGCTTTGGCGGGCGCGGCGCTGCTCTTCGACAATGCGCCCGAGGCAACGGCGGTGATCGCTTTGGGGGACACCCAAGACCTCGCCGTATTGGCGGAAGCCAAGCGCCGCAATATCGCCGTGCCGCGCGATCTGTCGGTGGTGGGGTTCGACGATCCGCCGCAGCTTGCCCTTGCAGATCCACCGCTGACCACGATCGCGCAGCCCAGTGTCGAGAAGGGCCGGGTCGCGGCCCAGATCATCTTCGAAGGCGGATCGCCTCGGCAAGTGATTCTGCCGCTCAGGTTGATCATCCGAAATTCAACCGCGCCGCCGCGCCGCTGAAGGGTATTGAGCGACCGGAGCGCGGGGTGAGGGCGTGATCTTCCGGGGCGCCATTGGCGCGTGGTTCTGGCCTTGCCGTCGGGCGGGTGCCGGATCCGGTCAGATGGCGCGGGGTCACGCGGGGGGCTATGAATGGGCGGAGCGAGGGACGGGGGGAAGCCGATGCGGCTGTTTCTGTTGACCGGGCTGGCGATGCTGGCGTTCGCGGCCAATTCGGTGCTGAACCGGATGGCGGTCGGGGCAGGGCGGATTGATCCGCAGATGTTTGCGATGGTGCGGCTGGCGGCGGGGGCTGCGCTTCTGGCGCTGTTGCTGATGGCGCGGCGCGGGCAGATCTGGCCGGGGTGGCGCGGGCGGCCCGCAGGGGTGGCAGGGCTGCTGGTGTATCTGTTCGGGTTCTCGGGGGCTTATCTGGCGCTGGATGCCGGGACCGGGGCGCTGATCCTGTTTGGGGTGGTGCAGATCACCATGTTTGCCGGGGCCTGGGCAGCGCAGGAAGCGGTGCCGGTGCCGCGGGTGGCGGGGGCGGCGCTGGCTTTGGCGGGGCTGGCGGTGTTGTTGGCACCTGCGGGCGGGTCGCCGGGAGCGGAGGCGTTGATGGCGGCGGCCGGGATCGGCTGGGGGGTTTATTCGCTGGCCGGGCGCGGGCAGCGCGATGCGCTGGCGGCTACGGCGTGGAATTTTCTGCTGGCTTTGCCGGTTGGACTGTTGGTGCTGGTGGTGTGGCCGGGGGCGTGGAGCGTGACCGGTGTGGCGCTGGCAGTGCTGTCGGGGGCGGTCACATCGGGGTTGGGCTATGCGCTGTGGTATGCGGTGGTGCCGCAGTTGGGGGCCGGGCGGGCGGCGGTGGCGCAATTGTCGGTGCCATTGATCGCCTCTGCGGGTGGGTTGTTGCTGCTGGGCGAAGCGCCGGGGCCGGGGTTCTGGCTGGCGTGCGCACTGGTATTGGGCGGGGTGGGCCTGGGCAGTTGGCCGCGGCGCGGCGGGTGAGGGCGGGCGCTGCCGCGGGCGGATATTTGGAGACAGAAAATGGGTCAGAGCGGTTTCACCTGCCGGTGAGCGGGTTGGGTTTTGGGGCCGAAGGTGACGGGGCGGTTGGCGAGGGTGAAGCCTTCGCGGGTCCAGAAGGCGTGGTCGCGCGGGTTGGCGGCGAGGACGCCGAGGCAGAGGCTTTGGGCACCACGGCTGCGGGCCTGCGCTTCGAGGTGGCGCAGCAGGGTCTGGCCAGCGCCGGAGCCGCGGGCCGCGGCGGCAATGATCATCAGGCCAAGGTAAGCGTCTGTCGCGGTGGGGAAGCCGAAGGACATCTCAGCGATACCGATCAGGTCGGGGTTGAACAGGCCGATGCGGAGGCTGGTTTGGGGGGCGATGCCGGGCGGGACGTCGGTGAAGAATTCGGCGGTGACTTGGGCGTCGGGGCCGCGTCGCGTTCAAGGCGGATGTACTCGACGGTCGGCTGGAAGAAGGCATCGACCAAGGCGCGGTCGGCAATGGCGTCAAGTTTGCGGATCGGCATGGGCAATACTTTGCAGGGTGAGGGTGACCGGGCCGGAGGGTTTGCGCCAGGTGACCTCGTCGCCAACTTGCGCCCCCAACAGGGCGCGGGCGAGGGGGGAATGCGGCGCGATGCGGTGGAGGGGGCGTCTGCCTCGTCCTCGCCGGTGATCTCGTAGGTCGTGGTCTGGCCCTGGGGGTCGGTGACGGTGATGCGGTGGCCGAAGGCGGCCTCGACCAGGTTCGGCGCAGGCTGGGTCAGGATGGCGGAACGCAGCCGCGCCTCCAGATAGCGGATATCGCGTTCGGCGGCGGCCTCGGGCAGTTTATCAAGGCGGTCGGAGCGGGATTTGAGGGCCGCGAGGTTGGTCTGGCGCTGCTGCAGGCGGGTTTGCAGGGCAGCGAGGCCACGCGGGGTGACGTAGTTCGGATACGGCGATTGCGGCAGGTCGGGCAGCGGGTCCAAAGCGCCATCGCCTTCACGGGTGAAAGCGCGGCTCACCGGACCAGCCGTTCAAGCGGGTCGTAGGTCAGGCCCTCGCCCCAGGCGGCCTGCGCGAGCGAGTCCGGTTTGAAGCGGATCGACCCTGCGTCGAGATCGGCGCGGCTGAAATAGCGCCGCTCGGTGACGATCCTTGCCGGGTCTTTCCAGGTGGCATCAATCGTGCCCGCGGTGACGGTGCAGCGGAAGAAGATGTCGACCTGGTGAAAGCCGGTGGCGGGGTCGTGGAATTCGTTGATCAGGGCGGGCGGGCCGACGGTGACGGTCAGGCCGGTTTCTTCATGCACTTCGCGGATCAGGTTGGCGGGCAGCGAATGGCCGACATCGGCACCACCGCCGGGGGCGCACCACAGGTCCGACCGCCCGCCGGGATAGGCGTTGACCAGAAGCAGCCGATCCTGATGCAGGATCAGCGCGCGGGTGGCGAGGCGCGGCGAGCGGTGTTTCATTTGCGCCACGCTGGCGCGAAGGGGCCGGTTTGTCCACCCAATTGTGGCAGTGCAGGCCGTGCTTGCTTTGTCGGGCGCAACGGCGTCTGGATGACGCGGGCGACAGGAGGCGCGGCGATGCGTGCGAGTTATTCGGGGCTGGCCAAGGCGGTGTCGCGGTTCTGTGGCAAGCCGAGCACGTTCTTGCTGGCCACGGCTGTGATCGTGGTCTGGGGGGTGACGGGGCCGCTGTTCAGCTATTCCAACACCTGGCAACTGGTGATCAACACCGGCACCACGGTCGTGACCTTTCTGATGGTGTTCCTGATCCAGAACACCCAGAACCGCGATACGCAGGCCATCCAGATCAAGCTGGATGAACTGATCCGGGCGACCAAAGGCGCCCATAACGCGCTGATGGATCTGGAGGAGCTGGAGGAGGTCCATCTGAACAAGTTCCGCGACCGCTATGAAGGCATGGCGAAGGCGGCGCGGGAACGGCTGGAGCGGGGGGAAGAGGACACCGATACGCCAGAGGCGTGATCAGGGTTTCAGCGGTTTTACCCGGTTGACATGGCCCATCTTGCGGCCGGGGCGCGCCTCGGTCTTGCCGTAGAGGTGCAGGGCGGCAGTGCGGTCGCGGGCGATCTGCGGGACGCGGTTGATGTCGTCGCCGATCAGGTTTTCCATCACGACATCGCTGTGGCGCGAGCCGTCGCCCAGAGGCCAGCCGGTGATGGCGCGGATGTGCTGTTCGAACTGGTCCACCGCGCAGCCGTTCTGGGTCCAGTGGCCGGAATTGTGGACGCGGGGGGCGATCTCATTGGCGATCAGCCCCTGCGGGGTGACGAACAGCTCAAGCCCCATGACGCCGACATAATCGAGCGCGTTGAGGATCCTGGCGGCCAGCAGCACCGCGTCGGTGCGCTGGGTTGCGGTCAGCCGGGCAGGCAGGGTGGTGGTGTGCAGGATGCCGCCTGCGTGGACATTCTCGCCGGGGTCGTAGCAGGCGACCGCGCCGTCAAGGCCACGGGCGGCGATCACGGAAACCTCGCGGGTGAAGGCGATGAAGCCTTCCAGCACGGCGGGGGCGTTTTGGAGAGCCTGGTACGCGGCTTCGGCGTCGGCGGCGGATTTCAGGCGGGACTGGCCCTTGCCGTCATAGCCCAGCCTTGTGGTTTTCAGGATGGCGGGGGTGCCGATCCGGGCGATGGCATGGTGGAGGTCCGACAGCGAGCCTACGGCGGCATAGGGGGCGCAGGTCAGGCCGTGGGCGGTCAGAAAGTCTTTCTCCAGCAGGCGGTCCTGCGAGATGGCCAGGGCGCGGCGGTTGGGGCGGATCGGTTTCAGCGATTCCAGCAGATCGAGCGCGGCGGTGGGGATGTTTTCGAATTCGTAGGTGATGACATCGACCGATGCGGCAAAGGCGGTGAGGGCGGCGGTGTCGTCATAGGCGGCGGTGGTCAGGGCATGGGCCGTGTCGGCGGCGGGCGGATTTTGCGCGGGTTCGTAAATGTGGGATTTGTAGCCGAGGCGGCTGGCGGCGACCGACAGCATGCGGCCCAACTGGCCGCCGCCCAAGATGCCGATGGTGGAACCGGGGGGCAGCGGGTCAGGCATCGCTGGGCTCGTCGGGGATCGAGGCGGACAGGGCTTGGCGCCAGGCGTCAAGGCGCAAGGCGAGGGCGGGGTCGCCCAGTGCAAGGATGCCGACGGCAAGCAGGCCCGCGTTGGCGGCTCCGGTCGGGCCGATGGCCATGGTGGCGACCGGGAAGCCTTTGGGCATCTGGACGATGGAATACAAGCTGTCGACGCCATGCAGCGCCTTGGTCTGTACCGGCACGCCGATGACGGGCAGCCGGGTTTTGGAGGCCATCATGCCGGGCAGATGGGCGGCGCCGCCGGCACCGGCGATGATGGCTTTCAGACCCCGACCTGCGGCCGCTTCGGCGTAGCGGAACATGTCGTCCGGCATGCGGTGCGCCGAGACGACGCGGGC
>JAYUGA010000027.1:0-2536 GCA_043738565.1 Rhodobacterales bacterium
CGCCTCGCCGGGCATGATCGCGGTCGAGCGTTCATTCTCGATCATCTCGCGCGGCATCAGGTGACGGCGATTGGAGGTGGCGTAGAACAGCACATTCTCCGGCCGCCCCTCGATCCCGCCATCCAGCACGGCTTTGAGCGATTTGTAATGCTGATCGTCGCTGGCAAACGACAGATCGTCGCAGAACAGGATGAACCGGCAGGGGGCTAACCGCAGTTGGGCCAGCAGGCGCTGCACCGAGGGCAGGTCTTCGCGGCTCAACTCCACGATCTTCAGATCATGGCCTTCGGCGCGCACCTGCGCATGAACCGCCTTGACCAGCGAGGATTTCCCCATCCCCCGCGCGCCCCAGAGCAGCGCGTTGTTGGCCGGCAGCCCGAGCGCGAAATGCCGGGTATTTTCCAAAAGTGTATCGCGCGACCGGTCCACCCCGATCAGCAACCCGATCTCGACCCGCGACACATGCGCCACCGGCTGCAACCGGTCCGGTGCCACATGCCAGACAAACGCCTCACCGCTCAGATCCGGCGGAGGCAATGGTGCCGGAGCCAGCCGCTCCAGCGCCAGGGCGATCCGGGTCAGCGGATCACTCATTATTCGTCCGGTTCCATCCAGGTGCCATCGGCCCGCTCCCGCGCCTCGCGCTGGCGTTCGAAATAGACGATGATCCAGATCGACACTTCATACAGCGGATAGATCGCCGCGAACAGGATCAGCATCGAGGTGACATCCGGAGGCGCGATCATCGAGGACACCACCAATATCCCCACAATCGCGTATTTCCGCGTCGCCATCAGCCCTTTGGACGAGATCAAGCCCGCCCGCCCCATCAGCGTCAGCAGAACCGGCAACTGAAAGCAGATGCCAAAGGCCAGCACAAAACGCATCGTCAGGGAAAAGAAACTTTCCAGCGATCCGTTATAGACCACGCTGGCCGACACCTTGGCCAGCGGATTACCTGACGCCAATGCGCTCTGAAAATAGTCCTGAAACGCCAGAAAAAATTGAAAGGCAAACGGCAAGATCACCAGATAGGCAAAACCTGCTCCCAGAATGAACATGATGGGCGAGGCAAGCAGGAAGGGCAGAAAGGCATATCTTTCGTTCTTGTAAAGCCCGGGTGCCACGAAACGCCACAATTGAAAGGCGATGAACGGGAACGACAAGGCAAATCCCGCCCAGACCGCGATTCGCAGCGAGACAAAGAAGCCCTCCTCCGGTGCGATCATCTGCATGTTCAGCGTCTGGCCGCGCGCCCGCATGACATCGGACAACGGCTTGGCCAGGAATCCGAACACGTAATCCCAAAAGTAATAGCCAATGCCAAAGCAAACCACGAATGCCGCCAGCGAATACAGGATGCGGTTGCGCAGTTCCTTCAGATGTTCGATCAGCGGCGCGGCGCTGCTGTCCAGATGTTCAGAGCTGCTCATGCGATGTCCGCCTTCTTGGTAGTCTTGCCTGGCGCACGGGGCTTGGCCGCAGGTTTGGCAACCAGCCTTTCCGGCACCGCTTCCGCGACAGCCACTTTTGCGCCGGGCTTGCGGACGGGTTTGGAGGGCGGCAGGATCGACGGCGAACGCGGTCCGGCCACATATGTGCCGTCATCAATCGCCCGCAACTTCGCCGCCTGTTCGCGCAGCACTGCCTCGCGCGCCACCTTCTTGTCATACAAGGCCTGCGTGGCGGGACCATGCACGACACCAGGCGCTGCATGATCCGCCAGATCATCCGCCGCCTCGGCCAGATCATCCACCACCACGGTCGGCGGCGTGGCGGGCATCGGGGGCGGCACCAGCGGCTTGGTCGCCACCGTCGGCTTGGCGGCGTTCTTGATCGGGTCCCACTTCTCGAACTTGTCGGCGGCTGATTTCACCGCGTCCAATCCCAAGGCTCTGGACGAGGTTGCCGATTTCAGTTCACTCGCCACATCCTTGACGCCGGTATCCTTGGCCGCCTGTTCCATTGCCCGCGAAAACTCGCGGCTCATCGACCGCAGCTTGGCGGTGAAGCGGCCCATCTGACGGAACATATCCGGCAAATCCTGCGGCCCGATGACAATCAGCGCCACCACCCCGATGACGATCATCTCGGCCCAACCGAAGTTCAACATGTCCCGGCCTTTCTGCGCTGCTTCAGGCCTTGTCTTGCTCGACCGGCGTCACGTCAATTGCCGCCGATACGGGCGGTGCCGTTTCCGCAGGCTTGTCCACATCCGCCTGGCCTTCGGTGATACCCTTCTTGAACGCAGAAATGCCCTTGCCGACCTCGCCCATCAGCGAGCTGACCTTGCCGCGACCAAACAGCACCAGAACGACGGCCGCGATGATCAGATAGCCGAGTGGGCCTGTAGAATGAAACATGTCAGAACCTCCATAAAGCCGCCCGAATGCGACCTCTGCTGATCGGCTTAGAATAAGCCCGTCGCCAATCAAAGCCGAAACCCGGCAATCCGGGCTTTCCCCGCGCCTCAACTGACAGTATTCTGTCAGTTGAATGCCCGGGATAGCCCATGCGCCGCACCGACCGCCTGTTC
>JAYUGA010000028.1:0-18367 GCA_043738565.1 Rhodobacterales bacterium
CAAGACTGCCCGCAAGTGCATGATGATCGGCGCGACGTGATCAAGCCGGAGGCAGTTCCCCTCGGTCAGCAGGGTGATTCACTCCGTCCGCCCAAGGCACCTCGCCCCAATCACGCGGGTTCACCCCCTGCAATATGGCGACATTGACCCCGTATTCATTGGGGTTCGACCGCCGCTGATGATGGGTGTAAATCCCGCAGGTCTTGCAGAACCAATGCTTCGCCACCCGCGTGCCCCATTGATACAGGGTCAGATTGTCCGCCCCCTGCACAATGCTGATGCCCGACAACGGCGCTGAAACCGCAATTGCCCCGCGCCTGCGGCAATAGGAACAATCGCAGCGCCGGGCCGTCGCAAACCCGTCGCTCAGCATAACCTCCAGTACCACAGCGCCACAGTGACAGCTTCCCCGCATTACGCCCCCGAAACCTCCGCCAGCAACTGCGCATTGCCGCCTGAAGCCGTGGTGTCAATGCAGACATGCCGCTCCATCACCACATGCCCCACGTCCGGCATTCCGCCAATCAGCGGCACTATCGACCCGCGCCGCCCCGCCAAGACCTGCGCCCTGACCCGCGCCCCTGCCGCATCGCCCCACCAGATCGCCCCCGAAAACCCGGTCAACCGTCCCAGCGCCTCCACCGCCAGGCCCGGCGCCTGCACCGGATGCCCCCCCAAAGCCCGCACCGCATCCGCCTGCGCCAAAGCCGTCGCCGCCGATGGGCCAAGACACAGCAGCGGCGCACGAACGACCGAGGTCAGCCGGTTCGACTCGCCTGTCGGCCCCGGCAAAACCCGCGCCTCCACCGGCACGGCAAGCAAATCCAGCCGCAGCGCCGCCGCAACCTCCGCCTCAGCCGTCTGCCGATCCTCTGCCCCGCCAACCGGCGCAGCCAGCTCCGCAAACCGTGCCAGATACTGCGGCCCGCCCGCCTTTGGCCCGGTCCCCGACAGCCCCTCGCCGCCAAACGGCTGGCTGCCCACCACCGCGCCAATCTGGTTGCGATTCACATAGGTATTGCCGACATGCAGCGCCTCGACCACCGCCTGTACCCGGTCGTCAATCCGCGTGTGCAGCCCAAAGGTCAGCCCGTAGCCCGTCGCATTGACCGCCTTGACCACCTCTGCAACCTTCCCGGCCTTGAACTTCGCAATATGCAGAACGGGGCCGAAAATCTCCCTCGGCATATCCGCAATCCCCGTCACCCGGATCACCGTCGGCCCCACAAACACGCCGTCAGGCGCCGCCATTTCCTTCAAGACGCGCCCCTCACGACGCGCCGCCGCGACATAGTCCCGAATGCCGCTCTGCGCCTCCACATCAATCACTGGCCCGACATCCACCGCCAAATCCCACGGATCGCCCAGCGCCAACTGGTCCATCGCGCCGAACAGCATCTCCTCGACCGTACCCGCCACATCCTCTTGCAAATACAGACACCTGAGCGCCGAACACCTTTGCCCCGCCGACTGGAAGCTGGAGGCCAGAATATCCCGCACCGCCTGCTCCGGCAGGGCCGTGCTGTCGACCATCATCGCATTCAGCCCCCCCGTCTCGGCAATCAGGGGCGCAGTCGGCATCACCTCCGCCATCGCGCGGCGGATCAACAGCGCCGTCTCGGTCGACCCGGTAAACGCCACCCCCTGCACCCGCGCATCCCGGGTGATCGCCGCCCCGACAGACCCAACCCCCGGCAGCAATTGCAGCGCCGTCGCCGGAACCCCCGCACGAAAAAGCAAATCCACCGCCAGCGCCGCAATCAGCGGCGTCTGCTCCGCAGGTTTCGCCAGCACCGAATTGCCTGCCGCCAGCGCCGCCGCGATCTGCCCGGTAAAAATCGCCAGCGGAAAATTCCAGGGGGATATGCAGGCAAACACCCCCCTTGCCCCAGCCGTTAAACCCTCCGCCCCATCGGCATAATAGCGCAGGAAATCCACCGCCTCGCGCAACTCGCCGACTGCATCGGCCAGCGTCTTGCCCGCCTCCCGCGCCAAGAGCGCAAACACTGCGCCAAACTCCGCCTCGTACAAATCCGCCGCCCGCCGCAACACCCTGGCGCGAATATCCGCCGTCGCAATCCAAGGTTCCGCCAACCGCAGCGCCGTCTCGACATCGGCAGCCGAGGCTGTCAGCACCTGCCCCACCACGCCGCCGTTCGCCGGGTTCAACACTTCCAGCCGCAACCCGCCAACCGCCAACCCCGCCAGTTTCGGAGCCGCCTCAAACCGCGCGGCCAGAAACGGCCGCCGCGCCGCCTCAATCACCGCCAGATCGCCGCTGTCGGTCAAATCCCAGCCCCGCGAATTGACCCTCGACCCGAACAGTTTCGGCCCGGTCGTGATCGCGTGGCTGACGACGCTCTCCATCCCTTCCAAAGCGGTCAGCGGACAAGCCGCCACCCGCTCCGGCGGCACATCTGTGTTGACGATCTGGTTGACGAAGCTGGAATTTGCCCCGTTCTCCAAGAGCCGCCGCACCAGATATGCCAGCAAATCCCGATGCGCCCCGACCGGCGCATAAATCCGGCACCGCGTCCCTTCCGCCGCATGCACAATGTCATGCAACCGCTCGCCCATCCCATGCAAGCGCTGGAATTCAAACGCAGATTTATCGCCCGCCATCTCCAGCACCGCCGCGACCGTATGGGCGTTATGGGTGGCGAACTGCGGGTAAATCCGGTCGGTCATCGCCAGCAGCTTCCGCGCATTGGCAATGTAACTCGCATCCGTCGCCTGTTTGCGGGTGAACACCGGAAACGACGCCAACCCCAAGACCTGGCCCCGCTTCACCTCGCCGTCCCAGTAGGCCCCCTTGACCAGCCGCACCATGATCTTGCGGTCCAGCTTCACCGCCAGCCCATAAAGCCAGTCGATCACCGCCCCCGCCCGCCGCCCGTAAGCCTGCACCACCACGCCGAACCCGTCCCAACCGCGCAAGCTGGGGTCCGACAACACCGCCTCGATCACCGTCAGCGACAGCGCCAGCCGGTCGGCCTCCTCCGCATCAATGTTGAACCCCAGCCCCGCCGCGCGGGCCAGCCCCGCCAGCGCCCGCACCCGTGGCACCAGTTCCTCCATCACCCGGCCCCGCTTGGCCACCTCATAGCGCGGATGCAAAGCCGACAGTTTCACCGAAATCCCGGGGTTTGTACGACTGTCCGACCCCTTCGCCGCCCGTGCAATCGCCGTGATCGCCGCCGAATACGACAGGTGATAGCGCCGGGCGTCGGTCTCGGTTCGCGCCGCCTCGCCCAGCATGTCATAGCTGTAGGTATAGCCCTGCCGCTCCAGCTCCTCCGCCCGCTTCATCGCCAGATCAATCGTCTCGCCCAGCACGAAATTCCGGCCCATCTCCTTCATCGCGCTGGCCACCGCCGTCCTTATCACCGGCTCGCCCAGCCGCTTGACCGCCGCCTTCAGATGCCCCACCACCCCCGGCTCGCGGTCCGCCAGCACCTTCCCCGTCAGCATCAGTGCCCAGGTTGAGGCATTGACCAGCGACGACGACGATCGCCCCAGATGCCGCCCCCAATCGCTCGGCGCGATCTTGTCCTCGATCAGCGCATCCATCGTCTCGGCATCCGGCACCCGCAGCAGCGCCTCCGCCAGACACATGAGTGCCACGCCCTCCTCGGTCGACAGCCCGTATTCGGCAAGGAAAACCTCCATCAGCCCCGGCTTTGCGCTGGCCCGGATCTGCCGCACCAGATCCGCCCCCGCCGCCAAAACCCGCCCCCGCGCATCAGCGTCCAGCCCCGCCTCGGCGATCAGCCGCGCCACCAACGCCGCCTCATCCACCAGGCTCTCACGGTCGATCACGTTCCAGCTTTCGTTCCTGCTGCGGGTCATGCCACTTCTCCAATGATTTCGCCCATGATAGCGCAGGTTTCCCAGTCCGTTGACCCGAACATGCCATTAATCTCAGCCGATCCGCCCGAAGAAAGCGCCAAAACCATGCCAAACGACCTCGACCGTTTCGACCTCGCCATCCTGAACGCGCTCGCCTCCGAAGGCTGCCTCAGCGCCACCGAACTTGCCCGCCGCATCGGTCTGTCAAAATCCCCAACGCAAGCCCGCATGAAACGGCTGGAGGAAACCGGCACCATCACCGGCTATGGCGCTCGGCTGGACCGCGTCAAAATGGGTCAGGCCCATGTCGCCTTTGTCGAAGTCCGCCCGTCCGACACCCGCGAAGCCGCCCTGCAAGCGTTCAACAAAGCCATCCTGACCGTGCCCGAAGTCGAGGAATGCCACATGATCGCCAGCCGGTTCGATTACCTGCTCAAGGTCCGCACCAGCGACATTCAGGATTACCGCCGCGTGCTGGCAGAGCGGTTGTCCGCCCTGCCGCATGTCGCCTCAACCTCCACCTACGTGGCGATGGAGGCTGTCAAGGAAACTGCGCAAATCCTGGCGCCGCCAACCTGAGCGAGCCGCTCCTCAAGCCGAAGCGCTTTCGTCGCGGGCGTGAAGAAAGCCTCTTGAGGCTTGATGAACGCCGCTTCCACGTATGTCAGGTCAATCGCCAACGCCGCCGGACCCTATTCCTTGGTCGCCTTGCTGGCCGTGGTCTGCACGGCATTCTTGCCACCCGCAGTCGCCACGCCCGGTTTCACTTTTTCCTTCTTCGGTTTCTTGGTTTCCTTGCGTTTTTCCAAACCCTTGGCCATAGCATTTCTCCCTTGTTGCTGCCCGGCTATTCTGACCGGACTCGACTCGTAAGCCCAAGTCTATCCAATGATCCCGGCCACGTCACCCGTCTCAATTTCGCCAGCCCGAACCGCGCAAAATCCGCCTGTGGGGTGGAATGCCGGAGATTCGCCATTCGCCCGGATTCCAGACGACCTGCCCAAAATTTGGGCTTGCCCTGCAAGGCAACTAAGCAAATCCTGAACCGGGGTAAAGTGCGGGTTGCGGCCACGACCCGACCTGCAAGTATGGGGCACCGCTTGGGGCAAGGTATGCTGGACGCACTTCACCAACCAATCCTGCAACGCAGCAAAGGTGCCGCGATGGCCTCGTTCCGCTTTCAGGGCGGGCGCTCAAAGCTGGCCGACCTGCACCAGTCCGGCTCGGGCAAGATCATGTTTCCCCGCACCGACAGTCAAACCCCTGAAGTGGTGTTCCTGAACACCTCTGGCGGGCTGACCGGCGGCGACCAACTCGACTACCGGCTCGACCTTGCCGACAACTGCCGCATCCTCGCCACCACCCAGACCGCCGAACGCGGGTATGCCAGCCTCGGGCTCGCCGCCGAGATTCGCATGACCGCCACGGTGGGCAAAAATGCCCGTCTCGACTGGCTGCCGCAGGAAACCATCCTGTACGAAAACGCCAACCTGCACCGCCGCACCAAAATTGACCTTGGCCAAGGTGCCGAATGCCTGCTGGCCGAGACCGTTGTCCTTGGCCGCCACGCAATGGGCGAAACCCTGACCCGTGCCGATCTGCACGACCATCGCATGATCCGCCGCCAAACCCGCCCGGTCTGGGCCGAAACCTTCCAGTTGAACACCGCCGTCCTCGCCGCCAAATCCGCCGCCCTCTTGCACGGTGCCCGCGCCATGGC
Organism: Rhodobacterales bacterium; assembly: GCA_043738565.1. GTDB lineage: Bacteria > Pseudomonadota > Alphaproteobacteria > Rhodobacterales > Rhodobacteraceae > Stagnihabitans. Next base: position 5,570 of record JAYUGA010000028.1, read on the forward strand.
CGTCGTCTGCCTGATCGCCCAGGGGGCCGAAGACGCTGTCGGCCCGGTCCGCGCGGTGCTGACCGATGGTGCCGCCTCGGGCTGGGATGGCAAATGCGTGGTGCGCCTGACCGCCACCGACGCCTGGCCGCTGAAACAACAACTCGCCCGAATATTGCAGGTGCTCACCGGGCGCGCGCTGCCCCGTGTCTGGCAAAGTGGAGAAACCCGATGAACCTGACCCCCCGCGAGAAGGAAAAGCTGCTGATCAGCCTCGCCGCGATGGTCGCGCGCGGCCGCCTTGCGCGCGGCGTCAAACTGAACCACCCCGAAGCCATCGCGCTCATCACCGATTTCGTCGTCGAAGGCGCCCGCGATGGCCGCAGCGTCGCCGATCTGATGCAGGCGGGCGCGCATGTCATCACCGCCGATCAGTGCATGGAAGGCATCCCGTCGATGATCCATTCGGTGCAGGTCGAGGCGACCTTCCCCGACGGCACCAAACTCGTCACCGTCCACCACCCCATCCGCTAGGAGCGTGCCATGATCCCCCCCTTCATTCCGGGTGAAATCCTGACCGCCCCCGGCGACATCACCCTGAACGCCGGGGCCACTGCCATCACCCTCATGGTCGCCAACACCGGCGACCGCCCGATTCAGGTCGGTTCGCACTACCATTTCGCCGAAACCAACCCGAGCCTCGATTTCGACCGCGCCGCTGCCCGTGGCATGCGCCTCGACATCGCCGCAGGCACCGCCGTGCGCTTTGAACCTGGCCAGCGCCGCGAAGTGAACCTCGTGCCCTATGGCGGCTTGCAAAAAGTCTACGGCTTCAACGCCAAAGTGATGGGAGACCTCTGATGCCCACCCGCATCGCCCGCCCCGACTATGCCGCCATGTATGGCCCGACCACCCGCGACCGGGTGCGCCTTGGCACTTCATCGGTTTACCTCACTAAGGACAATGACAAGCATTGCTGCGGCCTGTGCGAGTGCCTGGGAAAAAGTAAGCGAAACAGAAGCGGTTGCAATCAAACAGAAAATCGAAAGCTCGGTACTGAGTTTCATAAAGCGCTCCATCAAGGGCGCGGGGATCAACCCGCACGGAGCCTCCCAATCTTCACACAATTTTAATCTGACCAATGCACCGGCTTTTGGCCTTTGGAATTCCGGATCGCCGAACAGCTAGAAAACCGAAAACTGGAGCTAACTCATGCCCACCCGCATCTCCCGCCCCGACTATGCCGCCATGTATGGCCCGAGCACTGGCGACCGGGTCCGGCTTGGCGATACCGACCTCCTCATCGAGGTGGAACGCGACCTGACCACCTATGGCGAAGAGGTCAAGTTCGGTGGTGGCAAGGTCATCCGCGACGGCATGGGCCAGTCCCAGACCTCGCGTGCAGGCGGAGCGGTCGATACCGTCATTACCAACGCCCTGATCCTCGACCATTCCGGCATCTACAAAGCCGATGTCGGCCTGCGCGACGGCCTGATCCACGCCATCGGCAAGGCCGGCAACCCCGACACCCAATCCGGCGTCACCATCATCATCGGCCCCTCCACCGAGGTTATCGCGGGCGAGGGCAAGATCCTGACCGCAGGTGGCATGGACGCTCATATCCACTTCATCGCCCCCGGTCAGATCGAGGATGCCCTGCATTCCGGCATCACCACCATGCTCGGCGGCGGCACCGGCCCCGCCCACGGCACCCTTGCCACCACCTGCACCCCCGGCCCCTGGCACCTGGCCCGCATGCTGCAATCGCTGGACGCTTTCCCGATCAACTTCGGCCTTTCCGGCAAAGGCAACGCCTCCCGCCCCGAAGCGCTGATTGAAATGGTCAATGCCGGGGCTTGCGCTTTGAAACTGCACGAAGACTGGGGCACCACCCCCGCCGCCATCGATTGCTGCCTTAGCGTGGCCGACGACATGGACGTGCAGGTGATGATCCACACCGATACGCTGAACGAAAGCGGTTTCGTCGAAAACACTCTCGCCGCCATCAAGGGCCGCACCATCCACGCCTTCCATACCGAAGGCGCCGGCGGCGGCCATGCCCCCGATATCATCAAGGTCGTCTCCCACCCCAACGTCATCCCGTCCTCGACCAATCCGACCATGCCCTACACCGTCAACACGCTCGAGGAACACCTCGACATGCTGATGGTCTGCCACCACCTCGACCCATCCATCCCCGAGGACGTCGCCTTTGCTGAGTCCCGCATCCGCCGCGAAACCATCGCCGCCGAGGATATCCTGCACGACATGGGTGCTTTCTCGATCCTGTCCTCCGACAGCCAGGCCATGGGCCGCGTCGGCGAAGTGATTACCCGCACCTGGCAAACCGCCCACAAGATGAAACAGCAACGCGGCCGCCTGCCCGAAGAAACCGGCCAGAACGACAACGTCCGCGCCAGACGCTACATCGCCAAATACACCATCAACCCGGCCATCGCCCAGGGCATGTCCCGCCACATCGGCTCGATAGAACCCGGCAAACGCGCCGACCTCGTCCTGTGGTGGCCCGCGTTTTTCGGCGCGAAACCCGAAATGGTCCTTGTCGGCGGCATGATCGCCTGTGCCCAGATGGGCGACACCAATGCCTCGATCCCCACCCCGCAGCCGGTCTACTCCCGCCCGATGTTCGGCGCTTACGGTCGCGCGGTCGAGCGCAACGCGGTTCTGTTCATCTCCGGTGCCGCCCAATCCAGCGACCTGCGTGGCCAGCTTGGCCTGCAAAAACAAACCCTCGCCGTGCAAAACACCCGCAACATCGGCAAGGCCGACATGATCCACAACGCCGCCATGCCGAAAATCGACGTGAACCCCGAAACCTACGAAGTCCGCGCCGATGGCGAACTTCTGACCTGTGAACCCGCCAGGGAACTCCCGCTGGCGCAACGCTATTTCCTGTATTGACCATGGTGCGTGGAACCACGCACCCTACCCGCAGTTCGACCATGGGGTAGGGTGCCGTGCTTGCACGCACCGCTGCTGAAAGCCACCAGATGACCTTCCTCGCCACCGCCCGCGCCATCCTGCCCGCAGGCACCTTCGCCAAATCCGACGACCGCATCACCTTGGGCTACGACGCCCGCATCCTGCGCCGCAAACGCCTCGACACCGACAGTGGTGCCAGCGTCATGGTCGATCTGCCCGAAACCACCAGCCTCAACCCCGGCGATGGCCTGCGCCTTGACGATGGCCGCATCATCGAAATCGCCGCCGCCGAGGAACCCGTCGTCGTCATCAAGGGCAACCTGCCCCGCCTCGCCTGGCACATCGGCAACCGCCACACCCCCTGTCAGGTCACCGCAACGCACCTGATCATCCGCCGCGACCACGTCCTCGAAGCCATGCTCGCCCAACTCGGTGCCCAGATCACCTTCGCCATCCTGCCCTTCCACCCCGAAGGCGGCGCTTATGGCCACGGCCGGACCATGGGCCATGACCACTGACCGGCTGATCCTCGCCCAGATTCTGTCGCCGACCTTCCCGATCGGCTCCTACGCCTATTCGCAAGGACTGGAACAGGCGATGTTGGACGGCAAAGTCACCGACGCCGCCACCCTGACCGACTGGATCGCCGCCGTCCTGCGGCACGGCTCTGGCCGCGTCGACGCCATCCTGCTCGCCCACGCCCGCAAGGGCGACGATCTGGACGCCTTCGCCGACCTCGCCCTCGCCTATGCCGCCTCCGCCGAACGGGCGACGGAAATGCGCGATCAGGGTGCCGCCTTCGGGCAAGTCGTCGCCGCCATCACCGGAGCCGCGCAGCCCGCCCTGCCTTATGCAATCGCCCTCGGCCACGCCACCCGCAACCTCAATCTGCCAACGCCAGAAATCCTCGCCCTCTTCCTGCACAGCCTCGCCGCGCAACTGGTCTCTGCCGCCGTCCGCTTCCTCCCCCTTGGCGCCAGCGAAGGTCAAGCAGCCCTCAACCGCCTCGCCCCGCTGATCACCGATCTCGCGACCGAATGCACGACTGCCCCCCTCTCGGCCCTTGCCAGTTCCACCCTCGGGGCCGACATTGCCGCCATGCGCCACGAAACCCTTCCCGTCAGGATATTCCGCTCATGACCAACCCCCCCATCTCCAGCGCCCACGGCCCCCTCCGCATCGGCATCGGCGGCCCGGTCGGGGCTGGCAAAACCACCCTGACCGAACACCTGTGCCGCGCCCTAGCCCACCGCTGCTCGATGGCCGTCATCACCAACGACATCTACACCCGCGAAGATGCCGACTACCTGACCCGCGCCCAAGTCCTGCCCGCCGCCCGCATCCGTGGCGTCGAGACCGGCGGCTGCCCCCACACCGCGATCCGCGAGGATGCCAGCATCAACCTCGCCGCCATAGCCGACCTGCGCAAAACCTTCCCCGACCTCGACCTGATCCTGATCGAAAGCGGCGGCGACAACCTCGCCGCCACCTTCTCGCCCGAACTCGCCGACCTCTCGATCTACGTCATCGACACCGCCGCAGGTCAGGACATCCCGCGCAAACGCGGCCCCGGCGTCACCCGCTCCGACCTGCTGATCGTCAACAAGACCGACCTCGCCCCTTACGTCGGCGTGGACCTGACCCTGCTGGAGGAAGACACCAAACGCGCGCGCGGCTCGCGCCCCTACATCATGGCCCGCCTGCGCCAGGCCCAGGGCGTGACGGAGGTGGTGGCATGGCTGGAACGGGATGGGGGATTGTCCCTGACCCCGTAAGGTGTGCTTCAGCGCACCTTTGGCGGCGTTTCCAAGAAGTGGTGCGCAATAAATGCACACCCTACGGCTCACAGTAGCTGCGACCCAAGAATCGTGGTATGACCCGCAGTGAACTTGATTGCATGGCGACGTCACCAAAATCCACAAAATTGGTCCATTCAGGAATACCCGATTATGAAACTTTCCAGACGATTGGTATTATCCGGCGCTGTGGCTACGTTACCGTTGATGGCTTTCTATCACGCAGCCTATGCGGGAACCGTCGTGAAGGTCTCGCTTTGGGACAAGGGTCCAACGTCAATGGACAAGATGGATACGCTGATGCCGATGGGCATGGCGATGGCGGGGGCCAAAACGGATATGGCCACCATGGGGATCAAGGTCGACCTTAAGGAAATTCCCGCCGGCGAAGTCACGTTCCGTGTGATCAACGAGTCGCAGGATTTCTACCATAGTCTGGTGATATCTCCGGTGGCAGATCCGTCCAGGGAATTGCCCTATCTGACCGACAAGATGATGGTGGATGAAGACGCCGCCCTGCGAATTGGCCGGGGGAAAGAGTTCAAGGCGCACGATTCCGGGTCCTTGACCGTTACCATGCAACCGGGAACCTACATACTTTATTGCAACATCGCCGGGCACTACGCGATGGGCATGTGGACAATGATCGATGTGACCGCTTGAAGCGAGCGTAGGGTGAGTGAAACCCACCATCTTTTCCCCGCCAATCGCCCGTTGCGTCTAAGGCGTCCACCCGGCGACGGCTTGGTCTTGCCCCCAGATTTTGCATGCTACATGCACCCGACTTCGCCACGTCCCCGCTTTGGGAAATCTTGGCAAACCTTTCCATTTGGTTAACACAAAAATATAACCAATTGATCCCAAAAGATTTCCCAAAGTGTCCACATGCGGACACCCCCAAAACTCACTCCCCCGGCAGCACCCGCACCGCCCCTTTATCCGCCGACGACGCAAACAACGCATAGGCCCGCAGCGCCTGCGACACCTTCCGCGAGCGCGGCTTCAAAGGCTTCCACCCGGCCTCATCCTGCGCCGCCCGCCGCTTGGCCAGTTCGGCATCCGACACCCGCAGCGAAATCACCCGCTTCGGGATGTCGATATCCACCATGTCACCCTCATAGACCAACCCGATCACCCCACCCGCCGCAGCCTCAGGGGAAACATGCCCAATAGACAGCCCCGAAGTCCCCCCCGAAAACCGCCCGTCCGTCACCAAAGCACAGGCCTTCCCCAGCCCCATGCTCTTGAGATAGCTCGTCGGATACAGCATCTCCTGCATCCCCGGCCCGCCCTTCGGCCCCTCGTAGCGGATGACCAACACGTCACCTTCGCGGATTTCCTTGGCCAGAATCGCATTCACCGCCGCATTCTGGCTCTCAAACACCCGCGCCGGCCCCGAGAACACCAGAATGCTCTCATCCACCCCGGCGGTTTTCACGATACAGCCATCCGGCGACAGGTTCCCGGTCAAGACCGCCAGCCCGCCATCCTTGGAAAACGGCGTCGCCGCCGAACGAATGACGCCCTTCTCCCGGTCCAGATCCAAAGCGTCGTAACGCCCGGTCGCCGTAAACGCCATCGTGGTGCGCACCCCACCCGGTGCCGCCCGGAAGAACTCGCGCACCGATTCCTGATTGGTCCGGCTCACGTCCCACTGATCAATCGCCGCCCCGATCGAGCGCGCATGAATCGTCGGCACCTCGCGGTTCAGCAACCCCGCCGCGTCCAGCTGACCCAGGATCGCCATGATCCCGCCCGCCCGGTGCACGTCCTCCATATGGACGTCCTGCTTGGCCGGGGCGACCTTGCACAGCACCGGAACCTTGCGGCTCAACGCATCAATATCGGCCAGCGTGAAATCGACCTCCCCCTCATGCGCAATCGCCAGAAGATGCAGCACGGTGTTGGTCGATCCGCCCATCGCCACATCCAGCGCCATCGCATTCTCGAACGCGGCCTTGGTGGCAATGTTGCGCGGCAGCACATTCACATCGTCCTGCTCGTAATAGCGCCTGGTGATATCGACGATCAGATGCCCCGCCTCGACAAACAGCCGCCGACGGTCGGCATGGGTCGCCAAAGTCGAGCCATTGCCGGGCAAAGACAGCCCCAGAGCCTCGGTCAGGCAGTTCATCGAATTGGCGGTGAACATTCCCGAACAGGAACCACAAGTCGGGCAAGCCGCCTTCTCGATGGCCTCGACTTCCTCATCCGTATATTTTTCATCCGCCGCCGAGACCATCGCATCGACCAGATCCAGCGCCACCTCTTTGCCCCGGATCACCACCTTGCCCGCCTCCATCGGCCCGCCCGAGACGAAGACGCAAGGGATATTCAGCCGCATCGCCGCCATCAGCATGCCGGGGGTGATCTTGTCGCAGTTCGAGATGCAGACCATGGCATCGGCACAATGCGCGTTGACCATGTATTCCACGCTGTCGGCAATCAACTCCCGCGAGGGCAGCGAATACAGCATCCCGTCATGCCCCATCGCAATGCCGTCATCGACCGCAATCGTGTTGAATTCCTTGGCCACGCCACCTGCCGCCTCGACCTCCCGCGCGACCATCTGCCCCAGATCCTTCAGGTGGACATGCCCCGGCACGAACTGGGTAAAACTGTTCACAATCGCAATGATCGGCTTGCCGAAGTCGCCATCCTTCATCCCCGTCGCGCGCCAAAGGCTACGGGCACCGGCCATGTTGCGGCCATGAGTGGTGGTGCGGGAACGATAGACGGGCATGGGCTTTCTCCAAAAAGCAGGCTGGCTACGATTCTTAGTTGAATCGTCCCGCCGCCGCAATCAAGAGCGGGCGTGCCATTTGCGTCAACCCGTCCTGGTCAATTTCCGCTGATGTCACCCTCGCCGATCCGGTCGATCAGATCGACCATCCAGCCCAAAACCTCGGCCTGTCGGCGGTTCAGCCCGCGCAGCGTCAGAAATTCCACCGCGATCGGACGAAAATTCCGGTCAGCGGGACTGGAAATCGGCGACATCTCGCGCAGGTTTGATTTCTGGCATCAAAACATGTTCTTTTGCATACCGCGGCTGAACTTGCATTTAGGTCCGACGTCTCCCCAATCTTCCCAAGACTCAGGCGCTTCCCGGAAGTCATCCCCGGACACAACTTCAGATTGTACCGTGGCGCGGTTTGACACCTGTTAAAAAAGCGTCAAGGAGCTATGTCGGCCTACGCAACTGGGTCAAGTTGGGTCACTTGTCGATCATTGGACGGCACCAGATCGTGACAGAACTGCTTCAGATCAATCTCCTTGGCGCTTGTATCGTGCGGTCCGGCACCGATGCGGGCTATCAGATCACCGGATCGAAACACCGCGCCCTCTTCGCGCTTCTGGCCACGGCTCCTTTCGGAGGCCGCACCCGCAGCTATTTGCAGAACCTGTTGTGCGGCACCTCTTGCCATGTTGGCGGCCGCCAAAGCCTGCGCACCGTGCTGTCGGTAATCAAATCGACGATGGATGCCGATTTCGAAACCCTGCTCAAGGTCAACAACACCGAAATCTGCCTTGACCTGGCACAGGTCGATTTTCTGGGCCTGCCCGGTAGCGCCGAGTTTCGGAGGGCATCGACATCCGTGACGACGCATTCAACGACTGGCTGATCAGCGTCCGCCAGGCCCCCGAACAATTCTTCGCCCTGCTGACCGACGCCCCCACCACCAACTCTCCCTCCGTCGTGCCCGCCATCGCCGTCCTGCCGTTCCGCCTGATCATGGGCGAGGCAAGCCATGCCGTCCTGGGCGACTGACGGGCGGAAGAGGTCTGCCGTTCGCTTTCCCGCAGCCATCTGCTCTCCGTCATCTCGCACCTGTCCGCCCGCGAAGTCACCTCGGCCCGCATCGAACTGACCAAGGTCCGCCGCACTTTGGGCATCGAAGATCGTGTGACCGGCTCTCTGCGGATTTCCGGCGGCCACGCCATACTGGACGCTGATTGCCTGGACGCCGCCTCGGGCCGCATCCTGTGGACCCGGCAGTTCGTGGGCAAGATCGGCGATTTCATGCAGGCCGACAGCCAGCCGGTGGCCGAGATCGTCCGCGCCATCGGCCGTCCATCGCCAGTGATGCGCGGAACCATGCCCAGGGCCGCAGCCTATCAGCTCTCGCCGATCACCAGTTGCTGATCGCGGGCATCGGCATGATGCACCAGTTGAAACTGTCGAACTTCGCCCGCTCCCCCGATCTGTTCGAGGAAGTGATCCGCCGTGCCCCTGCCGTGCCCGAGGCCCATGCCTGGCTGGCCGTAAAGTATGTCATGTCGATCTTCAACGGCTGGTCCTCCAGTCAGTTGAAAGAAACCGACATCGCGCTGGATTGCCCCGCCCGCGCACTGGACCTTGAACCGGAAACCTCTTTTGCCCCGACCATCGACGGCGTCGTGAACAACAATCTGCTGTTGCGGATGGATGCGGCTCAGGACCGCTTTGACGCCGCCTTCGACCGCAATCCGAACGAGTCGATGGCCTGGCTGTTGAGCGGGGTATTGTGTGCCTACCGCGATAACGGTGCCGATGCAGTGGCCCGCACCGAAAAGGCGATGCGCTTGTCGCCCCTTGACCCGTTTGGCCATTTCTTCGATTCCCTGGCCTCTACCGCCTATGTTGCGGCGGAACGCTGGGACCGGGCGCTGGAGGTGGCCGACCGCTCGATTGCCAAGAATGACCGCCACCTGTCCACACTGCGGGTGCGGATCTGCGCCCTGCCCTATCTGGGCCGGACCGACGGCACCCGCAAGGCGGCGGCGGACCTGCTGCGCCGCCAGCCCGGCTTCAGCATCTTCACCTATCGACGCAGCCACCCGGCCGCGCATTTCAAGGTAGGTGGCCACATGACCGCGGCCTTTACATCCGCCGGAATTCCTTGAGGAACAAATAGATGACGGCAATGGGATTGATGCACGGTTTGTCGGGTTTACATGGTTTGCACGGGCTGCAAGGTGCCGCCAGCACTGGCAATCTGCCTTCCGGCACCCAGGCCGGTTTGCAATCCAGCACCGAAGCCATCATCCATTGCGCCGGCATCGCCGCTTTGCCCGGCGCAGGCGTCCACAACCTGACCCGTGGTGCCGCCGCCAACATGAAACGCTGATCGCCTGACAGCCGCGCCCTCGTGCTGCACAGCGCCGTCAAGCGCCATCTGGACTGGGCCACCGATGACGATGTGACCCTGTTCGCAGTGGCACGGGACAACACCGCGATCTGGTCGGTCAAACCGCCGTCAGAAGCGACCCTTGCCCTGCAATGCGATCTGGTGCGCAATTACGCCGACCAGCGCACCGACCGTGCCAACGAAATCCTGTCGCAACTTGGTTCCTTAAGTCCCGATTTTGCGATCATCCTCGGGTTGACCGAGGGCCGCTATCCCAAGACAATCGAACTCCTGGACGCGGTGCAGACCCTCGCGGGTCACGCCACCATAATTCCCAAGCATTTCCTCGCTTGTCGCAGGCCAGCCGAGTTTGGCATCCGCGTCATGCCCTTCATCACCACTCCCAGCCACGGCAGCTTGCCCAGCGGCCATGCCACCCAGGTCTTTGCGATTGCCCGCGTGCTGGAGGCGCTGGTGGCGGTCGAGCCCGACCATTTCGGCGACAAGGCCAGCCGCATCGACCTGATCTGCCGCCAGGCCCATCGCATCGCCGCCAACCGCACCGTCGCCGGGGTGCATTTCCCGATGGACAGCCGCGCCAGTGCCGGTCTCGGCCTGCAAATCGACCGCGCCTTCTGCGCGATGATGGGTGCAGGCGGCACGCTTCAGGATGGCGACGTGCTTTTCGACCCCAGCGCCACCCCCGGTGCCGATTTCCTCTATCCCGACCTCGCAGCCCTGCGCCAGCAAGGCCGCAGTGCCATCCCTGTCGCGCAAAGCCCGATCCTGAACCGGCTTTGGGCACAAGCCGCCGCCGAGTTCACCCTGACCACCCCCGCCGTGGTCTAGGCTAGGGCATGCCCGCCGCAACCGACCCGGTCGGCCCCTATGAACGCTGGATGTATGGCCCGGGTCGCACCTACGACCTGCCCAGCCTGATGCTCGATGCCCAACCCAGCCTGTCCGCCGTCGCCGAATTCCCGGGCCCGGCTAACCCATCCGCCCTCCCCGACCTCCTGACCACCGACCACATCACCCTGCAACCGCGCCTGCCCATCCTCTACCGCCCCGGACAGTTCCAGCCCCGCTTCCTGCCCTTTCTTCCGCCCCCCGCAGGCGGCCAAAGCGTAATGACCCAAGACCCCGCCACCCTCGCCGCCTTGCTCGATCAACTGTCTGACGTCGGCGGCACCACAGGCCAGATCCGCCTCGACTTCCCGCTTCGCGCCGAAACCCTTGACCCAGTCTTCCCCACCGCTTTCGCCGCCATCACCCCTGGCCCTTCGGTTGACGCCACCAAACCCCTCGTCATCCTAGCCGTCATCGGCCTCGGCATCCCTTTCCCCCACAAAACCTTCCGCTCCGCCACCTCCACCCGCGTCGAATTCTGTTGGTCGCAATCAGCCGAGGCGGAGGGATCCGGCACCACGCTCTTTGGCCGCGAACTCCGCCGCACCACCAGCAACGCCGCCCTGAGCGACGAAGACGCCACCTACCGCGCCGCCGGCATTTTGGGCCGCCCCGGCCTGCCACCGATGCCGCTGGCCCGCCTGCATTCCCACGGGGCGCATATCCTTGGGACGCTGGCCGGAAACTGGCCGGAAACTGGCCAGCCGAGGACGCCGCCCAGGTCCGCATCATCGCCGTCGACCTGCCCGCCACCGCAGTCTGGGACACCTCCGGCTTTGGCACTGACATGTTTCTCCTGGCCGCGATGCACGACATCTTTGACCGGGTCGAAAGGATCGCCGCCGCCTATGACCACCCCGACGTCGCCCTGATCGTCAACCTCAGCTATGGCACCTCCGGCGGCCCGCATGACGGCACCGGCCTGATCGGCGCGGCGTTTGACGAGATGATCACCTACCGCCGCAGCCGCGCCCCGACTGCCCTGGTCCTGCCCTCGGGCAATATGTTCCAGGACCGCCTGTACGCCCGCATCGACCCCGGCCACTTCACCCCCGATGCCCGCCTGGCATGGTTCGCCCCGCCCGCCGACCGCACCTCGAGCTTCATTGAACTGCGGTATCCCGCCGCCACCGACCCCGCCCAGATCAAAGTCACCCCGACCCCGCCGGGTGGCATCGCCCCGGACCCGAGCCTGACCATCGGCCCCGGCCCGGCAAGACATGATGATTGCGGGGGAAAATCGTCGATCAACTGGAGATTGACCAATACCGCAACACCCTGTGGCGGGTGACGATCATCCTCGCCCCTTGCGAACCCAAAGCCCCGCCCCCCATGCCTGCCTGCCTGCGGGCACCTGGACCATAACCCTCGAAAATCCCACAGGCCAGCCGCTGACCGAACCGGTCGAGGCCCGCATCCAGCGCGACGCCAACTTTGGCCAGGGCAACACCGGTGCCCGGCAAAGCTATTTCATCGACCCGGTTTATGATCGTTTCGACAAACATGGTGCCCCGGCCCAAACCGACAGCACCGATCCCGCCGTCAAACTCCGCCGCTTCGGCGGGCTGAACGGCATGGCCGACGGCGCCACCGCCCTGGTCGTCGCAGGCTAGGTCGCCCGCAGCACCGCCGCCGCCCGCTACTGCAGCGCCGGGCCCGAAGGTGTTGCAGGTCAGGTCGATCTGTCGGCCATGACCGACCGTTCGCCTTTTGCATCCCGGGGTCCAGTCGATCGGCACCCGCGCCGGAGCGACCATCGCCCAGCAAGGCACCACCGCCGCCGCCCCGCAGGTGGCCCATGCCCTCCGCAATGCTTCCTGACGGCCATTCCGGTTGGCCCTGCCCCCGACAACCACCTGTCCCTCCTGGCACAGCAGCCGGGCTGCACCAAGGTAGACGACGCAGGCCCCGCCCCAACCGCCCGCGACTGCCTGGGTACGTTCCGCCTGAACCCACCGCCGCTGCGCTGGCTGTGAGCTTTCATCAGGTTGTCCATTCGGGGCGGATCGGGGAGACTGGAGTTACCACACTGCAAGGCTTCAGGAGCGCCCCGAATGAACATT
>JAYUGA010000029.1:0-7137 GCA_043738565.1 Rhodobacterales bacterium
AACCCCAAGCTGCCGACGGGGGAGATCGAGCTTTATGCGACCGGGCTGACCGTGCTGGGCGAGGCGGCGGAATTGCCGATGCCGGTGTTTGGCGAGGTCGATTACCCGGAGGAAACCCGGCTGACCTATCGCTTCTTGGACCTGCGGCGCGAGAAATTGCACCGCAACATGATGCTGCGCTCGAACGTGGTGCGCTCGATGCGCAACCGGATGTGGGATCAGGGCTTCAACGAATTCCAGACGCCGATCCTTACGGCCTCCAGCCCGGAAGGGGCGCGGGATTTTCTGGTGCCGTCACGCCTGCATCCGGGCAAGTTCTATGCCCTGCCGCAGGCGCCGCAGCAGTTCAAGCAGCTGATCATGGTGTCGGGGTTTGACCGTTATTTCCAGATCGCACCCTGTTTTCGCGATGAAGACCCGCGGGCGGATCGCAGCCCGACCGACTTCTATCAGCTTGATATCGAGATGAGTTTTGTGAAGCAGGAGGATGTCTTTGCCGCGGTGCAGCCGGTGTTGCAGGGGATTTTCGAGGAATTTGCGCCGGGGAAAAAGGTGTCTGCCGACTGGCCGCTGATCGCCTATCGGGATTCGTTGAAGTGGTATGGGTCGGACAAGCCGGACTTGCGCAACCCGATCAGGATGCAGGACGTGAGCGAGCATTTCGCGGGGTCGGGGTTTGCGATTTTTGCCAGGCTCTTGGAGCAGGAGGGGACCGAAATTCGCGCGATTCCGGCACCGACTGGCGGGTCGCGCAAGTTCTGCGACCGGATGAACGCCTTTGCCCAGAAGGAAGGGCTGCCCGGGATGGGGTATATCTTCTGGCGAAAGCGCGATGACTACTCCCAGGAGGAATACGAGGGTTATTCGCGGCTAGTTGGCGGGTCGATCCTCAGCGGCTCCGGCCAAGTCAACTACGACGAATATTTTGCTCAAAAGGGAAGAACCGAGGCGACAGCGCGGATTGCAGAAAGTCTCAAGAAAGGGGACGTAACAACTGCCAAGTTCTTGATTGATGCTTTCTTCGGCGAAATGGAAGCGGCTGGCCCCTTGGCCAAGAACATCGGCCCCGAGCGCACCGAAGCTATCCGCCAGCAACTTGGCCTCAAAGTCGGAGACGCCGCCTTTTTCCTCGGTGGCAAACCCGAAACCTTTGAGGCGACCGCAGGCCGGGCCCGCAACGAGATCGGCCGCGAACTGGGGCTGACGGAAACCGACACGTTCCGCTTTGCCTGGATCGTCGATTTTCCGATGTACGAGAAAACCGACGAGGGCGGGATTGATTTCAGCCATAACCCGTTCTCGATGCCGCAGGGCGGGCTGGAGGCGTTGATGGGCGATCCTTTGAAGGTCTATGCCTGGCAGTATGACCTGGCCTGCAACGGCTATGAACTGATCAGCGGCGGCATCCGCAACCACAAACCGGAGATCATGTACCGGGCGTTTGAGTTGGCGGGCTATCCCAACTCTGAGGTCGACAAGCGGTTTGGCGGGATGGTCAAGGCGTTCAAATACGGCGCACCGCCCCACGGCGGTTGTGCGGCGGGGATCGACCGGATTGTCATGCTGCTGGCGGACGAGGCCAACATCCGCGAGGTGATCATGTTCCCGATGAACCAGCGGGCGGAGGATCTGCTGATGGGCGCGCCAAGCGAGCCTTTGGCCAAGCAGTTGCGCGAGTTGAACCTGCGGGTCGTGCCGAAGGAATAGGCGTGCTTGTCAAAGCTTTGGGCAAAGATCACACTCCCGGGGTTCGCCTCGGGAGTTTTTCTTTGCTTATGCGCCAGCCATGATCCCGCCGCTGTATACCGCCTCGGCCCCGGTGTTCCGGCATTATCTGGGGCAGGCGATGCAGATGATCGACAAGGCCGGGCCGGAGGCAATGGCGGCGCGGGTCGCGGATTCGTTTCCGGCAGGTCAGCAGTTTGCCACGGCGGCGGGGTTTGCGATGCGGGTGGCTTGCCCGCTGGCGGGGCGCGAGGTGCCGGATTTGCCGCAGGCTTTGGCACCACGGCTGGCGGTGGTCAGGGCGACTTTGGGGGCGCTCAGGCCGGATGATTTCAAGGGTGCGGAGGCGCGGCGGTATGTCCACAAGGCGGGGATGGCGGAGTTGGACCAAAGTGCGGAAGACTTTCTGCATCTGTACGGGCTGCCGAATTTCTTCTTTCACCTGACGATGGGCTATGCGGCGCTGCGGGCGGCGGGGGTGGAGCTGGGCAAGGCGGATTTCGACGGGTTCCACGCCTATCCGCCCGCCTTCCGGTTTGACGACTGAACTGGACCCATCGGCGGCGGCTTGCATTCGCAGCTTGCGCGGGCATAGTCGCCGGGGAGGCGGGGGGGTAACACATGGTGGACGCGCAGAAATTTGGCGATCTGGTGCCGGGGTGGACGGTGCCGCCGCGGCCGGTGGGTGAGGTGCTGGACGGGCAGGTGGCGCGGCTGGAACGGATGGACCCGGATGTTCATGCCGCCGATCTGTACCGCGCCTATTCGGGGCATGACGGGTTGTGGGATTATCTGCCGTATGGGCCGTTTTCCTCGGCTGCGGGCTATCACCGCTGGGCCAAGGATTCGGCGACCGGCGAGGATACGCTGTTCTATGTGATCCGCCAGATCGAAAGCGGCCATTGCGGCGGTGTCGCCAGCTATCTGCGGATCGCGCCGGAAATGGGGTCGATCGAGGTCGGCCATATCAACCTGTCGCCGGAACTGAACCGCAGCCGCGCCTCGACCGAGGCGATGTTTCTGATGATGGACTGGGTGTTTGCGGCGGGCTATCGGCGCTATGAATGGAAATGCGATGCACTGAACCTGCCGTCGCGGCGGGCGGCGCAAAGGTTGGGGTTTTCCTATGAGGGCGTGTTCCGGCAGGCGGCGGTTGTGAAGGGCCGCAACCGCGATACCGCGTGGTTCGCGATCATCGACAAGGAATGGCCGGCGTTGCGCGAGGCTTATGCGGCCTGGCTGAGCCCGCGCAATTTTGACGGGGCGGGGCGGCAGAGGGAAAGTCTGGCCGACTTGACGCGGCTGGTGCGGCCGGGGTTTGACCCCACTCTGTAAGTCTGGAGCGGGCGCCCGAAAGGCACAATTTTTCTGCGAAAACTGGAACCGCGCCCGATGACGCGCTGCGGTGAGGTTCGTGGTCATCCCCTTGCGGCAAAGGCGCCGTCCGGGGCATTCAGCCGGGATCTGATCAGCAGGCGCAACTGGTCAAGCCGCCCGGTGGCGGGGGAAGCCCCCGCCTTTGCCGTCACTTCTGCCGCGGCCTTGGCCAAAGCCGGGTCGTGGGCGTGGCGGGCGATGCCGCCCAGAAACCCGGCAAGGTAAACCTCACCCGCAGCATCGGTCCCCGCCTCGATCAGGGCGGCGGCGTGGGTCAGATCGTCGCGCAGCGCCAGAGTGTCGGGGGTCAGCGGTATGGCAGAGGCATCCACAAGTGGCGTGACATCGCTAGGCAGATGGCGCAACAATGCCGCCTGAAACACGGCAAGGCTTTCCAAGGGTTTGTCCAGAAACCCGTTGGCCCCGGCAGCCAGCGCCAAACTGCGCCCGCCGCTGTCGCCAGAGGTGCCGATGACGACCGGGCCATGCGGCCCACGCAGGATCACGTCGCGGATCAGCGCCTCGCCCCGCCCGTCGGGCAGGCCAAGGTCGATGATCACCACATCGGGCCGGTAGAGCCGCAAATGCGACTGTGCGGTGCCGAGGGTTTCTGCACGCCTGAGCCGCGCCCCAAGACGCTGGCACATCAACCGCAACGCTTCGGAGGCAAAGCGGCTGTCTTCGACCGCGAGAATGGTCAGGCCGCGCAAAGGCAGCGCCGCTGTCAGGCCATCTGGTGGCACCGCCTGCGACAGGCTGCGCTGGGTCAGGTCGGGCAATTCGACGGCGAGGCTGTTGGGCATGACGGACCTCTGCGGTTGGGATGGACACAGGGAAGCACAATATCCCTAACTGCGGGTTAATGCCGCAGCCGGTGCGCAAGCTGTCTTGGCCCTTGCTCCGCGCCGCTGGCTTTCGCATAAGGGCCTGAACCGGACCGGAGTTCTGATGATTGGCCGCCTGAACCATGTCGCCATCGCCGTGCCGGACCTAGACGCCGCCGCGGCGCAATACCGCGACCGTCTGGGGGCGGTGGTTGGCCCGGCGCAGGCGCTGCCCGATCATGGCGTGACGGTGGTGTTCATCACCCTGCCCAACACCAAGATCGAGCTGTTGACGCCACTGGGGGACGCCTCGCCGATCCGGAGGTTTCTGGACAAGAACCCCGGCGGCGGCGTGCATCATCTGTGCTATGAGGTGGCCGATATTCTGGCGGCGCGGGACCAGTTGCTGAACCTTGGGGCGCGGGTGTTGGGGCCGCCCAAAATCGGGGCGCATGGCAAGCAGGTGCTGTTCCTGCACCCCCAAGACTTCAACGGAACCCTGATCGAATTGGAAGAGACATGACCTGGACCGGATCCATCGTGCTGTTCGCCGTGACGTGGTTCATGGTGTTTTTCTGCGTGCTGCCGCTGCGTTTCACCTCGCAATCCGAGGCGGGCGAGGTGGTGCCCGGTACGCCAAAATCGGCGCCTGCGGATTTTCTGGTGGCCCGAAAGGCCAAGATCACCACGGTGGTGGCCTTGGGCGTCTGGGCCGTGCTGGTCGTGACGATCTATATCCTTTCACAGTATTATGGTGCGAATGACGTGGATATATTCGGGATTTTGAAACAGGGGTAAGGTGGGATCTTACACCGGCATCTGCGCCTTTGGCAGGCCGCCGGGGGTTTCACGCCCCCGGACCCCCGCGGGATATTTGCGCCAAAATGAAAGGCGAAACTTTGGGTAAATTGGAGCGATTGGGCTTCAGAAAGTCTTTGGGATCGTGTTTTTGCGGAAGCCGGACGTGCCTTGCAGCCGGTGATAGAGGTGGGTGAAGGTGGCGGCCCCCAGCACCGGGATGAACAGGTTGATCAGCGGCAGCGACAGGGGGGCGGCCATCAGTGCGCCCGCCAGCCAGACCTGACCGCTGTTCTGCCGGCGCAGTTCTTTCGCGGCGGGGCGGCCGATGCGGCGGGCGGCGACCAGGGTGAAATACTCGCGCCCCAAGAGGTAGCCGTTGATTGCCCAGAATACGAAAGGCACGAACGGCCCGGCAAAGGCCCACAGCACCAGCGACAGGCTGTTCACCAGAACCAGGATGCCCAGAAAATTCACGGTGTCGATCAGCGTATCGCCGAAGCTGGTGGGGATCGCCGCGGCCAAGCCGGGGTAATGGCGATCCTCGACCGCTTGCGCCACCTTTTCCAGAAAGAACGCGGTGAAGGCGGCGGCGACCGGGACCATCAAGAACACCGACAGCACCAGCATCAACAACAGCGAGGCCCAGCCCAGGAGTTTGGGCAAAGCGTCGACCGGGCCGACAAAGGGGATCTGGATATGGCCGGGGATGAAGATGTCGATCACGCCCAGAAACAGGGCGTAGAGGCCGAACAGCAGGACCAGCGACAACAAGAGGCCATAGCACAGCACCCGCAGAAAGCGTCGGTCGCCCAGTTGGCCAAGCGCCTTGCCGAAGTCACCGAAGATCATGGCGATGTCCAGGTCAAGAGGGGGCCCAGGTGACGAGGCGGGCGAGGTCGGGGCGCGGGCGATCGGGGCCATCCTTGGGCGCAGTGCCGATGTGGACGATGCCGGCCACGGTTTCGTCCGCAGTGCAGCCAAAGGCGCGGGCCGCAAAGACCGGGTCATGGGCGGCCCAGCCGGTCAGCCAGTTGGCGCCCCAGCCCGCCGCCTCTGCCGCGTTCAACAGGTTCATGCACAGGGCATGGGCCGAGGCGATCTGTTCGGCGGGCGGAACTTTGGGCGAGGGCTGCGGCGACGAGATCACCACGACGGCCAGTTGGCCAAGATCAAACTGCCCGCGGCCCTTGGCGATTTTCTCAGGCTCCCCCCCCAACTCGCGCGCCCGCGCCTCGGCCAGATCGGCCAGCCGCTGCATTGCAGGGCGTTCCAAGACGACCAGTCGCCACGGCTCCAGCTTGCCATGATCGGGCACCCGGGTGGCGGCGGTCAGGATGGCCATAAGCTGGGTCCGGTCCGGCACGGCGCCATTGAACAGCTTGGCGGGGCGCGAACGGCGGTTGGCCAAAAAGGCGAAGGCTTGGGGGTTCGGGTGCGGCATTGCAGGTTCCTTGTCGGGCGAGATGTGCGGGCGGTGGTGCGCGGCGTCAAGATGTTGGACAGCAAGGGCCGCGATTTCCGGCGAGGATTGGTGCTGAAATGCTTGGGAAAAGACTTGGGTATGAGGCGGGGGCGAGCCGGGTGGACGGCCAAAAAATCGGCATCACTTCAGCCGGTAGGTGCCCTCGGGCAGGTTCAGCGCGGCGGCCAGATCCTGCATCTGGCGCAAGGACAGGGTGATGCGCACCGGCGCGTCGGTCAACGGGTCAACCTGTTGCAACACAATGCATTCTTCATAAGCCTCGATCGTGACATCCTCGCCCAGATGGACGGCGCCTTCGTCCACCAGGGTGATCACGGTCGCGTCGAATTCATATTCGATGGTAAACATGGGCGCGATGATAGGCGGTGGGTCCGCAGGGTGCAACCGGGGATGGTTGGTTGACATCATCGGCAATCCGGTCGATGGAGCGCCCATGTTGCAAATCCCTGACACTGTCCGCGACCGTGGCTCGCGCTATGCCGCATCCGGCGGGCCGGTGGCGGATCGGGTCGCGCTCAACGCCTTTCTGGCCGATCTGAAATGCGTCAAGAAATTCGCCAAGGCGACCCATAACTCCTGGGCAGCGGTGATTGCGGGCGAGCCGTTCAAAGACGACGACGGTGAGGCCGGGGCGGCGGCGGTGATGCTGAAAATGATCCAGCGCGAGGCGCTGACCGACCATGTCATCGTGGTGACGCGGTGGTATGGCGGGGTGAACCTGGGCGGCGACCGCTTTGCCCATGTCGTCACCTCGACCCGCATCTATTTGCAAGCGCTGAAAGCGGGCGGAATTACCGGCGCTTTCCGGTCAATGACGCCCGGCGCTTTGCCCTAGGGCCTGTTGAGATTTAGGATTCCCATATGTTGCGGTTTCTGATTCAAGCTTCTCAAAGGGGAGGTTTGGATGCCGATAGATCGTTATGTCAT
>JAYUGA010000030.1:0-2526 GCA_043738565.1 Rhodobacterales bacterium
GCCTTTGCGCCACCCGCGCCTCGGGCCTGAAATCGCAGTTTGGCACGATGGGCAAGCCTTACAACGCCGGCATTGCAGCCGCCAACGGGGTGGAATGCGCGGGGCTGGCGCGGGCGGGTTTCACCTCAGCCGATGACGGGGTGATGGGGCCGCAGGGCTTCGTTGCGACCCATTCCGATGCGCCATCCGAGGCCGGGGTCTGGGATGCCCTGCCGCCCGGCACCTTTCTGTTCGAGGATATCAAATACAAACTCCACGCCTGCTGTCACGGCACCCATGCGATGATCGAGGCGCTGGCGGCGACCAGGCGCGGCCATAACCTAACGGTGGATCGGGTGGCGGCGATCCACCTGCGGACCAGCCCGCGCTGGCTTTCGGTCTGTGATATCAAAGCTGCGCGGACCGGGCTGGAGGTCAAATTCAGCTACAATTGGCTGGCAGGCATGGTGCTTTCGGGTATCCCGACCTCTGCCGACCGCACCTATACCGACGCTTTGGCCGCCGATCCGTCGTTGGCGGCATTTGCGGGCAAGATCACGGTGACGGGCGACGCCACGGTCAGCGACATGCAGTCAGCCGGAGAGGTTGTGCTGAGCGATGGTGCGGTGCTGCCCTTCGCCTATGATCTTGCCTCCCGCCTGGACCCCGATGTGCTGGAGCGCAGCCTGCGCGCCAAGGCGACGGGGCTTTTGGGCGCTGAAGCTGACCAGCTGTGGCAAACGGTCGCCCATCTGGATGCGCTGTCGGCGTCCGATCTGGGCAAGCGGCTGATGGCGGGATGAGCGCGGATTCAAACCGGATCGGTCGGCAGACCCAAAGTGTCGAGACGTCCACCACTGCCGACCAGAGGATGACCTTTGCCGGAACACTCGCGCGCGTGGACGTGCCATTGGGCCGGCACTGGTGAGGTGTCCGATCTGGCCGCGCCGCAGCCCCGTGGATGCGGTGGCCGTCCCAACCGGGGAGTGTTCATGCCTGATCTTCCAAGACCGCCGCGCCGGATATGAGCTGGCGGCGAATTGTCCTGCCTGCCACATCACGGTGGACAGTCAGATCGGGACGGTTACTATGCTGCACCGGGGCGCCGCCATGAAACGGCGTCATTGAACATCGAAGCAGTCCCGGCGCGTCGTCAGCGCGGTGATGTTTTGCGTCAGGAGGGCTCTAGTGACAGCGTCAGGCAATCGGCATGATCCATAGACCTGGTTGGCAAGCCCTGCTGTTCGTTCCGGTCGGAGCCGAAAGGCATCTGGCCAGCGCAATACGGCATCGGCCGGATGCCGTGGTCCTTGATCTGGAGGACGCGGTTGCGCCGTCGGCCAAGGCCGCCGCCCGCATTGTCTTGCGCGCGAACCAAGCTCAGTTGGCTGAAGCAGGCATTGATTGCGTGTTGCGCGTCAACCAGGGGATACGGGCCATGGTCGAAGACCTGAGCGCTGCAGATCACAGTTTGTTGCATGGCGTCATGGTTCCGAAGTGCGAAGATGCGCATTCCTTGCGGAACGCGGCGGATTTGACAGAGGGGGCTATTGGCCTTATCGCCTTGGTTGAAAGCCCGGCGGGACTGCAACGGCTTGTGGAAATCGCGGCGGTTCCTCAAGTGATTGCACTGATGCTGGGGTCAGAGGATTACTCCACCGCGCTGGGGGTCGATCCAGACCGGGGCGCGCTGGACTGGATCGCCGCGCAGTTGGCCGTTGCCGCTGCTGCACGCGGTTTGATCCCAATCGGCTTTCCCGGCTCCATTGCCAACTTCCGCGACCTCGAATTGTACGCCCGCCAGATTGGCCGAGGCCGTGATCTTGGGATGCGGGCGGTGGCCGCCATCCATCCGACGCAACTTCCTGTCATTCGCGCCACGTTGGCCCCGACAGAGGCGGACGTGAAATGGGCCGATGACGTGCTGGCGGGACTGCAAGCAGGTGGCGGCGCCGTTTTCGCACTGGAGGGGAAAATGGTAGATGCCCCGGTCATTGCGCGCGCCCGTCATATTCGGGCGGCTTTGCGGCGACATGGCAAAAGCACGGCGGGCAGTGCCTGACGGCTGCCTGACCGGGCGCGCAAGCGGTTGATTACAGTCACACCGGGCAATCTGGCCGTCGCGAAAGCCCCGCTTTGTGAAGGCACCACTTCAAGACATCAAACCGATCTTGCCCAAAGAACACTTCACCGGCAAAGACCATCGTGGGCACGCCCCAGTGGCCCGCCGCGCGCAACAGGGCGTCGTTTTTTGCCAGCCGGGCATCGTAATGCGCCGGATCGGCGGCAACCGAAGCCTCCAGTTCCGCCAGATCAAGCCCGGCCCGCGCCGCAGCCTGCGCCAGATGATCGCCGCTGTCCCAACCTGTGACGGTTCCATCCCACAACAGGCGCGACACTTCGTCCGCAAAGGTCAGCCCGTGGCCACGTTCTGTCGCGGCGATGCCCAAGCGGCCTAGGCGTGTGGCAAGGGGTTGGTCGGGCGCTATGGTCAAGGTGACCGGGTCTTGGCTGATCGGGTCGGGGATCGGCCTGTGAAAGGGCATG
>JAYUGA010000031.1:0-2518 GCA_043738565.1 Rhodobacterales bacterium
AGGGCGCTGAACAGCTCTGTCTGCCGCATGCGTGAATATTTGGTCATCTCCGCCAGAATCTCCCGCCCGGCAGGTGTGGCAAATATCCACTTTTCACGACCGTCTGCTGCTGACGGCTCTTGTCGGACATAGCCGCGCGATTCGAGCAGGGATATCGCCCGGCTGATCGTGTTCTGCGGGCGCGGAAAGATCGCCCTGATCTCTTTCGCGCGGATGCCGGGGAACTGGTTGATCGCATATAGGCTTGACCAGGAATGCAGCGGCATTTGGTAGGTCCGCTCGATGAAGCGGCTGGTGACCGCATTGTTGCCGAGCACGATGTAACTCACCACCATCAGGTCGCGCAGATCCCCCGCGAAGATCACGTCCAGTTTTTCATTCCGGCTCATTGCGTCATCCGTCTTTGGGTCAGTCCGGCTATTCTTTAGCGCGAAAAATCACGCTTGTCATATCAATCCAGATGGATCAATCTTGCCTTGCGACGGAAGTGGAGATGACGATGATTGCTCTTGGCGTTGACGTTGGCGGGACTTTCACCGACCTTGTATTGGCCGATCTGGCGCGAGGAACGGTCACGATCCACAAGACGCCGTCGACCCCGGCAAACCCCGCACTGGGGGTGGTCACCGGCGTGCAAGCCATCTGTGAGCTTGTCGGCATCGCACCCGGCCAGATCGACTCTGTGTTCCATGGTACGACGGTCGGCACCAATGCGATGCTGGTGCATGATGGTGCCGTGACCGGCATGATTACCAATGACGGTTTCCGCGATATCCTGCATATCGGGCGTCACCAACGCCCCCAACATTATTCCATCATGCAGGATCTGCCGTGGCAGAGCCGGCCGCTGATCCGTCGCCGGTTCCGCAAAACCGTGGCGGGCCGTATGGACGCCGCCGGCACCGAGCTTCTGCCGCTGGACGAGGTGGCGGTGGCTGACGCCGCCCACCAACTGGGGGCAGCCGGGGTCGAGGCGATTCTTGTCGGGTTCCTGTTTTCCTACGTCAATCCCGCCCATGAACGCCGCGCCGCGGACATCGTCCGCCAGATCTTGCCCGAGGTGTTTGTCACCACCTCCGCCGAAGTGTCGCCTCAATTTCGCGAATTCGAGCGGTTCACTACCGCAGCGATGTCAGCCTTTATCGGCCCCAAAGTGCGGCGCTACATCAGCGAATTGCAGGGTCAGTTGCGCGATCTGGGCATCAGGGGTGAGTTGCGCATCATGACCTCAAGTGGTGGTCTGGCAACGCCCGAGATGGTCGCCGAACGGCCGGCGACCACGTTGTTGTCCGGACTGGTGGCCGGGGTGCGAGGCGGCGCGTGGATTGGCGAACATGCCGGAACCAACAAGCTGATCACTCTCGATATTGGCGGCACCAGTGCCGATATCGGCATCATCCGCGATGGCCGGTTGACCGAGGCTGACGCCCGCAGCGCCAGCATTGCCGGGTTTCCCGTCATGTTGCCGATGATCGACATTCACACCATCGGCGCGGGCGGTGGGTCGATCGCCTATCTGGACCGTGGCCACGCCTTTCGGGTCGGTCCGCAAAGTGCCGGTGCCGATCCTGGCCCCGCCGCTTACGGTCGGGGTGGCGATCTGCCGACGGTGACCGATGCCAACCTGGTGCTGGGCCGTCTTGCGCCGGGCAATTTTCTGGGCGGGAAGATGACCCTGGATATAGAGGCCGCACAGCGTGTCATCGGCGCGCTGGCCGCAGAACTGGGACGCACCCCGGATGAGACGGCTGAAGGCGCGCTGACCGTGCTCAACAGCAACATGGCCAATGCGATCCGGTCGCGGACTGTGCAAAAAGGCATTGATCCCCGCGACTTTACTTTGTGCGGCTTTGGCGGTGCGGGACCGCTGCATGCCGCGGAAGTGGCGGGTATGCTGGAGGTGCGGCACGTGTTGATCCCGCCACATCCGGGCATCACCTCGGCAATCGGGCTGCTGACGGCGGATATGGAATACCACGCGCTGCGCACCGCCTTTGCGGTCAAGGGAGCACTTGACCCAGCGCGTCTGCTGTCGCTTTTCACCAGCATGGAACAGGAACTGGCGGCGATATTTGCGAAAGACCGCGTGCCGGCTGCCAAGGTCAGGATGCTGCGGCAGGGCGATCTGCGCTATGTCGGACAGGGCTATGAGTTGAAAATCGACTTTCCGCCGGGCGAGATCACCGAGGCCAGCCTTGAACCCGTCTGGCTTGCATTTCACGCCCGCCACCGCGAAGAATACGGCCACGCTTTCGAGGCGAGTGCCATTGAGATCGTCACCGTCAAGGTGCGCGGCATCGGCGAGGTGGAAAAGCTGGGCGCGCCCTCCGTCTATACCGGGGCTGCCGAGGCAAGACAGATCGGCGCGGGCCGTTGCGTGTTCCGGGTCAATGATGTGCTGGGTTCCTACGAGACCCCTTATTTCGACCGGACCTCGCTGCCGGTGGACCGCGTTTTCAACGGGCCGGCGATCTTGTTGCAGACCGACAGCACCACCGTCGTTCCCCCCGGCTGGACC
>JAYUGA010000032.1:0-7098 GCA_043738565.1 Rhodobacterales bacterium
GGGTCGCCATACATAGCTATACCGTAGCGCGGTTCGGCGACTGCGGTTTGGCCCAAGGCGGCAAGCGCCAGCGCGGCACCTGCCAACCTCAGCGCATGGAAAAATTGTGGTTTCATTTTCGGAACGTTCCTTCGCAACCCGCCGTGAAGCGGCAAACCTACGGCGGCTTCCGTGCCATTTCAAACCTTTAACTTGATCACGGGGCGAAGGCCGCGTATAAGATACTTACTGCTCGATAGGTTTCTTGCCTGTATGAAACCTGCCTCAATAACTGAACGCCAGCTTCGTGCTGGCGTTTTTTTTGGGTTTGGCACGCGGGCTTGTAGCCGCCTTGCGGTTGCAGCATGTTGACCCTGCCAGCGCAGCAATGAGGCCACCATGATCCTGTCCGGCAAAACCGCTGTCATCACCGGCTCCAACTCCGGCATCGGCCTGGGCGTCGCCGAAGAGCTGGCCCGCGCCGGGGCTGCCGTGGTGCTGAACTCCTTCACCGACCGCCCCGAGGATCACGCGCTCGCCGCCGATCTGGGCCGTCGCCACGGCGTCACCGCCCGCTACATCGCCGCCGACATGTCCGACGCCACCGCCTGCCGCACCCTGATCACCCAGGCCGGTTCCTGCGACATTCTGGTGAACAACGCCGGCATCCAGCACGTCGCCCCCATCGAGGATTTCCCGACCCTCAAATGGAACCTGATCCTCGCCATCAA
Organism: Rhodobacterales bacterium; assembly: GCA_043738565.1. Lineage (GTDB taxonomy): Bacteria > Pseudomonadota > Alphaproteobacteria > Rhodobacterales > Rhodobacteraceae > Stagnihabitans. The sequence continues at coordinate 711 of JAYUGA010000032.1, forward strand.
CCTGTCCTCGGCCTTTCACACCACCGCCGTGGCCCTGCCGATGATGCGGGCCAGGGGCTGGGGCCGCGTGGTCAACATCGCCTCCGCCCACGGCCTGACCGCATCGCCCTTCAAATCCGCCTATGTCGCCGCCAAGCATGGGCTGGTCGGCCTGTCTAAGACCGTGGCCCTTGAAACTGCGGGGCAGGGCATCACCTGCAACGCGATCTGCCCCGGTTACGTGCTGACACCGCTCGTCGAGACGCAAATCCCCGATCAGATGAAGGTTCACAACATGGACCGCGACACCGTCATCCGCGAGGTAATGCTGCTGCGCCAACCTTCGCGTCAGTTTGCCACCGTGGAACAGATCGGTGGCACCACGGTCTACCTGTGCAGCCCGCATGCCGATCAGGTCACCGGCACCACGATCAGCATAGATGGCGGCTGGACGGCGATGTAGGGTGGGTGCCAACCCGTCATCCCGCAAAAGGACTGCCCCGTGCCCGACCCCGACTGGAGCGATTTCAAAGTCCTCCTCGCCCTCAGCCGGGGGGGCTCGGTCGCTGCGGCCGCCCGCATCCTCGGCGTCGATGGCTCCACCATCAGCCGCCGTCTTGCCGCCGCCGAAGAGGCGATGGGGGCCACCCTTATCGTGCGCGGCGGGCGTGAATTCTCCTTCACCGCCGAAGGCCAGGCCGCCCTTGGCGCGGCCCAGGCCATGGAAACCGCCGTCAACGCCGCCGCTGCCTCCGTCCGCACCGCCAAAACCGCGCTGCAAGGCATCGTCAAGATCGCCTGCCAACCTTCCGCCATCTACTTTCTCATGCCCTTCCAGGACATCGTGGCGCAGACCCATCCCGGCCTCGGTGTCGAACTGGTGTCAGGTCGTGCCGCCGTTGACCTTGCCAAGGGCGACGCCGACATCGGCATCCGCAACACCCGCCCCACTGATCTTGATCTGGTCGTACGCTACAGCTTCACCTGGGGTTCCTGCGTCTATGCCGCCGAACGCTACCTTGAAACCCATGGCCGCCCGGCCACCCACGCCGACGTGGCCCGGCACATGCTGGTGCGCTACCATCAGAGTTTCCTGCACCTGCCCGCCATCGCCTGGATCGAGCAGTTTGCCGACCCCGCGCAACCCGCGATCCGCGCCGACAGCATCGACATGGCCCGCAGCCTGATCGCCTCGGGTGGCGGCATAGGGTCGCTGCTCTGCACCATCGGCGACACCACGCCGGGCGTGGTCCGGGTGTTCGAGGAACCGATTGAGCAGACCCAATGCTGGATCGTCTACCACTCAACCTCCCGCGGCTCTGCCCGGATCAAAGCCGTCCTTGACCTGCTGATCGCCTATTACGTCGAAAGGCGCGACGAGCTCAGCGGCCACCGCGCCAAGCCCTGACCATCCTGCCATTCACATTGGTCCAAATACCCCCCGCGGCGCGCCCGCGCTTGGAAAGGCGCAGTCTGCGGGCGACCAAACCCGCAGACCAAAGTCGCTTATTGATAGAAATGCGACACTTCGAACACCGTCTCGGTCGGCGGCGCAGTGAATCCGCCGGGAATGCCCTTGCCCATGAGCGGATTGACAGTCTCGGTCAGGAACTTGTCCCAGCTTGCCTTGCTGTCCTGCACGGCGATGATCTGCCAGCCACCCGCCGTGGGGCCGGCGACGTGGAAAATCTGACCCCCGGGAATCACCCCCAGCTTGCCGTTCATCGCCACCATGGTCGCCTCGTACTGGTCCTTGCTGCCGCCGGGAAAGAAATGCGAGATTGCGTAAGCCACGTCAGTTCTCCTGTGATCGCCCGCATCGGGCTATGTTTCCGTGATGCCCAAAGGATCATTCCCCTGGACCGCCATCCGGTTTTTTTTGGTTTTTCGTCCCGCCGTGCGTCAGCACAAGCGATGAATTGACCGTAGCCGCCGCCCGCCCATGCGTCGATGCCCGCGCCTGCATTTACGACTTGCAAGAATGTGGTGGCGAGCAGGCATCGGGCGAAGGGTGCAAACCACCCGCCGTTTAACCCCAATGGGCCAGCCTCAGGCCGCAACCTCTTTCACCACCGGATAAACCAGCCCCCCCGACGCCACCAGCTTGGCCGCATCCTCGGGCGACAGGTCCAGCGGGATCACATCCTGCCGCGCCACGAACACCACGAAACCAGAGGTGAACGGCGTCAGCCCGATGAAAACGGCAATCATGTCCAGCCCCAGCTTTTCGGCGATCTCGCCCTTGGGCCGTGCCGAAATCAGCCCCAAAGTCCAGATTCCGGGCCGCGGAAACTCCACCAGACAGGTCTTGTCGAACGAGGCTTCGGTCTTGTTGAACACCGTCTCGGCGACCTGCTTCAACGCGCCATAGAGGGAACGGACCACTGGCATCCGGTTCACCAGCCGGTCCAGCCGCGCCAGAATTGTCCGCCCGATCAAGCCTTTGGCGACCCAACCCACCAGCGTGGTGAACAACAGAAACACAACGACCCCGACCCCGCGCACCGGCACGCCTTCGCCTGGGCCAAGGAAATGCTGCATCAGCGCATCCGGTCGGTAAGCCTCCGGGATCACTGGCAAGATCCAGCCATCCAGCCAGCCGATCACCGACCAGATCAGATAGATGGTCAGGCCAATCGGCAGCACCACCGCCAGTCCGGTCAGAAAGCTGGACCGCAAACTTCCGGCAAGGCTGCGACGGCGGGTGGCAATGGGTTCGGGCATGGCCGCTCCTCTGGTGTCGTGCGCAATCTATGGGGCAGGGGCCACGCACACAATGGGGGACCGGGGCAGGCCGCTTCGTCCCCCGCAAAGCGCCCGTTTATCAGGCAGTCTGACCGACCAATTCCTGCGCAATCGCCGCCCCCAGCCGAGCATTGTTCAGAACCAGTGCAATGTTGGCGGTCAGCGAACGCCCTTCGGTCAGCTCATAGATCCGCTGCAACAGGAATGGCGTCACCGCCTTGGCCGCAATCCCCAGCGCCGCCGCATCCGCCACAGCCTGCTCGATCACCGGGCCGATTTCTGCGCGCGAAATCTCGGCTTCCACGGGAATTGGGTTCGCCACCAACTGCCCCCCCGGCAACCCCAACCGGCCCCGCATCAGATGTGCCGTCGCAATTTCCCTTGCGGAATCAAGCCGTAACGGCGCTTTCAGCCCCGACGACCGCGACCAGAACGCCGGAAAATCATCCTGACAAAAGGCAATCACCGGCACGCCCTGCGTCTCCAGCACCTCCAGCGTCTTGGGCAAATCGAGGATCGCCTTGGCGCCCGCCGCCACCACCGTCACCGGCGTCCGCGCCAGTTCCAGCAGGTCGGCCGACACATCGAACGTCGCCTCCGCCCCGCGATGCACGCCGCCAATGCCGCCGGTCGCAAACACCCCGATCCCGGCCAGTTGCGCACAGATCATCGTGGCCGCCACCGTCGTCGCCCCGGTCAGCCCCTGCGCCAGACAGACCGCCAGATCAGCCCGCGACAGTTTCATCACCCCTCGCGCCTGCCCCAGAAAATCCAGCTCCGCCTCGGTCAGCCCGATGTGAACAAACCCCGCCATCACCGCAATCGTCGCCGGAACCGCCGCCGCCTTGCGGATCTCAGCCTCCACCCGCCGCGCGGTTTCCACATTCTGCGGCCACGGCATCCCGTGGGTCATGATCGTCGATTCCAGTGCCACAATCGCCTGCCCCTCAGCGCAAGCCTTTGCTACTTCAGGTGAAAATTTCAATGGTAGCGTCATAATCCAACTTCCCCCGCGACATAGTCCGCCGCCGCCCGCAGCGCGGTATTCAACGCCGCTCTGCGGTCCGCCCCGCGGCGTTCGGCCACGATATGCGCCGCCATGAATGTATCGCCCGCTCCCGTCACCCGCGCCACCATCACCTGCGGCGGTGCGGCGGTGATCACGCCCTGACCGCGCCGCCCCTCGGCACAGGTCCGCCCGCCATCTGTCACCAGAACCCGCGCCGCCCCCCGTGCCAGCAAAGCCTCCGCCGCCGCGGGTGCCGTCACCGCCTCGACATGCGCCAGCAAGCGCGCCTCCTCCAGATTGACATACAGCGTCGCGCTGGCATGCCCGAGCAGCGGGCCCAACCGCTCCGCCTTGCCGGGCGAGGCCGGTGCCAGCCGCAGATCCGCCTTGCGAAACAACGGCGATGCCGCAATCTCCGCCAGCAAAGCCTCGGTCAGATTGCCATCCAGCGCGATTGGCCCCACCCAGGGCGCGTCGACCGACCCCAGCGCTCCATCCGCCAGGGGCCGCAAAATCTTGTCCCCCGCCGCTTCCAGCGAATGGGCATCCGCCACCGCCGCCACCAACCCGCCAGCCCCTTCAATCGCCATATAGCGGTCGGTCGGCAGATCGTCCGACCGATAGGCATAGGCCGTCACGATCCCCAGCCGGGCGCAGGCCGCCACCAGTTCGTCGCCCTCCGCATCCCGGCCAATCGCCGTCAGCAGGGCAGGGGTCAACCCAAACCGCGCCAGCGTCATGGCGATGTTCATCGCCACCCCGCCCGGCAGGCGCGAAATCCGCCCCGGCACATCCGACCCCAGCCGCATCGAGGTCGCTGAACGACCGATGATGTCCCACAGGACCGAGCCTACGCACAGAATGTCGGGTGTCCGAACCATACCCTCTGGTGCCAAGCCTTGGCCAGGAAGGCAAGTGGCCTGTGGGGATCAGCGCAATCCGCATTGACCCTTGCCAACGGCCGCAGGGCGCGGTAAACGCCCGCTACTTCACAGGTGAGGCTTGGGCTGTGCGGGGAGAAATCCCGTAAAGTCCGCCGGTTGGGGGAAACCCTGAAGACGGCTTCACTGCGGATCAAACCGGAAAAGGATAAAGACATGGCTCTTCCCGAGTTCACCATGCGTCAGTTGCTGGAAGCTGGCGTTCACTACGGTCACCAGACCGCCCGCTGGAACCCCAAGATGGGCGAATACATCTATGGCGACCGCAACGGCATTCACATTCTCGACCTGACCCAGACGGTGCCCCTGTTGGACACCGCGCTGAAACTGGTGCGCGACACCGTCGCCAAGGGCGGTCGCATCCTGTTCGTCGGCACCAAGCGTCAGGCGCAGAAGTCGATCGCCGAGGGTGCCGAGAAATGCGCCCAATACTACATGAACCACCGCTGGCTCGGTGGCACGCTGACCAACTGGAAAACCGTGTCCCAGTCGATCCAGCGCCTGAAGCAGATCGACGAGCTGATGGCACATGGCGCCGAAGGCATGACCAAGAAAGAACGCCTGAACATGGAGCGTGAGCAGGGCAAGCTGCAAGCCTCGCTGGGCGGCATTCGTGAAATGGGCGGCACCCCGGACCTGTTGTTCGTGATCGACGTTGGCAAGGAATCGCTGGCGATCCTCGAGGCGCAGAAGCTGGGCATCCCGGTCATCGGCATCGTCGATACCAACTGCTCACCCAAGGGCGTCGATCACGTGATCCCCGGCAATGACGACGCCGCCCGCGCCATCGCGCTCTATTGCGACCTGATCAGCCGTGCGGCGCTGGACGGCATGAGCGCCCAGATGGGTGCCGCCGGCATCGACCTCGGGGCGCTGGAAGTGGCCCCGGTCGAAGAAGCGGTTGCCGAGGCCTGAGCCTTCGTCACCCAACAGATACCCGGCGGGGGCATATCCCCGCCGGCTACGTTTTCGGATTTGCAGGAGACTGACATGACCGTCACCGCACAAATGGTGAAAGAGCTGCGCGACAGCACCGGCGCAGGCATGATGGATGCGAAGAAAGCCTTGGTCGAAACCAGTGGCGACATGGAAGCCGCGGTCGACTGGCTGCGCACCAAGGGTCTGGCCAAAGCCGCCAAAAAGGCCGGCCGGGTTGCGGCTGAGGGTCTGGTCGGCGTCGCGGTTTCGGGCGGCCGCGGGGTCGCGGTCGAGTTGAACTCGGAAACCGACTTCGTCGCCAAGAACGCCGATTTCCAGCGACTGGTCCATGACATCACCCGCACCGCCGCGCGCTGCACGGATCTGGAGGCTTTGAAGAAAGCCGATCTGAACGGTCAGCCGGTGGACATCGTGGTGGCCGAGGCGATCTCGACCATCGGTGAAAACATGACCCTGCGCCGCATGGCTGCGGTCGAGGGCGACCATGTGGCCGCTTACGTCCACAACGCCGCCGCTGACGGCATGGGGCGCATCGGGGTTCTCGTGGCTGTCAAGGGCACCGACACCGGAATCGCCAAACAGATCGCGATGCACATCGCCGCCTTCAGCCCCCTGTCGCTGTCGCAAGCCGATCTTGACGCCTCCGTGGTTGAACGCGAGCGCAACGTCCAGATCACCAAGGCGCGGGAAGACAACGCCGCCTCGGCCAAGCCGAAACCCGACGCCGTGATCGAAAAGATGATCGCGGGCCGGATGGCCAAGTATTTCGAGGAAG
>JAYUGA010000033.1:0-18143 GCA_043738565.1 Rhodobacterales bacterium
TTTTTTTGAAAGCCTCTTGGGCGAGTGGATCGGTTTTCGGGTGCTGCGGGCGCGACCTGCAGCCTGCGATACCCCAATGTCGCCAGATAGGTGCCGACCGTGCGCTCGTGCACCTCGACCCCGAAGGTCGAGGCAATCCGGCGCGCCAGATCGCTCCGCCGCCAGCGCACCACCCCGTCGCGCCCGGGGTCCGGCCCGGCCTCGACCCAGGTCGCGAGTTCCGCCATCTGCGCAGCCGCAACCCCCGGAACGCGGGCTCCCTTCCAGCGGTTCGAAAGAACCGCCAGACCCTCGGCGTTATAGCGATGAACCCAGTCGCGAAGGGTCTGACGAGCCATCCCGCAACTCTCCGCCGCCCGCGTCCGGTCAACACCCTCAAGCACCAAGGCCAAGGCGAGCATCCGCCGCGAGGCCTTGGCATCCCGGCTCTTCCCAGCGGCCCTGCGCAAGTCCGATGATGTTAAATCCAGTCGTGTTATCTCGATACCTGCCATCATAGCCCCTATGTTTCCAGGACCATAGATTCACAGATCAGCACGCTTGGGAATCCCCAGAGTCAAAACAAGCAACCGTTGGTATCATCCTCGAAGGCCTGGGTAAAGGTGCTTACGCGATCCGCTTGTTGTGCTCAAAAGGGTTGATGCCTTGTCACCCGGATTGTCATGCTGAACGCAGGCCGCATAGAACAGGTCGGCACGCCTTTAGAGTTGTATCACACCCCCGCCAACCGCTTTGTTGCGGGCTTCATCGGCAGCCCTGCCATGAACTTCGTCGATGTTGCGGTGGATGGGGCGGGGTTGCGGACGGCGTCATGCGACGTGGTTCCGCCCGCCCGCGCGTGAGCCGCCACTTTGGGCGTGCGCCCCGAGGACTTGGAGTTGCATGCGCAGGGCCCGGTCCTGCTGAAAGGGCGCGTATCAATCGTCGAAAATCTTGGCGAACTGGTGATGGCCTATCTCGATATCGGTGGCACCGAACCTCTAATCATCAAGCTACCGGGCAGTTCCACCGTCAAGGCAGAGGACGAGATTTCCCGTTCTGCCGACCCGGCGCGACTGCATCTGTTCGATGCAGCCGGTCTTGCCTTGCGGGGCAATGCTTAAGGCGCGGTTAAGTTGAAAACACAACCATCTGATGCATGGCGGTTTTACGAATGTCCCACAGGTGGACAGCACATGCCGCCGAAAACGCAGGCATCGCCTCTCGCGGGATCACCGCGCCATGATGCGCGATCACCGTGCTGGCCAGCCTGTGCCCGGTCGCTGCCGCCTGCAGGGGCTCTGCCCCCGCCGAGCGGGCCGCCAGATAGCCCGCATTGAAGCTGTCCCCCGCACCCGAGGTGTCCACGACCTGCACGGCCTCAGCCATTGCAGTCTGAACCGTCGTGCCGTGAGACCGGATCATCGGCCCCCGTGCGCCGTTCTTCAACACCACTTCGTCCGGCCCCAACCCGGAGATACGGTCGATCACCTGCGAAGGTGACAATCCGGGATAGAGCCGTTCTTCATCGTCATAGGATGGCAGGGCAAGGCTGGTTGCGGCCCACATCGCATCAAAACTCGCCCGCGCGGTCGCCGCGTCCGGCCACAGGCGCGGGCGATGATTGGTGTCGAACACCACCTGCTTGCCTGCATCCTTCAAATCCTTTGCTGCGGCAATCAAGGCCCTGCGCACCTCGGGCGGCAGGATCGCGAGGGTGATGCCCGACTGGTAGATCACGTCGAACGCTGTCAGATCAGCAAGGCTGGCCCCAACCCCCGAAAACACTGTCCGCGCTGCGGATGCCTCGCGCCAATAGCGGAAAGACCGCTCGCCGCTGGGGTCGGTTTCAATCGCATACAGGCCGGGCAGGCGGGCCTCGTGCCGCCCGATCAGGCCGCAGTTGATGCCCTCGGCCTCAAAGCGGTGCAGCATCTGCGTCGAAAACGCGTCCGTCCCAAGATTGGTGATGTAACTGACATCGCAGCCAAGCCGAGACAGATAGACCGAGGTGTTCAAAGTGTCACCGGCAAAGCCAAGACGCGCGCCACCCTGCACCAGATCAATCTGGTTAAGCTCGATCATGCATTCGCCGACGCAGGCGATCTTTACCCCGGCCATCGGATCAGCGGCCATTCACATAGCCGTCCAGCACCTCACCGGCATCGGCGGCGAAGTAATCGCGCCGCTCCACGATATGTCGGCGGATCATGGTGAACACCCGGTCAATATGGGTTTTCATGGCGGCCTCGGCTGAGTCCGGATCGCGCAGTTTCAGGCCGTCTACCACTGCCATATGTTCATTCAGAACCACCTCAAGGTGGCTGGGCAGGGGGAAAGACAGACGGCGGACCCTGTCGAGCTGCGCTTTCGCGCCGTTGATGATCTTCCAGATATGGGCCGAGGCGCCAAACTCGCAGATCATCGTGTGGAACGCCTCGTCCAATTCGTAAAAGCCGTCGTAATCCAGATCGGCTGCCATCCGCTTTTGCTGGTGCAGGTTGAAATCCAGCGACCGCTCGAACTGCGGCGTCATGCGGCTGGCAGCAAGGCGCACGACCTTCAACTCGAGCGCGTCACGGACAAGCTGGCCGTCGAACACCGACTGCAGGTCGATCTTGGACACATAGGTGCCAGAGTTCGGGATCACCGAAACAAGGTTCTCTGACTGCAACTGCAGGATCGCTTCGCGCAACGGTGTGCGAGAGATGCCCAACTGGTCACAGATCAGCTTTTCATTGACGTTGCTACCTGGTGCAAGGTGCAGGTTGACGATGGCGCGACGCATGATCCCGTAGACTTGCGATGTCTTCGGCAGCGCCGGATCGATCAGATTGATCAGGTTATAGGGCAGCCCCAATATACCGGCGTCCGGGGCGTCATGCGCTTCGGGGTCTTTTTTCCTGGGTCGGGCCATGTTGTCCACCTTTTTCACAATCTACAGATAGCTGCGACGTATTTTCTTTGCAACGCGCACCCTTGCTGCCATCGCAAACGCCATCAGACTCCGGGAAAGCATCTCTGCGTTGACAGAAAATAAATACCAATATATTGGTTTGATGGCAAGCTTAAGCCTGCCGCTTCCGACGATTCCTGGTTTTTTGCCATGGCAAGCGACCAGCATCCTGATCTTGCATCCCCGGGCATCAAGCGCGGTAAATGTGCGGTATGGTCGAGGTCTCGTCAGGTTGCATGAGCGAATGAAAGGCGAAACCGATGATGACACTGCGCGGAAAAACGGCCTTGGTCACCGGCGCGGCAGGTGCAATCGGCGCGGCCATCTCGAGGGCTATGGCGGATCAAGGCGCCTTGTTTGTTCTGGTCGATTTGGCGGCGGGGCCAACGCAGGCAATGGCGGAAGCCCTTGGCGGACACGCGGTGATAGTTGACCTGTCTGACGCTGAAGCGGTCGCAGCTATGGCGGCCGACGTGCTGGCCCGATTTGGACGCATCGACATTCTGGTCAACAACGCTGGCATCCTGAGCAATGCAAAGATTGCTGCGACCTCTTTGCAGGAATGGCACCGGGTGCAGGGCGTCAACGTTGATGCCGCGTTCCTTCTGGCGCAGGCGTTCCTGCCGGGAATGCGCGCCGTGCATTGGGGCAGGGTGATCAACATGTTCTCATATGCCGCGAAATCCGGGGGGCTGACTGCGGGCACGGCCTATTCGGTGTCCAAGACGGCGATGATCGGTCTGACCTATTCGATCGCGCGTGAAGTGGCGGGGGAGGGCGTTACGTCCAACGCAGTGGCACCCGCCTATGTGATGTCACCGATGGTTTCCGAGCAGCTCATCGAGGCGCAGCGTCAGGCGCAGTTTGCGGCCATTCCTGTCGGAAGGTTTTGTGAACCCGAAGAGGTTGCACATGCCGTCATGTTCCTCGCCTCGCCTTTGGCCGGGTTCATTACCGGCGAAGTCATTGATCTGAACGGAGGCCTTCACTTTGACTAAGCGGTTCGGAATGGTCATCAGGCTGAAGGCTGAGCGTGTCGCAGATTACAAGCGGCTCCATGCCGATGTTTGGCCCGATGTGCTGGACGCGATGCGTCGCAATGGCTGGCGCAACTTCGACATCTATCTGAAAGAGCCGGAGAATCTGTTGTTCGGGACTTTCGAATACGCGGGCGATGATTTCGCGGCCTCTGGTCGCGCCATTGCTGCAGATCCCGCGACGCAAGCGTGGCTTAAAGAAACCGATCCCTGTCAGGACCCCTTCACCACGCGTAAGCCGGGCGAGTGGTGGGCCTACATGGACAACGTCTTTCACATGGATTGAGTTATGACATCTGCCGCCAAACTTCCAGCCATCGACTCGCACCACCATTTCTGGGACCCGAACAGGGGCGACTATCCGTGGATGGTTGGCCCGGTTCTGCCGATCCGCCGGGTCTTTACCCCGGATGACATGCGCCCGCTTCTTGCTCCGGCAGGGGTGCAGAAAACCATTCTGGTGCAGACATGGTCGAGCTATGCGGAATCGCGTGACTTTCTGGCTTTGGCAGAGGCGACTGATTTCATCGCAGGTGTGGTGGTTTGGGTCGATCTTGAGGCCCCCGATGTGGGCGAAAGACTGGATGATTTGCTGGCCGGTCCGGGTGGCGAATGGTTGGTCGGCATCCGACATCAAGTGCATGACGAAGCCGATCCACGCTGGCTGTGCCGGCCGGATGTGTGGCGCGGGCTGCGGGCTGTTCAGGCGCGGGGGTTGGTCTACGATCTGCTGATCCGCCCGCGAGAGATGGTGGCGGCGCTGGAAACCGTTCGGGCCTTGCCGGAATTGCGTTTTGTAATTGACCACATCGCAAAGCCGGAGATTGCCAAGGATGGCTTTTTGCGGTGGTCCAAGCTGATGAAGCCCTTCGGCCACGAGGCGAATGTCTGGTGCAAGCTGTCCGGTATGGTGATCGAGGCTGATTGGGCAACGTGGACGCCGGAACAGATCACGCCTTACATAGACGAAGTTCTGCGGATCTTCGGGCCTGAGCGCTGTATGATGGGCACAGATTGGCCTGTCAGTTTGTTGGCGTCTGATTATGAACGAACGGTTGATCTCGTGCGAGATGCTATTGCCGGGCTGGATGAAGAAAGTCAGCGTGCGGTTTTGTGGAGGGCGGCGGCCGAGGCTTATCGGCTGGCTGAGGGGCGGTTGTGATCCACCTTAACGAAGCCAACCTGGGACACCTTCCCGCTGAAGTCGCTCGTCCCCGGTATGCTCGCTCGAACTTGCGGACGGGGATCGTGCATCCGGGTCTGGGGGCTTTTCACCGTGCGCATCAGGCGGTGTTTACCGACGACTGTCTAAACGCTGGCGAAACCGACCGGGGATCGCCGCTGCATCGCTGCGAAATCCTGACACACGCGATGCACTGGCACCGCAGGATGGTCTTTACAGGCTGGCGCTGCGTGAGAATGCCGATCAGGCGCTGCGAGTGATCGGCGCAATCAATCAGACATTTGTGGCCCCGGAGGATCCTGGGCATTGCTTGCCTTAATGGCGGACCCAGCCGTTCGAATCGTATCGCTGACTGTGACCGAAAAGGGTTACAGTGCCGACATTGCCAAGGGCGATCTGCGGACGGACGATCCGGGTGCGCAGCATGATTTGGCACACCCGCAAAGCCCGCAGACGGCGCTGGGCTTTGTCGCGCAGGCGCTGACCATGCGGCGTTCGGCTGGGATCATGCCTTTCACTCTGTTATCATGCGATAATCTGCCGGGAAACGGCCATCTCCTCCAAAAGGTTCTTGCCCAGTTCGCCGCAGCGAGGGACGCCGACTTTGGCCAATATGTCGCAAGCGAGGTCGCTTGCCCTTCTTGCATGGTGGACCGCATCGTACCGGCAACAACCGATGCCGACCGCGATAGGATAGCAACCCGTTTGGGGATGCGAGACGCCTGGCCGGTTGTGGCCGAGCAGTTCTTTCAGTGGGTGATCGAGGATCACTTCCCCTCAGGCCGTCCTGAATGGGAACGCTCCGGGGTCGAGTTTGCCTCCGACGTCGGCCGCTATGAGACGATGAAGCTGCGCTTGTTGAACGGGGCTCATTCGACCATCGCCGCGATGGGGCGCATTTCTGGCCACGCAACCGTGGTCGAGGCCATTGGGAATCCGGTGATCCGGGCTTTCATCACCGCCTATTGGGCAGAGGTCGCGCCGACGATTGCGCCTCGCATCGACGTCGATGGCTATACCGCGCGACTGTTGACGCGGTTTGACAACACAGCGCTGCACCATAGAACCGCGCAGATCGCGACGGACTCCAGCCTTAAGGTGCCACAGCGGATTGTCGCCCCTTTGCGCGACCTCATTGCGATGGGCCGTCCAACCTCGATGCTGTGCTTTGCCTTGGCCGCGTGGATCAGGTCCTGTCAGGGCACGGATGAGGCCGGAGGCGCGATGCCTCTGTCGGACCCGCAATTGCAGGGCAGGTCGGGTCTGCCAGCCGCCGGGGTTCCGGTGGTGGACACGGTGCGGGCTTTCTTGGGCTTTTCTCCGGTGTTTGGGTTAGGCTTAAGCGAGGATATTGCCCCGGCTCTGGAAACTGCCCTGGCCGAAATCCGCGATTTTGGCGTCTTGCCCGCAGCACAGATGCGTCTGGCTGCAAAGTCTTGAAGGAAAGAACATGACGCGCGCACTTGGAACAACTGGTCTGCAAGTAACGGAACTGGGCTTTGGTGGTGGCGGTATCGGCGGGCTTTACGTGGCGGTCGGGCGTGATGCCGCCATGACAGCAATGCAAGCCGCGTGGGACGAAGGCATGCGCTACTTCGACACCGCACCGTTCTACGGTTTTGGCCTGTCAGAGCGGCGGGTGGGCGATTTTCTGCGCGACAAGTCCGGCTATGTGCTGTCCACCAAGGTGGGCAAGATGCTGCGGGCGGTCCCACAGGATCAGGTGCCCGACCACGGCTTTGTCAATCCGCTGCCTTTCGCGGTGGATTTTGACTACTCCTACGACGCGGTCATGCGATCGTATGAGTTCAGTCTGGCGCGTCTTGGGCTGAACAAGATCGACATCCTCTATGTGCATGATCTGGAAAAGCGCAGTCTGGGCGCTGCCTGTGACGCCCATTTCGCAAGCTTCATGAATGGCGGGCTTAAGGCGCTGGGCACGCTGAAATCCGCAGGGGCGATTGCGGGCTTTGGGCTGGGCGTCAACGAGGTGTCGGCGGTTCTTGATGTCATTGATCGTGTCAAGCTGGATTGTCTGCTGCTTGCAGGTCGCTACACCTTGCTGGACCGCACGGGGGCGGCCGAAGTCATGCCGAAATGCCTTGCGGCTGGCACTGGGGTCGTGATCGGTGGGGTGTTCAACTCCGGAATTCTGGCGACCGGGGCGGTGCCGGGCGCACATTACGATTACGGCCCTGCAAGCGCTGATATCGTTGCCCGGGTGAGCGGTATGGAGGCAGAGGCAAAGCGGCAGGGTTTAACCTTGCCTGCAGCCGCCATGCGATTCGTATTGGAATATCCGGCGGTGGCGTCGGTGCTGACCGGATCTGCCAAAGCCAGCAGTCTGATCCGCAACGCACAGCTTTTGCGCAGCGTCCCGGCGGTGGACTGGGCTGCTTTCAACGCCTTGGCGGTAACTTGATCTTGGATTGCCGCAATGCTTCATAACCCAAAGAAAACAGTTGCGTTAGATAACCAATATATTAGTATTAAAATCACGCCGAAAACGGCATGTCCTTTGGAGGGAACCCTATGAAGTCCATATCGAAAGCAGCCGCTGCGCTGCTGCTGAGCATTGTTGTCTGCGCCCCGGCATTCGCCGATCCGGCCACCAAAGTGGCCCTCGTTCCGGGTGGCCCGCATCCGTATTTCGCTGCATGGGAACAGGCTGGCAAGGACGCCATGAAGGACTTTAACCTTGGCGCGGGGGACTACCGGGTTCCGGCCAAGTGGGAACTGAACCTGCAAAGTCAGCTGCTCGAAAGCCTGCTGACCCAAGGCTACAATTCGTTCCTGATCTTCCCGGGCGACGCTGTCGGCACCACCTCGGTTGCGCAGGAATTGGTCGATAACGGTGGTCAGGTCATTGCGACTGCTGGTTGCCTAAAAGACCCGTCGCCTGCGCTATTCTGTCTTGGCACCGACACCGGAAATTCCGCCTATCTGGGCACAAAAGAGCTGATCCGCGTCATGGGCGGCAAGGGCAAGATCGCCCACTTTACCGGCTTTCTTGTCGACCCGAACACCCAGCTGCGCATCGACGCCGTGCAGAAGGCAGCTGATGAAACCAATGGGGCCGTCACCGTGGTTCAGGTCATTGCCGACATCGACGCACCCCAGCCTGCTGAAGAAAAGATCAACGCCTACCTTGCTGCAAATGCCGCTAACATTGACGGCATCGTCACCACAGCCTGGGTTCCGGCTGTCGTCGCTGCAAACTCGCTGCGCAAGATTGGCGACAAACGGATCAAAATGGTCGGGATCGACCATGACGAAGTGGTGATCAAGGCGATCGCAGACGGCTTCGTCGACGGCACCATGCTGCAAAACCCCTACGGCCAAGGCTACATCGGCTCCTATGTGCTGGACAAACTACGGTCCGGATGCACATTGAAGGCCGATGCGCCGTTCAAGTCTAACGCACTGACAACCAAGTTTGTCGATAGCGGCACAGTGTTTGTTGATTCGGCCACTGCGCCGACTTACGTGAACGCGATGGTTGGTATTTCTGCAGATCTGAAGGCCAACATGGATACCAACTTCCTGTCCTGCCCGTAAGACACACTCCCTGTCTGACCGGCAGTGTGGCGGCTGTTCCCTGTAGCAGCCGCCACGCTTTCAACAACCATTTCAGATAGAAGTGCACCATGAGCCAAGCCTTGAGCGACGCCGACCCCGCACCAAAGCGTGCGGCATCCTATGGGCGGTCTTCGGGCGGGCTGCGATTGCTCTTGAGCAACGAGTTTGGCCTTGCGGTTCTGATTGCCGTTACTCTGCTGGTATTCTCCCTTACACTTGAAGGCTTCACATCGCCCTTCAGCCTGTTCACTATTGGCCGTCAGATTGGCATCGACACCATGATCGGGCTGGCGATGATGGCGGTGATTGTCACCGGCGGCCTTGACCTTTCGGTCGGCGCGATTGGGGTCAGTTGCGCGATGGCTTTCGGTTGGCTGGTGCAAATCCTCGGGCTGCCGATCTTTCTGGCGATCCCCGTCGCGGTGGTGTTCGGCGCAAGCCTTGGCTTGATCAACGGCTTTACCGTGGTGAAATCCGGCGTTCACAGCTTCATCATCACGCTTGCCAGCATGAGCATCTTCTTTGGCATCATGATCTTTCTGACCAAGGCAAATGCCTATAACGGCCTGCCGCCCGAGGTGCAGGCATTCGGCAAGATGAAGTTCTTCAAGACCATCTCACCGCTTTTTCTGATTTCCATAGCGATGTGTCTGGGACTGGCGGCGTTCTACAAGTTGACCACGCTTGGCCGTCAGATGCTGGCAGTCGGTGCCAACCCGCGGGCGGCAGAGCTTTCGGGCATCCGTACCGGGCAGATCATCATAGCCTGCCATATGCTGACCGGTGCCTTGGCCGCCGTGGCTGGGCTGATGGTCACGGCCCGCACTGGGGCGTCAGTGCCATCAATGGCCGGGCATCTTGGGCAGGACTGGCTGCTTCCGGCGTTCCTCGCGCCGGTGCTGGGCGGCACGCTTTTGTCGGGTGGACGGGTATCAGTAATCGGCACTCTGCTGGGTGCGGGTTTTGTCAACGTGATGACGTCGGGCCTGCTCTTGATGCGGGTGGGAGAATTCTGGATTTTGGCCAGCCTTGGCGCAATGCTGCTGGTCGCTGTTCTGGCCGACCGCGCCCGGCAGCAGTTTCTTAAAAACAAAGGAATGATCTGATGGCGGTACATGTCAACACAGGCAGCCGCCTGACGCGCGCGTTCGACAATGACTGGATCGGTCCGGGCATCGTGAGCCTTGTCGCCGTGATCGGCATCAGCCTGTTCCAGCCTGCGTTCCTGTCGCCTTTCAACATCTTTGTGCTGATCTCGGCAATCTCGGTCAACATGGTCATCGCCCTTGGCCAGTTGGTCATTATCGGAATTGGCCAGATGAACCTGGCGCTGGGGTCAATCGGCGGACTGGTTGCGATCAGCTTTATCGGCGTGATCGAACGGTTCGGTGTGCCGATGCCACTGGCCTTGGGGTCGGCGCTTGCCATCGGCGTTCTGGCCGGCATGGCAGGCGGCTATATCATCGCGCGAACGGCGATTTCGGCGTTCATCATCACGCTGGCGGGACTGCAGATATTCAAGGGCATCAACCTTGGCATCACCGAAGCGCAGCCGTTCTATGGTGTGCCGGAAAGCGTCAAGGCGTTTGGCACCGGATCGGTGCTTGGGCCGCTGCCGTGGTTGATGGTGCCGATGGTGATCTGCAGCTTTGGCATGTGGTATCTGTTCAACCGGATGCGGATCGGGCGGCATATTCTGGCCATGGGCTCCAACCCCCATGCCGCAGAGATGTCGGGTATCGACCCAAGGGCCACGATCATCTGGGCGCACGCCCTTTCTGGCCTTTTGGCGGCGGTCGCAGGGGTGATGCTGGTGGCCAAGCTGCAAATCGGCCATCCGGCAATTGGCGATGACTGGCTGATTTCATCCTTTGCGGCCCCCGTCATCGGTGGTGCTGTGCTCAGCGGTGGGCGGGTCTCGGTCGGCGGCACCTTCTTTGGCGTCGTGATCATCGCCATCATCACCCAAGGGCTGGTGATGTTCAACATCGACCCGTTCGTGGTGCAAATTGTGCTTGGCGCGCTGATCCTTTGGGCGGTGGCGATCAACCGCTTGCGCGAGGTGCGCATCGCAAGGCTTCAGGCACGCGGATCAGGCGCATGACCGCCCTTCAGGTCGCACATGTCAGCAAGTCCTTTCCCGGAGTGAAGGCGCTGAACAATGTCTCAATGACGATAACGGCAGGGTCAGTGCACGCGCTTTTGGGCGAAAATGGTGCGGGCAAATCAACTCTGATCAAGATCATCACCGGACTATACCCACCCGATTCCGGCAGCGTCATGATGAACGGCGTGCCGGTGCGCTTTGCCAACCTGCGTCAGGCTGCGGCGGGCGGGCTTGGCGTTGTGCATCAGGAACGCAATCTGGTGACGCGGTTTTCGGTGGGCGAAAACATCATGCTCGACCGGTTGGGTGCGCGCGCCTTGTCGCGTGTCGATTACACTGCGATCCACCGCGAGGCTGAGACCTGGCTGAAACTGCTTGATCTAGAGGTTGACCCCCGCACCATCGTCTCGCGGCTGTCGGTGGCGCAGATGCAACTGGTTGAAATCGGCAAGGCCTTGTCGCTGCGATCCAAGGTCTTGCTGCTGGATGAGCCGACGGCATCGCTGACCCCAAACGAATCGACGGTGCTGTTCCGTATCCTGCGCCGGCTGCGCGATGACGGTGTGGCGATCGGGTTTGTCAGCCACAAGCTGGAAGAGGTGTTCGACATCTGCGACCGCGTGACGGTGCTGCGCGACGGCGTCAATGCCTGCGACTCTGCGGGTCTGACCACACTCAATCGCGGGGATGTGGTGCAGATGATGATCGGCCGCGCGGAACGGATCACCAAACGCGCGCCGCGCGCAAAGCCGGACCTGCCCCCCTATCTGGAATTGACCGGCTACGCCTCGGGCCTTGGCCACCGCGACATCACCCTGTCGGTGCGACCGGGAGAAATCGTTGGGCTTTACGGCCTTGTCGGTGCCGGACGCAGCGAACTGGCCCGGGCCATTCTGGGCTTGTCGAGGCAACTGGGTGGCGAGGTCAAGGTTGCGGGCAAGCCCGTTCACATCACCTCGGTCGCCAAGGCATTGCACCAGCATGGCATCGGCTATGTCTCCGAGGACCGCAAGCAAGAGGGCTTGATCCTGCTGCATTCGGTGTTGGCCAACAGTGGCATCACTCTCTGGCGCAAGCTTGCCAACCGCATGGGTTTTTTGCGCGACAGCACGATCAACGCCGAAGTCGGGCCGGTTTTGCAGCGGCTGGAGTTGAAGACCCCCTCGGTTTACCAGACCATCGGCAATCTGTCGGGCGGCAATCAACAAAAGGTCTCGGTCGCCAAATGGATCGCAGCGGGGGTGAAACTGTTGATCATCGACGAGCCGTCCGTCGGCATCGACATCAAGACCAAGGCCTATCTGCATGATCTGATCCACGAATTGGCAGAGCAGGGCACGGCAGTGCTGCTGATCACCTCGGACATGCCTGAAATGGTGGATGTGGCTGACCGAATTCTTGTGATGGACGGGTACCGCATCAAGGGCGAGGTGGAAAACGACCGCAACTATGACGCCGTGTCCAAAGCGATCATGGGCTTCATTCACGGCAAAGCTGCGGCCTAAGGAGAGCAAATGGCAAAGATTACCCGCGTCGAGGCCTTGATGGTCGATCTGGTGCCCAAGGTGAAGCGCACCGATGCCATCCAGTCGTTTGTCTGCCAGGAAACCCCGATCCTGCGCATCACCGATGCCGACGGGGTGGTGGGCACGGGTTACAGCTATACCATCGGCACCGGCGGCCCGGCGATAATGTCTCTGTTGCAGCACACTCTCGCTCCGGCCCTGATCGGGCGCGAGGCGTCCGGGATCGAGCGGATATGGCGCGATCTCATGTTTATGACCCATGCGACATCGGTGGGGGCCATCACTTCGCTGGCGCTGGCGGCGATTGATACCGCCCTGTGGGATCTGAAATGCCGCCGCGCAAACGAACCCCTGCACCGGATGGCAGGCGGGGCGCAGTCGCGTATCCCGCTTTACACCACCGAAGGCGGCTGGCTGCATATAGACACCGCCGAACTGGTCGAGGATGCCCTGCGCGCCAAATCGCTTGGCTTTGGCGGCTCAAAGATCAAGATCGGCCGCCCGCATGTGTCCGAAGACGTGGCGCGCCTGTCGGCCGTGCGCGATGCTGTCGGCCCCGCGTTCGAGATTATGACCGATGCCAACCAACGGTTTACCGTGGACGAAGCGATCCGCCGCGCCCGCTGCCTGACGCCCCTAGATATCGCCTGGCTGGAGGAACCTTTGCCCGCAGATGATCTGTCCGGCCATCAGCGCCTGTCCGAAACCACGACCCTGCCGGTGGCGGTCGGCGAAAGCCTGTATTCGCCCCAGCATTTTCGCGAATATCTGCAGCGCGGTGCCTGTTCCATCGTGCAGGTCGATGTGGCGCGGATCGGCGGCATCACGCCATGGCTTAAGGTCGCGCATCTGGCCGAAACCTTCAACGTGCCCGTTTGCCCGCATTTTCTGATGGAACTGCATGTCTCACTTTGTGCCGCCGTGCCCAATGCGCGTTGGGTCGAATATATTCCGCAGATTGACAGCCTGACCCATGAACCCATGCGGATTGAGAATGGCCACGCCATTCCCTCCGACGCGCCCGGCCTTGGCATCGCTTGGGATTTCGACGCCATCAACCGAGCCGCCGTTTCGGGCTCGTCATTCACTCTGACCTGACCCAGTTGTTTCTGCAAAAGGATCGCGCAAGATGAAGGCCTTTCTGCTCCATGGTGCCCAAGATCTTCGGGCGACCGATCTGCCGGAACCTGTCGCAGGGCCGGGTGAAGTTGTCATCGCCATGCGCCGGGCAGGCATCTGCGGGTCCGATATGCACTATTTCAGCCACGGCCAAATCGGTAGTTTCGTTCCCAAACGGCCCTTTGTCCTTGGTCACGAGTTCGCTGGTGAAATTGTTGCGGTCGGACTGGGTGTGCCAACCTCGCGCATCGGCGAACGTGTCACGGTAGACCCGTCGATGCCTTGCGGCATTTGCGGGTTTTGCCGCGGCGGTCGCTACAACCTGTGCCTGAACATGCGGTTCTACGGCTCGGCTAGTTGCGATCCGCATATAAATGGCGGGTTTCAAGAGCTTATTGCTGTCCCCGCCGTGAATTGTCTGACGGTGCCGGACGCGATGAGCTGGGCGGAAGCCGCGATGATCGAACCGCTTGCTGTGGCCGTTCATGCGGTGCGGCGGGCGGGCAATGTTGCCGGGCAAACGGTGCTGATAACCGGCGGCGGCACAATTGGCCAGCTCACAGCTCTGGTCGCGCGGGCTTTTGGCGCGAACAAGGTTGTGTTAAGTGATTTGGCTGTCGGGCCACGGCAGGTCGCGCTTGAACGCGGCGCAGATGCGGTCTTTGATGCGCTTTCCGACGATTTTATAGCAGAATCCGAGGCATTGGTGCCGGGTGGTTTTGATGTGGTGATCGAAGCCGCAGGTTCGGCGCAAGCCCTTTTTCATGGGTTAGCCGTCGCACGTCGTGGTGGGGCGATTGTTCAGGTTGGCACACTGCCAGCCTCGGTGACATTGCCGCTGAACATGGTGATGGCAAAGGAATTGAACTTGGTCGGATCCTTCCGATTTGCCAATGCCTTCCAGACGTCAATTGATCTCTTGGCGTCTCGCCGTATCGACATCAAGCCGCTGGTCACTTCCGTGTTCGAATTGGCTGAACTTGGGAACGCGATGAATGTTGCGCTGGGAAAAACTGGCAGCATCAAGGTGCAAGTCGCCAATTAAACCATCAGGTCACGTGTTTGAGGCTGTAGTAAACCGCCATAGCTTGCATTTCAGAACGCGGATACTTTTGACCGCATATGCGCCAAAGCGTTGGACGCGCCGATTAATGTGCTTGAGAAGTCAGAGCAGATCGGGCGGCGCGGTTGCCACTATCCGCGAAACTTCAAATTGGAAAAGCCAGCGCGCCGGACGAGCGCCTTGATCCATACCATCATGATATCAGGAACCCCGCGAAACCCTGATCTCCGCAAAGGCCTCAAGCTGCGCGCCGACATGGGCTTCCAGTACCCTTTGCATTGTCGTGGCCTCGATCACTAACGGTTAGTCTGATTGCTTTTCCACATCCGCCGCCATTTGCGCGGCCATCAGCGCCGCCACGCGGGCAGGCCAGGTCACCCAGACATCGCGCTCCTGCCGCGCCAGGCGGAACACTATCGCTTCAGCCCGTGCCCGGTCGACCAGCATGCTCTTCTTCGACCCATCTCGCACCCAATCCAGCGCCTGCCACCAATCCTCATAACCGTGCCGGGCGGATGCGATCTGTTCCGGATGTGGCTACTAGGTGACCGGGCCGGACAGAACCTCCACACTGCGCCAGCGCCTGCGATGCAGCACGCGTTCGATGCCCGCCACGACCGTGATGGAGCGTTCGCCATACTGGTTTCTTGGTTTCGACCGGCACGCAACGCGGCAACACGCCGGGCATCCAGTCAGGCGTCAGCCCAACGCGCGCCAGTTCGGCCACCTTTACATGTGGATTGACTGCCGCAGGTCGATTCGGATGGACCCCGTGCGCATTAGCCAGAGTGTAATCAGAAAGCACTGATATTGCTTGGAATTACCTGCACTCAGCGCCCCGTCAGAGCGATGCTGATTACACCAGAACGATGCAACTCACCCCGGAGACCTAGCCATGACCACCCGCCGCGCCACCGACAATGCCAAAGCCCTCGACGCCTTCATGACCACCAAGTTCCAGATCGACGCGATGCTGGAGCGGCTGAAGGCCCTGAGCGACAACCATTTTAAGACCCACCCCGACGAGATCAACTGGGGCGACGTCGGCACCCTGAATCACTATGCCAGCCTCCTGCGCCAGATCACCGACAGCGCCTTCAAGGAGGGCGAACATGCCGTTTGATCCCGCCCAGCGCCACCAGATCGAACAGGACGCGATCACCGCCGCATGGGAGGCCGCACGACTCGCCGCCTGCGATGACGCCATCGCGCTCTTGCGCGAGATCGCCGATCTGGACCGCGACGACGATGGCGACGTGATCATCGGCATGAATGCCGAAGGCCACAACGACCTGATGTCGCGGATCACCGCCTTCCTTGCCACCCATGACCAGTAGAGGAACTCGCCATGACCAAGCTGACCGAAACCCAGACCATCATCCTCAGCGCCGGGGCCCAGCGCCCCGAAAACATTGCTCTGCCGCTGCCCAAGGGGCTGGCCGGGGCGGCGGCGAAGATCGCCGTCAACAGGATGATTGCGCTGGGCTGGCTGCAGGAGGTGGACGCCAACCTGCGCCGGGACGAACCCCTTTGGCGCGAAACTGGCGATGGCCATGGCACTACGCTGGTGGTCACCGACGCGGGGCTGCTTGCCATCGGGATCGAACCAGTGGTGGTGAAAACCGTGACTGCAATCCGCGAACATGCCGCCAAGGTGCCGTCACCGAAGCCGCCGACCCAGCGCGCCGGAACCAAGCAGGCGCAGATCATCGCCATGCTGCAGCGCCCCGAAGGAGCCACCATTGCCGAGATCGTTGCGGCGACTGCGTGGCAGGCTCATTCGGCCAGAGGTGTGATCTCGGGAGTGCTGAAGAAAAAGCTGGGGTTGGTGGTCGGCTCGACCAAGGAAGACGGCAGGGGGGCGGTGTATCGGATCGGCTGACTGTGGAAATATACCTATCCTGCCTCTGAAAAGTGAACCTACCTGCAACGCTTTTATTGATCCACACGTTTCATGTTCAGCCCACGGACAGGCGACTGTGAACCTTCAAAGCGTCCAAAGGGAACTTCTCCACCAATTAGGCAGAATGCTCGAGCAGACGCCAACTCTTGGCTGAAATCGTACTGAACCGCACTGAATTTTCTGTCTACACAAAGATCCGCAATACCCGATGCGACCTGAATCGCTGGCCAGATTCTCGTGTCAAATAGAGCGACCACAGAACCATTTGAAACCTGAAAGTAAATCGGTTGTTCAGCATCCGTCTCTTGGACATTGCTTGCTACACATGAAGTCAATACCGCAAGGGCAACAGCAGAAAAAAGAAAGCGCATCAAATCCTTCCTTCCGACACGTTCTTGGTCGCTCGGCTGTTGAGTACAAGATTGCATTATGCTGCGGCTTTACCAAAAGCTGTGCTCGATCGGAAAGTCCCATACAGCAGACAATAGCGGCGAGCTGAGCGTTCGTCAATTTGCAGCGATCATGGCCTTCCTCCCAGTCGCCATTTCCCACCGCCGCACCGCGACGTCGTAATAGACCGGGTCCAGCTCCATCGCGAAGCAGCGCCGCCCAGCGCGTTCGGCTGCTACCAGTTGGGTGCCAGAGCCGCAGAAGAGTTCGTAGATCAGGTCGCCGGGGTCTGAAAACGCCGTCAGCACCGCCTCGACCAGCGCTACCGGGAACACCGCCGGATGCTTTCCTGCAGCGCCCAGCCCGCCCTTGTGGCGCATGATCCGAAAGACCGAGTCCGGAATGCGGTGGCTTTGAATCGCGTTGCCAGTGCCGGTCTTGGCGTGGACGGTGCCGTCGGCCCCGCGCAGCCCGCCACCGCCGAGGATTTCGCCCGCATGTTTGGACGGCACGGTCTTGTGCGGTTTGCGCGGGCTCCGGTTGAAGTGGAAAATGAACTCGTGCGACGGCGCCAGGCGGCCCTGCCAGTCGCCCGGCAGGCCTGGGCCCTGATCCCACACATACCAGCCAAACCGCCGCCAGCCAGATTTGCGCATCCATTCCACCCATCCTTCCCAATAGGGCTGCCATTCGCTGTCGCGGTGCACGAGGCCGAGGTTGACGAGGAGTTGCGCCTCGGAGGTGACCGGCGCTGCGGCGAAGACGCCCTGCATCAGCGCATCCCAATCACCGACTTTTTCCCTGGCGGCACCATAGTCGCGCTGCTGCGCATAGGGCGGCGAGGTGAACATCAGCGTGGCCATTTCCCCCTGCATCAGCCTGGCGACAGCGGCTGCATCCGTCGCATCACCGCAACACAGCCGATGCTCGCCCAGCGCCTAGATGTCTCCGGGTCGGGTGATGGGTTAAGCGGGCGGGGCGGGGATGGCATCGGCCGCGTCGTCGGAGATCACCGGACGGTCGTCTGCGTCAGCCAGCAGGGCGTCCAGTTCATCTTCTGGAATCCCGATCAGCCCGAGGTCGAAGTCCTCGGCCAGCAGCGCCTGCAATTCCTGCAACAATAGCGCGTCGTCCCAGCCGCCCAGCTCGGTCAGCTTGTTGTCGGCGATGCGATAGGCCCGGCGCTGGGCTTCGGTCAAATGCCCTAGGGTCTGTTGAGATTCATTTTGAATTGATGAGTGCGGCGACGGCGTAGATCATGGCTTCGAAGGATGTGTCGGTCTTTTCTGCTCGCAGGGCGA
>JAYUGA010000034.1:0-2499 GCA_043738565.1 Rhodobacterales bacterium
GAACGGGCCATGGTGATCTCCTATGGCCTCAATCTAGATCATGGGGGCAGGTATGTCAAGTGTAACGTCGCCTATAATGATCGTCTGAAACTATGGAAAACCGTTGCGGCGCAGAATGTAGATGTCCATGATCCAGCCATGCGCCGCGCGGGCTGTCGCGCGGGTGGCGATGATGTCAGCGGCAACCTCTGACAGTTTCCCGGCGCGGATGATCTGCTCCGTCATGCCGACATAAGCACCCCACCAGATAGAAATGCCTGTAGGATCAATCGCTTGAAAGGCACAGTTGCCATCGAGCATGATCACCACGGTCTCCGCCCCCGCAGGCCAGCCGTGATCGCGCAACTGCCGCCCGGTGGCGATCAGCACCGGGCCACCAACGGTGTTCAGCGGCATGGCATGGGCAGCCGCCAGAGTCTGAATCGAGGTAATCCCGGGAATTACAGTGACTTGCAGCGGTATCTTCATGCCAACCCGTGCGGCAATCCGCAGCGTGCTGTCATACAGCGCCGGATCGCCCCAGACCAAAAGCGCAACCCGCCCCGCAAGCCCTTGATTCACCGTAATTTCCCGCACCCACACCTCGGCAATCGCCTCATGCCAATCCGCGACGCCGCGCCGGTAATCCGGGTCAGACACGTCGCGCACCGGCAGGTCGAAATCAACGATACGGGTGGCGGGATTGGTCAGCACCCCGGCACAGATGCTGCGGCGCAGACCCGCCAGATCGCTCTTGTCCGGCCCCTTGCGCGGGATCAGGATCAAATCGGCGGAATTCAACGCCTTGACCGCCTGCAATGTCAGGTGGTCCGGGTTCCCGGTGCCAATTCCGATGAGCAAAAGGTCGATCAGCGGACTTCTCCTGATTGGCCAGACCGGGTGCGCCAGACCAGCGCACCCGTTGCGATCAGGCCGGGGCCGGATGTCTGGCACCCAACCGGTTGAAAGCCAGGGCCAATGCCGCACCCAGGGTCATCATCTGCACCGCCGCGACCGCCAGGCTGCGGGCGGCGAATTCAGCGGACAGTTCGGGTGCTACAATGCCACCGAACTCTGCCAGTTTCGGCGCCCCGATGACATGGGGCAACAGAATCAACCCAACACCCGCCGCGATGGTCAGCGGTGCCGGCCGCAGGAAGATCGCCGCAAGCCCAAGCCCGGTCGCCGCCACCGTCAGCACCCACCAGACCTGCCTTCCGGCCAGGTCGGCAGCCGGTATCCCCGGCAGTTCCGGCGGCAGCGTCACCGCCGGTGCCAGATTGAGAGCGGCAAACGCGGCCAGCCCCCAAAGCGCACCGGAAAGCGGACCGACCAGCCGTCCCGCCGCCTCGGACAATGCGAATAGCGCCGCCAGAACAAGACCATAGCCGGTGAAGATCACCAAATTCATCGACAGGGTCATCAGGTCACGCTCGACCAGCGACACCGGTGTTTCGGCGGGCATCGCCGCCGCATCCATCGCTGGCGCGGCGACGGTCTTGCCGTGCACCCCGGCGAAATGCACCACCTCGCCGCGCTCATAGCGCTCGGCTTCCAAGATCAACGGAGCCAGCAGCCACACCTGCAACAGGGTCGCCACGATAGCCGCCATCAGGCCCGCGAACAGCGCGCTGGCAAAAATCTGTCTGGTCATTTGGTTCCCTGCGCGTTCAGTGGCAGGGAAAGGCAAGCGCGTGGCGGGCGTCATGTGCTGCGTCATGCAGCACCGACGAACTGGCGAGGCCGCCGGCAAAGACCAGTCCCAGCCCGGCGATCAGCGCCAGAATGACCGGCATTGCCAGAGATTGCGGTTTTGTCTGCGAAAGCGTCAGCGTGGTCATCTTGAACTCCTTGGCCGTCACACCCGACGGCAGCCGTGTTGCACCATGCAAGGCCGGTCTCCTGACTCGCGGGTCGCAGCCTGCTTTCCGCCTTCCCGGTGAAACCCCACCAGTGGCCTGTGGAAAGCCGCTACCGCTTACAGTCGCGGGGGCGGTTGAGGATCAGGTGCCTGCATCGGTCCACCCTACCCCATTCCCGTTTCAGTCCCGGATGCCTTCGCACCGATGGGACACCTTGCCCTTTCATTTGCCAGCAGGTCGGCAGTCAGGTCAAGGCGGAAAGCGGCGATTGCGGGCGGTTAGCGACCTTCAGCCCGGAATGCGGGCGATGGCCTTGGTCCGCAACGCGCCAATCGGTCTGGCGTCGGCAAGATTGCCGTCGGGTGCCGCCAGATACAGTCGGGCGAAGGCGACAAGGTCGGGCAAGTCCGCCTCGGTGAGGTCGCCGAACAGATAGGCGGTTTTGCCCGAGGCGCGGAAGGCAATGGTCGAAGGCCGGGTGCAGCCCGACATGCACTCGGTTTCGGTCACGTCAAACGGCATATCTTGCAGGGCAGGCCCCAGCCGCCGCGCCAGCCCTGCCCCCGCCTGGCAACTGCCGCAAAGGATGACACGGTGGCTCATGCCAGCGGCCCCAGCAGGATCAGCGCCGGCCCGTCGCTGGCCTCCGCCGCGATAT
>JAYUGA010000035.1:0-18072 GCA_043738565.1 Rhodobacterales bacterium
ACCCCCGCCGGATCAATCGTGATCCGCCCCGGAAACGGTGCCAGCTCACAGGCCAGCGTCCCGCAGCCTGCATCCTGCGCCGCCAGCAAAAACGCCAGCCGCGACCCGCCCAACCCGTTCCACGCCACCGCCACAGCACCCGGATTGCGCAGAAACAACCGCCGCGCCCCGTTATACTGCACCCGGATCAGCAGCGCCTTCAGCCAGCGCCCCACGCCAGTGGGCTGCCGCTTCGCCCGCGCCAGACAATAGGCGACCCGCGCCGCAGTCTCCGGGAAACCGCGCCACGACCACGGGATCAACCGCAGCCGCTTCCCCACGCCATCGGCCTCGGCGAGCGCAGCAAACACGGCCTCCTTGCGGTCATTCCATTCGGCGGAAAAAATGATCATGACCCGCCCTACCTCATATTCATCCGTTCATAAATATCCCACCAGGGCGATGAGCGCCCGGAAAATCTTCCAGTGGAAGATTTTCAGCGAAGAGCGCCGCGCGCGCTTGCGCGGCTGGGGGGATGTGAAATCCCCCAGCGCCGGCCCCAATCGCGCCGCCTGCGCCACCAGCACCTTCTCCCGGATCGGCAGATGGATCAGTGCCGAGCACGCCCCGACCCCAGGCACCCTACCCGCCACCGCCGCCCGTTGGTTTAACCTCGCCCCCGACGCGCCGCGTGCATGTACAGATAACCGACGGATATCGAGCGGATGGAATACGCAAAACAGCAGGGAAGTTTCCCATGCTTTGCAGGCATCAACCCTGGTTTTTTCCCCGATTCGCGGCCCCGGATCAACCCTTGCTTCACCCCCCCAGATGCCGCTCCCCCCGCGCTGCCGCCAGTGCAATCTGCTTCTGCCGCTCGCGAAACCGCGCCCGATCGCCCTCGTCATATTCGCCTGCGCACTGCGGGCAGCACACGCCGTCCTCGAACACCGGTTCCGCCCGATCCGTCGCAGTCAAGGGCCGCCGACACGCCCGGCAAGCCGTCAGGCCACCCGGCACCAGCCCATGCCCCACCGACACCCGCTCATCAAAAACAAAGCACTCGCCTTGCCACAGGCTGCGGTGCTGCGGCACTTCCTCCAGGTATTTCAGAATCCCGCCCTGCAAATGGCAAACTTCAGTAACTCCCTGAGATATCAGGTAATTCGTCGATTTCTCGCACCTGATCCCCCCGGTGCAAAACATCGCAATCCGCTTGCCCGCGAACCGCTCGCTGTTCTGCCGCCACCAAACCGGAAACTCGCCAAACGCCCTGGTCCCCGGATCAACCGCCCCCGCAAACGTCCCGATCGCCACTTCATAATCATTCCGCGTATCAATCACCACCACATCCGGTGCGCTGATCAAGGCGTTCCACTCCGCCGCCGCCACATACAGCCCAACCCCCGCCTGCGGGTCGACATCCGGTTGACCCATCGTGACAATCTCGCGCTTGATGCGCACCTTCATCCGGCCAAACGGCAGCTTGTCGGCAAAACTTTCCTTCCAGACCAGTCCCTCACACCCCGGCAAAGCCCGAATATGCGCCAGCACTGCATTGATTTCACTGTGCTTTCCGGCGATCGTCCCGTTGATCCCCTCACCGGCAAGCAACAGCGACCCCTTCACACCCTGCGCCCGGCAAATTTCCACCAACCCGTCGCGCAGGGCGGAGGGGTCAGGAAACCGGGTAAAGTGATACAGCGCGGCAATCGTCAGCATGCGCGCGGAATAGCCTCTGCGCCCATGCCCGACAAGCCCGCTTGACCCCAATGCCCCTCACCCCTACCCATAGACATTGAAGCGAAAGCCCCCCAGATGCGCCCCTTGAACGAAGCCCTGATCGTGATCGACGTGCAGAACGACTTCTGCCCCGGCGGCGCCCTTGCGGTGGCCGAGGGTGATCAGATCATCCCCCGCATCAACGCCCTGATGGCCGCGTTTCAGACTGTCGTTCTGACGCAAGACTGGCACCCGCACGACCATTCCTCCTTCGCCGAAATGCACCCCGGTCATCAGCCATTTACCCAGATCGACCTGCCCTACGGGCCACAAACCCTGTGGCCGCGCCATTGTGTGCAGGGCTCCAAAGGGGCGGAGTTCCACGATAATCTGCACACCAAACCGGCCCAGATGATCCTCCGCAAAGGCTTTCGCACCACCATCGACAGCTATTCCGCCCTGTTCGAGAACGACCACAAAACCCCGACCGGCCTGGAAGGCTATCTCACATCCCGTGGCATCCAGCGCATTACCTTCACCGGCCTCGCCACCGATTTCTGCGTGGCCTTCTCTGCCATCGACGCCGCCAAACGCGGCTTTGACGTCACCGTCCTCGAAGACGCCTGCCGCGCCATCGACCTTGGCGGCTCCCTCGCGGCACAACAGGCAGCCATGACAGCCGCCGGCGTCCACCTGCAACCCTGACGATTTGCGGTTGCGCGTGCGCATTTCCCGGCGATAGTTGCAGCCCAGCGGGGAGAGTTTCATGGTCGATATCGCAACACGGGTCTGGAACCACAAATGGAAGATCGACCCGATCGTGCGATCCCTGATCGACACCGATTTCTACAAACTGCTGATGTGCCAGTCGATTTTCCGCAACAAGCCCGACACGACCGTCACCTTCAGCCTGATCAACCGCAGCAAATCCATCCGGCTGGCCGAGATGATCGACGAAGGCGAATTGCGCGAACAACTCGACCACGTTCGCTCGCTTTCGCTGACCCGTGGCGAAAGCACCTGGCTGCGCGGCAACACGTTTTACGGCAAGCGCCAGATGTTCCGCTCCGATTTCATGGAATGGTTCGAAAAACTCCGCCTGCCGCCCTACCACCTTGAAAAGCGCGACGGCCAGTTCGAACTGACCTTCAAGGGCAAATGGCCCGAAGTGATGCTGTGGGAAATTCCGGCGCTGTCGGTGCTGATGGAACTGCGCAGTCGCCGGGTGCTGGAACGGCTGGGGCGCTTTGAAATCGAGGTTCTCTACGCCCGCGCCATGACCAAGCTGTGGGAGAAACTGACCCGCCTGCGCGGCATCGACGGCTTGCGCATCGCCGATTTCGGCACCCGCCGCCGCCACAGCTTCCTGTGGCAGGACTGGGCCGTGCAAGCGATGATCGAGGGGCTGGAGGGCAAGTTCACCGGCACCTCCAACTGCCTGATCGCCATGCGCCGCGAGGTCGAGGCGATTGGCACCAACGCCCACGAACTGCCGATGGTCTATGCCGCCCTCGCTCGCAATGACAACGAATTGGCCCGTGCGCCCTATCAGGTGCTGGCCGACTGGCAGGAAGAACACGACGGCAATCTGCGCATCATCCTGCCCGATACATTCGGCACCGAAGGTTTCCTGAAACACGCGCCGCACTGGCTGGCGTCGTGGACCGGCATCCGCATCGACAGCGGCGACCCTGCCGCAGGGGCCGAAATTGCGATCCGCTGGTGGAAGGCGCGCGGCGAAGACCCGACCCAAAAGCTGGTGATCTTCTCCGACGGTCTGGACGTGGACAAGATCGAGGAGTTGCACCGCCAGTTCCGTGGCCGGGTCAAGGTGTCCTTCGGCTGGGGCACTATGTTCACCAATGATTTCCGTGGCCTGGTCCCCGGTGACGAGCTTGCGCCGTTCTCGCTGGTCTGCAAGGCGGTCGCGGCCAATGGCCTGCCCACCGTCAAACTGTCCGACAACCCGAACAAGGCGATGGGTCCGAAAGCCGAAATCGCGCGGTACAAGCGGGTCTTCGATGTCGGGGCCCAGCAGGCCCAAGAGGTGGTGGTCTGACCCAACCGGAACTGGCGGGCGTCATGCCTGAAGAAGGCTTTCTTCACGCCCGCGACGAAAGCCCCTTCGGCTTGAAGGGCGGCAGATCAGATCGCAGGAACTCCTATTCCTCATCCTCGGGCCGCCCGCGCAGGCTTTTGACCGCGCCGCGCTGCACCTTTGCCGCCACCCGGCGCTGGACCGAGCCATAGGTCGGCTTGGTCGCAATCCGCCGTTTCGGCACCACCAGCGCCGCCGCGATCAAATCGACCAGCCGTTCCCGCGCCAGTTCCCGGTTGCGGGCCTGCGACCGCGTCTCATCGGCCTGAATGACAATCGCGCCCTCATTGGTCCAGCGCCGCCCGGCCAGCCGCTTCAGCCGCGCCTTGACCTGCGGCGAAAGGTGCGGCGACCGTTCCGCCTCGAACCGCAATTCCACCGCTGTCGACACTTTGTTGACGTTCTGCCCGCCCGGCCCGGTGGACCGGACAAAGGTTTCCGACAGCTCCCAGTCGGCAATGGCAAGGGTTGGGGTGACGTGCAGCATATCCGTCTCGAATTCATTCTTCCAAAAGAGATCAGGCCTTCCAAAAGAGAAAGGGTCGCCGGAGTGCGGCGACCCTTCCCGAGTTCCAAGGAGATGGGGCTAGTTAGGCGTCCATCCAATCGGTGGTCTGTTCCCCAGGGGTCTGCCCCTATGAAACACTCCTTCCGACTGTCCCAACACCACTCTCCAATATCACTCTAGACACTGGATCACCTCCTTTCAAAATGGTTGCCGATAGGGGGAGCGTGACACAGATTTTGTGTTTGTCAAAAGATTTTACGCAAGCCCTGTGGCCCATTTGGCTACAAATAGCCGGAATGGCAAAAGTCCGAAGACAGCTATTGCGAATTTGACACACCAGTCTGCCACCGCCAGCGACGCCCAGAACGGCACCACCCAGCCGATGCCCAAAAGTGCGCCGGGTTCTGCCGCCCATGACACATCATTGGACGGTTCCAGAAAGGTCAGCGACGCGGCGAATGCGATGGTGAAGAAGATCACGCTGTCCACCGTCGATCCCAGCAGCGTGGACACCAGCGGTGCCCGCCACCATTCGGTGCGGCGCAGGCGGTCAAAGATCGTCACATCCAGCAACTGCCCGACCAGAAACGCCGTGGCCGAGCCCATCGCAATGCGCAATGTCACCAGTCCGGGGAATTGGGCCGCCGCCAGAGAACTGAACAATCCGACCACAAAGCCCGCCAGCACGACCTTGCGGGCGGCGCTCGCCCCTTGCAGCCGGTTGGTGACGTCATTGACGAGGAAACTCAGCGGATAGATCAGCGCGCCATAGGTCAGATATGCCCCCATCGGGTGCTGGACCAGGATGTTGGACGCCACGACGATTACCGCCATGGCCAGAATGCCGGGTATCAGGTTTTTCACGTGTTTTCCGTTTTTGACAAGGTTGCGGAGACTTGGCCCCCAAGGATCGATCCGGGAGGACCGGCGCTCATAGACCCGCTGCGCCAGCCTGTCAATCCGGCAGCGCGTATTCCACGATCTCGGTGCGGAACAGGAACAGATAGTTGTTGTCCGACACCATCGTGGCCCGCAACTGCCCTGCGGCATCGCGCCAGACCGAAAGCCCCTCCAGATTGTCATGGGTGCCGGGCCGGGTCTGCAACAGCACCTTTTCATCCGTCAGCGCCTCGCCATCCCAACTGAACCGTCGCAGGCGCGTGGCAAAACCGGCAAGGCCGAGAAATTCCCGCTCCAGCACATAAAACCGCCCGTCCGGCCCGATCGCCGCATCCGAAACCAGAAACGGCCCCTCGCGCGGGATGGTGGTGGGCTTGTCCCAAAGCCCGCCGCGAAAGCGGTAGATCTGAAAGGGCCGATCCGGCGCACCAGAGTCTTCCGGCAAGGTGTAGAGCGTGCCATCCGCAGCAATCGCCAGCGATTCCAGCGACCGATTGAACCTCATCAGCTCAAAATCCGGCGCAGAGGGCAGGTTCACCGCATTGGTCCCCAGATGCGCGTAGCGCCGCAGCTTGCCCGGACCTTCAAAGGACACGAAGACCGTGCCATCCGGTGCAATCGCCAGCCCTTCACTGTCGGTGCGCGACGGTGTCAATCGCTGGCCGGTGCCACCCAGCAGCAGCGTCACCGCGCCATTCGTCACGCCAGTGACAACCCCCGCCAGGTTGCGCTGAAACCGGCCTTGAACCCAGGCCCCGTGGTCTGACAACGCGACAAAGCCCGCACCGTCCGGCGAGACATTGATCGCCGAAAACCCGCCGAACAGCGCACCGCTGCCACGCCAGACAAAATCCCCGATCAATCCGGCGGGCGGAACCGGACCTGCGCTGCCCACCATCCCAAGGACGGCCAGCAGCCCCAGGGCTAATCCGACGAAAGTACGTTTAAGCATTGGGCTGGCAGATCGGCCATCGTGAATTCGCGCGGCCCCCTCTTTTGTGGCGGTGGCGGCGTGGTTGGCTTCGGTGCGGGCTTGGGATGCAGATATTCGTCCGACACCCACCACGCCAGCGTTGCATCGCAGCCATTGCCGCCCTTCGACAGGTCCGACACCGAGGGAGTCTGGGTCTGGCACAGGCTGGACCCGGCGGGACATTTCAGGCGGACATGAAAGTGATCCTCGTGGGCCGCAGCCGGCCTTATTCGCTGCAACCATCTGGTATCGGCCGGGGTCGCCGTCCGGCACATCTCGATCTTGATGGCCGCCGCGACAAAAATCCGATCGACCCGCGGGTCCGACGCCGCCGCCTTCAGCACTTCGCGGTAGCTGTCGTTGTAGTTTGCATTGACCGACAACTGGTCCGCGCTGCGGATCGGGATCGAACTGACCTTCTCGCGCTCTGCCACCGACAGGGTCAGCCGGGTCGGCGGCAAAAACCAGACATCGGCATCCAGGCCGGTCTGATGGCTGGCATGGCCGGAATTCATCGGCCCGCCGCGCGGGTTGCCCATGTCGCCGATGTACAGCCCGCGCCAGCCGAACCGGGTCACGGCGGCGCTCAGGTCTTCCAGATAGCTGACCAGCGCCGAATTGCCCCAGTTCCGGTCGCGCGACAGCCGCATCGCCTGCCAGGTCGGCCCGCTTTCCGGCAATTGCACATTCCCAGCCGCACAGCCCTGCGCATAGGTGCCAACCGGCATGGGCTGCTGGTTGGACGGCGTGCGCTGGGCCGCGAACAGCTTGGCCGCCAAAGTCTCGGCCCCGGCAGGCGAAGCCAGCATCAGAACAATCGCCAGAAATCCCTTCATATCGACCGTTCCCCCATTGGTTTCACCCACCGCAAAAACACCATTCCCAGCACGAACAGCACAATCAGCGGCACCGCAATCCCGATACGCGCCGACCCGCTGATGGCTGTGCCAATCGCAATCCCCATCGTGCCCAGATAGGTCGTGGCCTTGCCCGACAGCGCATAGAGCCCGAACGCTTCGGTCGCCCGCTCCGGCGTGGTGTGGAATACCATCATGGTCCGGCTCGCCGCCTGCAAGGTGCCGCCCGCCGCCCCGATCATCGCACCGCTGAAATAGAACACCACGTCGGGCAGGCTCGACCCCGGTGCCAGTGCCACCCCGAAGAAACTGCTCCGCGACATGCCCGCCACGATCAGGCACACCACGATCAACACCCAGATCGACAGGCTGATCACCGGCTTTGGCCCGTGCGCCGAATCCATCCGCCCGCCCGCCCAGGTGAACAGCGCCGCCGAAAACGCCGCAATGATCCCGAAAATCCCGATCTGGGTGATCGACCAGCCCAGCACCCCCGAGGCATAGATCCCGCCAATCCCGTACAGCGCGTTCAGCGCATCGCGGTACAGCATCGAACTCAGCAGATGCGCCCCAAGGCTCTGCCGTTCCCGCAACGACAGGATCAACTGCCACAGGTTGCGCAAACTCTGGCCAAACCCCGCCCGCCGCTCACCCGGCCGCTCGCGCACCCACAGGAAAAACGGCACCATGAACACCAAATACCAGATCGCGGTGAACGGCCCGACAAACCGGGTGCCCTCCCGCAAGCCGGGGTCCAGCCCCAGTACCGGCGAAATCCCGATCAGGGTCTTGCCGGTCTCGCCATTCTCGTTGAACAACAGAAGCATCAAAAACAGCGCGATGATCCCGCCCGCATAGCCAAAGGCCGAGCCTGACCCCGAAATCCTGCCCATATCGCCATCATCCGTCAGATCCGGCATCAGCGAATTGGTAAAGATCGTCGCAAACTCCATGCCCACCAGGCCGATGCCAAACCAGACCACCGCCGTCAACAGATCGGGCGTGACCGGCGACAGATACCACAGCATCCACGACCCCACGACATAGAGCGCTGAGAACAACCAGATCCACGGCATCCGCCGCCCTGACCCATCAGCGACCGCCCCCAGAACCGGGGCCAAAACCGCAATCAGCAGCCCGGCAATCGTCTGACCGGTGGTCCAGTGGGTCTGCGCCGCCGCACTCGCCGCGGTGGCATCCATCCCGCCCGTCATGTATTGGGCGCGGGCAATTTCGGCAAAATACGGGCTGAAGGTGAAGGTCAGAAGCAGGGTGCTGTAAGGTTGGCTCGCCCAGTCAAAGAAATACCAGCCCCAGATGCGCTGCCGCTGCGTCGCCATTTGCCACCCCTGCCCTTTTGCTTGCGATCAAGCCTCAACCGCCCGAATTAAGCAAGCACCCGTCCTTGCCCTTTCACCCGGCCCGGATTACCTGTGCCATGCCTTTCGGAGACGCCCCATGACATCCTTGCTGCAAATCGTGATCCTCGCCCTCGACATCGCCCGCTGGATCGTTCTCGCCCATATCATCATGAGCTGGCTGATCAACTTTCAGGTGCTGAACCTGCGCCAGCCCCTTGTCGCGCAAATCTGGGACGCCCTGCAACGCATCCTGAACCCGCTGTATTCCCGGGTCCGCCGCTTCATCCCGGCGGCAGGTGGCATCGACTTTGCCCCGCTGGTGGTGCTGTTCGCCCTCATCGCCATCAAGATCATCATCATCAATAACTTCGCCTACTGATCCGCGGTGGCCGATCCCCGCGACCTTTTGCACTCGGTCTTCGGGTTTCCCGACTTCCGCCCCGGTCAGGAAGAAATCGTCGATGCGGTCATGGCGGGCCAGAACACCCTCGCCATCATGCCCACCGGTGGCGGCAAGAGCCTCTGTTTCCAACTCCCCGCGCTGTGTCGCGACGGCGTCACCGTCGTCATCTCGCCCCTGATTGCCCTGATGCGCGACCAGGTTCGCGCACTAAAAGCCGTCGGGGTCGAATCCGGTGCCCTGACCTCCGCCAACACAGATGAGGAAACCAAGGAAGTATTCCAGGCGCTCGACGATAACCGTCTGAAACTGCTCTACATCGCCCCCGAACGCCTCGCCGCTGCGGCGACGCTGCCCCTGCTGCGCAGGGCGGGCGTCACCCTGATCGCGGTGGACGAGGCGCATTGCGTCAGCCAGTGGGGCCACGATTTCCGCCCCGACTACCTCCGTATCGGCGCGCTGCGGCAAACCTTGGGCGTCCCTCTCGCTGCCTTCACCGCCACCGCTGATGAGGAAACCCGCGCCGAAATCGTCACCCGCTTGTTTGGCGGCGAGGCACCGGCCACCTTCCTGCGCGGCTTCGACCGCCCCAACATCCACCTCGCTTTCGCCGTCAAGGATGGCCCGCGCGAGCAAATCCTGCACTTCGCGGCGGCCCGCCGTGGTCAATCCGGCATCGTCTACTGCGGCACCCGCGCCAAAACCGAAGTGCTGGCCCAAGCCCTGCGCGAGGCAAAACACTCCGCCTGTTACTACCACGCCGGCATGGAGCCTGACGAACGCCGCCGGGTCGAAATGCGCTTTCAGCAGGAAGACGGGCTGATCGTCGTCGCCACCATCGCCTTCGGCATGGGCATCGACAAACCCGACATCCGCTGGGTCGCCCATGCGGACCTGCCGAAATCCATCGAATCCTACTATCAGGAAATCGGCCGCTCCGGCCGCGATGGCCTGCCCGCCGAGACCCTGACGCTCTACGGTCCCGACGATATCCGCCTGCGCCGTAGCCAGATCGACGAAGGCGCCGCCCCCGCCGACCGCAAACAGGCCGACCACGCCCGCCTCAACGCCCTCCTCGGCCTTGCGGAGGCGATGAAATGCCGCCGCCAGGTCCTGCTCGGCTATTTCGGCGAGACGACCGAGCCTTGCGACCATTGCGACCTCTGCGCCCGCCCCGCCCTGATCTTCGACGCCACCGATGCGGTGAGAAAAGCCCTCTCCGCCATCCTGCGCACCGGCGAATACTTTGGCGCGGGCCACCTGATCGACATTCTGACCGGCAATCCCACCGCCAAAGTCATGGAGAAAGGCCACAACACCCTGCCCACTTTCGCCGTAGGCCGCGACCTCAGCAAACCCGCCTGGGGAGCCGTCTTCCGACAGATGATGGGCCGCGATCTGGTCCGCCCCGACCCCGACCGCTTTGGTGCGCTCAGGATGACCGACGCCGCCCGCCCGATCCTGCGCGGCGAACAGGCGATCATGCTCCGCCGCGACACCGTGGAATCCGCCCGCACCGACCCCATCGCCCGTGCGCAAGTCTCCGACGAAAACGCCGACCTGCTGGCCGCCCTCAAAGCCAGACGCCGGTCCTTGGCCGAGGCGCAGAAGGTTCCGTCCTATGTCGTCTTCCCCGACAAAACCCTGATCGAACTGGCCGAACGCCGCCCCGCAACGCTGGATCAGATGATGGGCATTTCCGGCATTGGTGCCAAGAAACTGGAAAGCTACGGTGCCGCCTTCCTGGCCGTCATCACCGGCACCGTCCCCGACGCCCAGCACCCCGCCCGCCGCAAACTGGCGGGCCGTGATGCCGCCCAAATCTTCGACCGTCTGGCAGAGGTGCAGCTGGAACTGGTCCGCGGCGCGGGTGGCACCGGCAAACACCTGACCTGTTCGCAATCCACCTTGCGCCAGATCGCCGAAAACCGCCCCTCGACCCTGTCCGAGCTTGACCAGATCAGCGGCATGGGGGCCGCCAAAACCGAACGCTTCGGCCCGGCATTTCTGGATGTGATACGCGGCGACTGACCTGCCCGAGCCGACGTTCATCAAGCCCGCGACGAAAGCCACTTCGGCTTGAGGAGCGGCTTATTCTGGCGCGGATCACGTCCCGGTCATCTGCTCGGCCTCGCCCTCCAAGGGCCGCGCCTCCCTCGGGCAAAACTCAGCTAGAACCGCCAAGATCGCCGCCTTGCGCAACGGTTTGGTCATGTATCTGTCGATCCCCGCCGCCAGAATCCCCGCTTCGTCGCCGTCCATCGCATGTGCGGTCAGCGCCACGATCGGCAAATGGCCGCGCCCCGCCTCCAGGAGCCTGATCGCCCGCGCCGCCTCGCGCCCGTCCATTTCCGGCATCGAGATGTCCATGAAGATCAGGTCAGGCCGGAAGCTCTGGTACAATTCCACCGCCTCGCGGCCATTGCCCGCAAAGACCAGTTCCAAATCCATATCCTTGACCATCTTCTGGAACACCAGCTGGTTGGTCCGGTTGTCCTCCGCCGTCAGCACCCGCATCTGGCGCGAGCCCTCGACGACCACGACCTCCGGCACCTCCGGCACCGCCCCGCTCAACTCCTTCAGCCGCCGGTACAGGTCCGACCGCAGGATCGGCTTTTGAATGATCGCCGCCAGCTCCTCTGATCCTGCGGCATCCCGCGCCTGCGCCGGGTTCGAGCTGAGCAGCACGATCGGCATGGTCAGCCCCAGCGCCCGGATCTGCAGCGCCAGCGCCGGGCCATCCATGTCCGGCATCGCATGATCGGTCAGCACGGCATCAAAGGCCCGGTCCCGCGCCAGAACCTCCAGCGCCTCGGCCCCCGACCGGCACAACGTCACCGCAATGCCGCAGGGTTCCAACTGGCGTTCCAGAATGGTGCGGTTGATGAACTGGTCATCGACCACCAAAGCCCGACGCAGCTCGATCGGCAGATGCGGCGCCACCGCATCCTCGGCCACCGGCAGCGTCACCCGAAAGCCGAAGCACGAGCCCTTGTCGATCTCGCTGTCGACCCAGACCGCACCGTCCATCTTTTCGATCAGCCTTTGCGTGATCGCCAGCCCCAGCCCGGTGCCCTCGAACTTGCGATTCGACTGGCTTTCGACCTGATTGAACTCGCCAAAGATATGGTCCAGATGCTCTGCCGCAATCCCGATCCCGGTGTCTTCCACCGTTATATGCAACTGTTCGCGGCCCGCGTCAGCCTCCAGCCCCACCACGCGGATCAGGACGTGGCCCGCCTCGGTAAACTTCACCGCATTGCCGACCAGGTTGGTCAGCACCTGCCGCAGCCGCCCGGGGTCGCCGACAAAGCGGGTCGGCAGGAACATGTCGAAGTCGATCATCAGATCAATGCCCCGGCTGCGCGCCCTGGGCTGCAACAGCATGGCGACCTCGTGGATGATCCGTTCCAGATCAAAGGGTTCGGGGTACAGCGTCAGCCGTTCCGCTTCGATCTTGGAATAGTCGAGAATGTCGTTGATGATGACCAGCAGCGCCTCGCCCGAGGACCGGATCGTTTCGGCGAACAGCCGTTGCTCCGGCGTCAAAGCCGAATCGCACAGCAGTTCCGCCATGCCAACCACCCCGTTCATCGGCGTGCGGATTTCGTGGCTCATATTGGCCAGAAACGCCGATTTGGCCCGGTTGGCCGCCTCTGCCGCCTCGCGCGCCGTCAGCAGGGCCGCCTGTTGCGCCTTGGCTTCGGTGACATCCATCCGCAGCCCGACCCGCCCGCCATCCGGCGTCGGCAGATCCTGCGACCTTATCCAGCGCCCGTCGGCCAAAAGCTGTTCCTGCAACCCCACCGGATTGTGATGTTGGTCCAGCCGGTGCGCCAGCCATTCCTCTTCCCGGCCGATCGCATCGGGGTGCTGGCCACGCGCCAGACCATAGCGCAGAATATCCTCGAACCGCGCCCCGGGCACCATAGCCGGGGCAGAGACGGTGTAGATGTCGCGGTAGCGTTGATTGCAGGTCAAAAGCCGATCCTCCCTGTCGAAAAGCACGAAACCATCAGGGATCGCCTCGACTGCGGCCCAGATGCGCATCTGTTCGGTGATATCCAGCGCCAGTGTGACCATGTCGCCGTCGCGGGCGCGGCGGTTGACCAGCCGCATCCAGGTGCCGCTTTTCAGCTGCACCGTCACCGGCTCGATCGGATCGGTGTCCAGCCGCGCGACCATGCCGGCCACAAAGTCATCGACCGACACTTCGCCCAACTCGACCCGGCCCGAGGCGACCACCAGCCGCACCAGATCGGCATAGGCAATGCCGGGGGCGATCCCCAAGCCGTCCATCACGGCCATATAGGCGCTATTGGCCGTCACCAGCCGCAGATCGGCGTCATAAACCGCGAAACCATCGTTGATCGTGTTGATCGAATCCCACAGCCGTCGCTCGGCCATCACGGCGGTGGTGTGGGCACGGTCCAGATCCTCGACAAAGCGCGAATTCTGCCCCTTCAGGCTTTCCGCCTCGCTCAGCGCGCTGCGCGTCACTTCGCGCTGCACCACGATCTGATCCGACAGCGACCGCGCATGCAGCCCCAGCTTTTCATTCGCCGCAAACAACTCGCGACTTTTCTGCTCCAGCAGCCGCTCCGCTGCCAGCCTTGCACGCCGTTCCTTGGCCAGCCGATCCGCGATGTCCATGCCGTCTTGCACCACAACCTGCTTTGGCGCACCTTCTGGCCGCCCGCCCCAGGCACCTTGGCGCACTTAGGTGAACGGCAGCTTAACACCACCTGATTTCGTCCTGGCCCCGGCATCAGAACCCTTGCGCGGCGCGGCACCGCCATGCGATGTTCCGCGCATACTTTTGCGGAGGGAATTTCGATGCGTGGGATTGCATTGCGGTCGCTGGCTGTTCTGTCGCTCGGGCTGTTCCTGTCCGGCACCGGACTGGCCCTCTCGGAAGACCTGATCCCGGCCAAACGCCTCGCGCTCAGCGAGAATACCGACATGCCGGGCGGTGATCTTGCCTCGATCTTCGACACCACGCTGGAGGCTTGTGAAACCGCGACCCTGACCAACAAACAGGCTCTGGCTTTCACCTTCAACACCAAGAACGGCTCGTGCTTTCCCAAGAAGGCCGCCGGACCAACCGCCCCATTCGACGGGGCCTATTCCGGCGTGGTGATTGCCGCCGGCAAAGGCGCCGAGGCGCTCGCCCAAACCCGCCGTCCGGAACTCGCCTTCCTGCCCGACTACGACATCTCGCCCGCCACCGATCTGGCGGGGAACATGGCCAATCTGCACATCACCGATGGCTATACCGCCGAACAACACCTGCAATCGGCCAAGGACGCGGAAGCCAACGGCGACCTCGACGGCGCCTACCGCTATGTCGGGGCTGCCTTGAACCTGCAGGACAGCGCCGCGAACTGGCAGGAATATGCCCGCCTGCTGCTGGCCGCCGCCGAGAACAACGCGAACGATGCCGCCACCATGCGCGACACTGCCTTCCGTGCCACGATCAACGCCTACCTCCGCGCCGATGGCAAACCGTTGCAGCACTCGATTCTGGTGACGATGGGTCAGGCGCTGGAAAAGATCGACCGCGGCCGCGACACCGTGCAGGCCCTGCGTCTGGCGCAACGACTGCAACCGCGTGACGACACCGCCGCCGCACTTGATGACGCCATCGGCAAATTCGGCTTCCGCGTCGTCGATAACGAGGTGCAGGCCGACACCGACCGCCCGCGCATCTGCGTCAACTTCTCGGAAGACCTCGTGAAATCCGGGATCGATTATGCCACCTTCGTCCAGTTGCCCGACGCCGGAATGTCCGTGTCCACCGCTGGCAGTCGTCAGTTGTGTGTCGAGGGTATCGCCCCCGGTTCGCGCTATACCGTGACCTTCCGCGAAGGCCTGCCCGCCGCCGATGGCCAGACCCTGGCAAAATCCGTGCCGATCACCGCCTATATCCGCGACCGCAGCCCTGGCGTCCGCTTTTCCGGGCGCGGTTACGTCCTGCCGCGCACCGGCGATGCCGCCATTCCGGTCGTCACCGTCAACACCACCAAACTTGATCTGCAGATCTACCGCGTCACCGACCGCAACCTCATCCGCATCATGCAGAACGGCTATTTCGACACGCCGATGTACGACTATCAGGAATCCGATTTCCAAAGCCAGATGGGCACCAAAATCTGGACCGGCAGCGCCACGGTCGGGCAGGACATCAACAAGGATGTCACCACCCGACTGCCGCTGAATGACGCGATCAAGGGTCAGCCCGCCGGTATCTACGCCCTGCGCGCCGCCGTGCCCGGCGTTGATCCCTATGCCATTGCGCCGTCGTGGCAATGGTTTGTCGTCTCCGACCTCGGCCTGACCACCATGAGCGGGGTTGACGGCCTGCATGTCTTTGTCCGTTCGCTTGGCAATGCCGGGCCGAAACCCGGTGTGACGCTCGACCTTCTGTCGCAAGCCAACGAGGTTCTGGGCTCCGTCACCACCGACGCCGACGGCTACGCCACCTTTGACGCCGGGCTGGCGCGGGGCACCGGTGCCGCCGCCCCTGCCCTGATCGTCGCCCGCGATGGCAAGGATGATAGCGCCGACACCGCTTTCCTGTCCCTTACCGACCCCGAGTTTGACCTGTCCGACCGGGGCGTTTCCGGGCAGGAACCCGCCCCGCCCGTCGATGTGTTCCTGACCACCGACCGCGGTGCCTACCGCGCGGGCGAGGTCGTCCACGCCACTGCACTGGCCCGTGACAGCGTGGCGCAGGCGATTGACGGCCTGCCGCTGACCGCCATCCTGTCGCGCCCCGATGGTGTCGAATACGTCCGCGCCTTGGCCGAGGATGCCGGTGCCGGTGGCCATGTCTATGAGTTCCCCATCGCCGGAAATGCCCCGCGCGGCACCTGGCGGCTGGAGGTCTATTCGGATCTCGACGCCCCCGCCCTGACCTCGAAAACCTTCCTGGTCGAAGATTTTCTGCCCGAACGCATCGACTTCAAACTCGCCATCGGCGATGATCCGATCCGCCTGGGCGACGTGCCGCCGCTCCAGGTCGATGCCAGATACCTGTTCGGTGCCCCCGGCGCCGACCTCGCCATCGAAGGCGAGGTGCTGATCCGCGCTGCCAAAAACCTCGACTCTTGGCCCGGCTACAGCTTCGGCAAATACGATGACGCCTTCACCGCGCAAGTCGCATCCTTCAGCGCCATCCGCACCGACGCCGCGGGCAAAGCGACCATCGACGCCGCCCTGCCCGAAGTCGAGGACCCCAAACGCCCGCTGGAAGGCCTGTTCGTCGTCCGCGTCGCCGAAGGCTCCGGCCGCCCGGTTGAACGCCGCCTCACCCGCCTGCTGACCCCCTCGGCCCCGATGATCGGCGTCAAGCCGCTGTTTGCCGATGTGGTCCCCGAAAATGCCGAAGCCACCTTCAACCTGATCGGCATCGGCCCCGACACCAAAGCCACCGCGATGAAGGTGCATTGGGAAATCACCCGGATTGAAACCCACTACCAATGGTATCAATCCAACGGTTCCTGGAATTGGGAGGCCGTCACCGCCCGCAACAAGGTCGCGCAAGGCGACGCCGACCTTGGCGACCAACCCACCGAAATAACCGCCCCGGTGCAATGGGGCGAATACGAACTGACCGTCGCCCGCAATGACGGACAAGAAGCCGTCACTTCCACCTCATTCTGGGCCGGCTGGTATGCCCCCGCCGATGCGTCCTCCACCCCTGACACGCTGCAACTGTCGCTCGACAAGCCCGCCTACAAGGCTGGCGACACCGCCAGGCTGCGCGTCGTCCCCCGTGCCGCCGGAACCGCGCTGATCACCGTCCTGTCGAACCGGGTCATCAGCCGCATGGCGGTTGAGGTGAAGGAAGGCGAAAACCTGATCCCGCTGCCCGTCGCCGATGACTGGGGCACCGGCGTCTATGTCACGGCCTCGGTGCTGCGGCCGATGGACGTCGCCGCTGGCCGCAACCCGGCCCGCGCCCTGGGCCTCGCCTTCGCCAAGATCGACCCCGGCAGCCGCGCCCTGCAAGCCACCATCGAGACCGGTGCCGAAGCCGCCCCGCGCGGCCCGCTGGATGTGGCTGTCAAAGTCGCAGGGCTGGAACCCGGCGACACCGCCTATGCCACCATCGCCGCCGTTGACGTGGGTATCCTGAACCTCACCGGCTTCACGCCA
Organism: Rhodobacterales bacterium; assembly: GCA_043738565.1. Taxonomy (GTDB): domain Bacteria; phylum Pseudomonadota; class Alphaproteobacteria; order Rhodobacterales; family Rhodobacteraceae; genus Stagnihabitans. The sequence goes on from JAYUGA010000035.1 coordinate 16,959, forward strand.
CCCGACCCGCAGGACCACTACTTCGGCCAGCGCAAGCTCGGCATCGGCATCCGCGACCTCTACGGTCGCCTGCTCGACGGCCTGACCGGTGCACAGGGCGAGGTCAAATCCGGCGGCGACGCCGGGGCGCAAGCCCGCCTGCAAGCCCCGCCTCCGACCGAGGAACTGGTGTCCTACTTCACCGGCCCGGTCACGGTCGGTGCCGACGGCTACGCCCGCGCCAGCTTTGATCTGCCCTCGTTCAACGGCACCGTCAAGATCATGGCCGTGGTCTGGTCCAAACGCGGCGTCGGCCAGGCCTCTGCCGATGTCCTTGTCCGCGACCCCGTCGTCGTCACCGCCAGCCTGCCGCGCTTTATGCAACCCGACGACCAAAGCCGCCTGCTGTTGGAGATCGTCCACGCCAGCGGACCCTCGGGCAAGATGCAACTCGCCGTCACCTCCAGCGGCCTGACCCTCGGCAAGGTTCCCGGCGAATTCACTCTGGGCGACCTGCAAAAGACCAGCTTCGAAATCCCGATCAAGGCGGACGCCATCGGCCTGCAAACCATCGAAGTGATGCTGACCACCCCCGACGGCAAAATCCTGACCAAAGACCTCAAAATCCCGGTTCAGGCCAATGATCCGGTTGTCGCCCATACCACCCGCCTCGACCTCGCCAAAGGCCAAAACTTCACCTTTGACGAGGCGGTGTTCACCGGCCTGATCCCCGGCTCCGGCCGCGCCACCATGGCCATCGGCCCGCTCGCCCGCCTGAACGCCCCCGGCGTGCTGGCCGCGTTGGACGCCTATCCCTACGGCTGCACCGAACAGATCGCCGCCAAAGCCCTGCCGCTGCTGTATTTCGACCAGGTGGCGCAAGCGCTGGACCTGCCCGGCGCAAACGACATCAAGGGCCGCGTGCAACAAGCCATCGCGGCGGTCCTGACCAATCAGGACAGCAGCGGTGCCTTCGGCCTGTGGGCACCCGCGTCGGGCGACATGTGGCTTGATGCCTTTGTCACCGACTTTTTGTCGCGCGCCAAGGCCCAGGGCTTCACCGTGCCCGACCGCGCCTTCCGCCAGGCGCTCGACAACCTGCGCAATCAGGTCAATTACTACGCCGATTTCGACA
>JAYUGA010000036.1:0-7040 GCA_043738565.1 Rhodobacterales bacterium
GATCGCCGCCATGCAGCACGCCCGCGACCACATCGCCGATCACCAAAGCCGCCTGAAGCCCGGCGTTTCGATCCGCGATCTGGTCCACCACGGCCACCAATTGGCCCCGGAATACTGGAAACAGAAATACTCCTGCAAAATGCACGGCGTCGGCCTGTGCGACGAATGGCCCTACGTCCCCTATCCCGACGCGTGGGTCGAAGGCAGCTTCAACCACACCCTGCAACCCGGCATGACCCTCTGTGTCGAGGCTCTGGTCTCCCCCGAAGGCGGCACCTTCTCGATCAAGCTGGAGGATCAAATCCTCATCACCGAGAACGGCTGCGAAAACCTGACCAAATACCCGTTCGATGCAGCCCTGATGGGAAACTGACCCCACCGCCGCCAGCCGCAGGCGCCAGCTCCGTCTTGGGCCCCCGGCCCCCCTTCTTGGGCGCATTCCTCTGCCCGTCAGTGCCGCCGTGATCCTTGCCGCGTCCCGCTTGGCAGCCCGGCCCAGACCGTTCCCGCCATCAGCGCCGCTGCCAAAATCCATCCCCGCATCATCCGCCCCTCCGCTTTGCTGCGAGCCTGAATCCATGCCGCCATCACGGAAACCTGCAAAACTTTGACCAATCCGCACGCCCGGTTAACCCGCATCCATCTTCCAAACCGTATAGACGCAAGGAAGACGCGATCAAGACCGGTTCAAGACAGCGCAATCCCCCGTCATATCAGCCCGTTAACCATGTTTTCCGTCCCGATTCGCGACATCTGCCAAAAACCCCGTCCCGCCTTGCACCCGGCCCTACGCCACACTAAAGGGAAGCTGCCCCGGCGAAAGGCCCTCAGATGATCCCGCGCTATTCCCGTCCCGACATGGTTGCCCTCTGGTCGCCCGAAACCAAGTTCAAGATCTGGTTCGAGATCGAGGCCCACGCCTGCGACGCCCTCGCCGCCCTAGGCGTCATCCCCAAAGCCAATGCCGAGGCGGTGTGGAAAGCCCGCGACACCGAATTCGATGTCGCCCGCATCGACGAGATTGAGGCCGTGACCAAGCATGATGTCATCGCCTTCCTGACCCATCTGGCCGAAATCATCGGCCCCGACGCGGCCCGCTTCGTGCATCAGGGCATGACCTCGTCCGACGTGCTGGACACGACCTTCAACCTCCAGCTCGTCCGCGCTTCCGACCTTCTTCTCAAAGGCTTGGACCGCGTTCTTCATGCTCTCAAAACCCGCGCGTTCGAGCATAAGTATACCGCCCGCATCGGCCGCAGCCACGGCATCCATGCCGAACCGACCACGATGGGCCTGACCTTCGCCCGCTTCTATGCCGAGATGTCGCGCAACCGCGCCCGCCTGCTGAACGCCCGCGCCGAGATTGCGACCGGCGCCATCTCCGGCGCGGTCGGCACCTTCGCCAACATCGACCCCGCCGTCGAGGAACACGTCTGCGCCGCCTTGGGCCTGACCCCCGAACCGATCTCCACCCAGGTCATCCCCCGCGACCGCCACGCCATGTTCTTTGCCACCCTCGGCGTCATAGCCTCCTCGATCGAAAACGTCGTCACCGAAATCCGCCACATGCAGCGCACCGAAGTCCTTGAAGCCGAAGAGTTTTTCGCGCCCGGCCAAAAAGGCTCCTCCGCCATGCCGCACAAACGCAACCCGGTGCTGACCGAAAACCTGACCGGCCTCGCCCGTCTTGTCCGCATGTCCGTGATGCCCGCTTTGGAAAACGTCGCCCTCTGGCACGAACGTGACATCTCCCATTCCAGCGTTGAACGGACCATCGGTCCCGATACCACCATCACCCTCGATTTCGCCCTGCACCGCCTCGCGGGGGTCATCGAGAAACTGGTGATCTACCCGGCCAACATGCTGGCCAACATGAACAAATTTCGCGGCTTGGTCATGAGTCAGCGCGTCCTCCTCGCCCTGACCCAAGCCGGCGTCAACCGCGAAGACGCCTACAAACTGGTGCAGCGCAACGCGATGAAAGTCTGGGAACAAGGCGCCGATTTCAAAACCGAACTCATCGCCGACCCCGATGTAACCGCCGCCCTGACCCCCGCTGAAATCGAGGAAAAGTTCGACCTCGGCTACCACACCAAACATGTCGATACGATCTTCGCGCGCGTCTTCACCACCCCTTAACCGCACCCTGCGACCCTGCCTCCAGTTCAGAAGAATCGGAGGCGTCATGGCCCTATCCCCCGCCCTCTTGGCCCGCGCGCCCGGTTCCGGCACGCACCCTGCCTTGGCCAATATGTCGCGCGCCCGGCTCACCAGCCCGCGTGAAAAGGCGGCGATCATTGTGCGGCTCCTGCTGGCCGAAGGTGCGCCGCTCAAAATCTCCGGTCTGCCCGATGACATCCAGACCGCGCTCGCCGAACAGATGGGCCAGATGCGCCGGGTTGACCGCGCCACCCTCAAGGCGGTGGTAGAGGATTTCTTGCAGGAATTCGAACAGGTTGGCCTGTCTTTTCCCGGCGGCCTTGCCGGGGCGCTGTCGATCATGGATGGCCATATGTCCACCGGGGCCGCCACCCGCCTGCGCCGGATGACCGGCAGCGCCTCGACCATCGATCCCTGGGAACGGCTGAACGCCATGCCGGTCGAGGTTCTGATCCCCGCCCTCGCCGAGGAAAGCATCGAGGTGGCCGCCGTCGTCCTCTCCAAACTGCCGGTGCCCAAGGCCGCCGAATTGCTCGGCAAACTGCCGGGCGACAAAGCGCGGGCCGTGGCCTATGCGGTGTCGCTGACCGGCAATGTCGACCCCGACACCGTCCGCCGCATCGGGATTTCGCTGGCCACCCAGCTCGATGCCCAGCCGCTCAAGGCTTTCGCCATCGCACCCGGGGAACGGGTCGGTGCCATCCTGAATGTAACCGCCTCAAATACCCGCGACAACGTATTGAAAAGCCTACAGGAAACCGATTCAACCTTTGCCGAGATCGTGCGGCGCAGCATCTTCACCTTCGAACATATCGCCGAACGGCTTGCGGCCCGCGACGTGTCCAAAGTGGTCCGCATCGTCGATCAGCGCATCCTCGTGACCGCGCTTGCCGCCGCACAGGACAATCCGGGTCAGATGCCTTCCGCCGAACATATCCTGACCAACTTGTCACAACGCATGGCGCACGGTCTGCGCGAAGAAATGGCGCAGCGCGGCAAGATCAAGGAAAAGGATGCGGAAGAGGCGATGTCGGCCACGATCAGCGCGATCCGCCAGCTTGAAGGTGTTGGCGAACTGGTCCTGATCACCTCCGACGAATGAGGATACCCGCCCTTCACTTCACTTTTTTTCGCAGAAGAATTCCGCATAGCCCGCAAAACCAAATTCCCCGACTGGCCTTGTCGCCCGGAACTCTCCGCAGTAGCGTCGCCGCGAATTTGGCCCCGAGGCGACCTTGCCCAACCCGGCCGCCGTTCCCGCCCATGCGACCCGCAACGGCATCGTGTTCATGGCCCTCGCCCTCTTTGCTTTCACCGCAATGGATGCCGTGGCCAAAGGCCTTGTCGCCCATTGCCCCACGGTCGAGGTGATCTGGGCCCGCTTCGTTGGCCATCTCGCCTTCGTCCTTCTGTACCTTGGCCGCCGCACCGGACCCGCCCTGAAAACCCGCTGCCCCTGGTGGGACCTCGCCCGCTCTCTGACACAGCTTGGTGCCACCGCGTTCTTCTTTGCCAGCCTCAACTTCATCGGCTTGGCCGAGGCTACCGCACTGGCCGACATCAACCCGATCCTGATCAGCCTCGGTGCCGCGCTGTTTCTGGGCGAGCGACTCAGCCTCCAGCGCCCGATCGGGGTCGGCGGGGCGCTGATCGGCGCGCTGATCGTGATCCGCCCCGGCATCGGCGTCCTCAGTCCCACCGCCCCTCGCCTGCGCCTTCAGCTATGCCGGCAACATGCTTTTGACCCGGCTGGTCGGGTCGCGCGAAAGCCCCTGGGCCGCGATGATCTATGCCGCCCTCTTTGGCAGCATCCTGTCTTCGCTGATCGTGCCGTTCTACTGGGTGCCGATTGCCACCGCCGACCTGCCAACCTTCGCCCTGCTCGGCGCCCTGGGTGCCACAGCCCAGCTTTTCATCATCCGCATCTATTCGCTGGCCGAGGCGGCGGCGATTGTCCCGTTCGGCTATCTCGACATCGTGTTCGCCGGCCTCTGGTCCATCGTGATCTTTGCCGAATTCCCTGACCGCTTCACGATTTTCGGTGCGCTTGTGATCGCGGCGGCAGGTCTTTATGTCTGGCGTCAGGAAATGACCGCACCAAGCCCCGCGGTTTGAAAGCGCCCTTGCCCAAGACAAGCTCCCCGCTGTTCAAAGCCGCCGCCTGGTTGCAAAATCTGGTGCTCGGCAGCCTGATTTCTGCCATGCGGCTGTTGCCCTATGCCACCCGCATCGCTTTTGGCGGCTGGCTGATGCGCCGCCTGATCGCGCCACTTGCCGGCTATGACAGGCGGGTGCGCGAAAATCTGACACTGGTCTGGCCGGAGCTTCCTGCCGACCGCATCCCGGCCCTGATGCAGGCGGTCTGCGACAATGTCGGACGAACCCTCGCCGAACTCTATTCTCCCAATGAATTCAAGGCTATCGTCGCCACATCTCCGCTGCTTGGCACCGGGCTGGAACCAATCCTTGCGGCGCAAAGACAAGGTCGCGGCGTCATCCTGGTCTCCGGCCATTTCGGCAACCATGACATTGCCCGTGCCGTGCTGGCCGCCCGTGGCCTTGCCGTCGCCGCCCTCTACAAGCCGCAACGCAACCCCTATTTCAACCGCCACTTCGCCGCGACCATCACCGCCATCTCCGCCCCCCTGTTTCCCCGCGGGCGGCGAGGTCTGGCCGATCTGGTCACCCATCTGAAAAAGGGCGGCATGCTGGGCATGCTGATCGACCAGCACATGCGTCACGGTGCGGCGCTCAACTTCCTCGGCCATCGCGCCCTGACGGCGCTGTCGGCGGCCGAACTTGCCCTGAAATACGACTGCCTGCTGGTCCCGGTCTACGGCATCCGCCAGCCCGACGGCCTGCATTTTGACCTGCTGATCGAACCCGCGATCCCGCATACCGACGCTACCCAAATGACCCAGGCCCTGAATGACAGCCTGTCCGCCCAGGTTCGCGCCCATCCCGAACAATGGTTCTGGGTCCATCGCCGCTGGAAGTGAAGCCCGCCCGGTCAGCACCGGGTCATCGCCGCCATTCACATTGGCCCAAATATCCCACGGGGCTGCGGGGTGTGAAACCCGTGCGAAGCTCGATGCAGCTCACCGGCGGTTGTGGCCCTACTTCAGCACCGAAGCCGCATAGATCAGCCCCGGCCCATCGGCCTGCAAGATCACCACCACCGGATCATCGCCCGTCACCGGCAGCGCCATCTGCAAATCCTGCGGCCCCGACCATTCGCCCACCCGGCTCCACGAGGTGACGATATTGGTGTATTCCATCACCATCCCGGCGTTTTCGCCGTATTCGATCTTCACCATCTGCTTGGGGCGGTAGCGCACCAACTGCACGTTCAACGGCTCGGTCAGCGGCGGATCGGCACTCGCGGTGACGTAGATCGTCCCGCCATCGCGCGTCAGTTGCAGGGTCACAATCTTTGTCGCCATCTGATGACGGCGGATATTGCCTTCCACCTTCATCGGGTTGGTGCCTTCCACCCGTTCGACCCCCCCCACAATCATTTGCGGCGTATAAATCGTGTTGCTGCCCGCGTCCCTGGCATAGGCTTTCTGCCGCAGAGTGTACTTCGGATCGGCAAACATGTCGGTCCAGCCGATGTAATCCCAGTAGTCGATGTGCAGCGCCAGCGCGATCACGCCGGGGTCGGTCGCCAGTTCGGTCAGGTAGGCATCGGCCGGCGGACAGGAGGAACAGCCTTGCGAGGTGTAAAGCTCCACCACCGTCCCGGCCACGCCCTGTGCGGCGACCTGTCCCGAAGTGGCAAGCCAGACGCCGATCAGACCCGTGATGGCTTGTTTCAACATGTCGCTATCCGTCCCCTTGCCGCATCATCAGTCCTAACCTCTTGCGCCATTTGCAGCCAATCAAGGTTTTGCGAGGCTGATGCCCCGAATGTTTCACGCTTTCGTAGGGTCTGTCCTCATTTAAGCCAAGAGAGCGCGCAGACGAGATGGAGGGCGGCGAGGAAGTTTCTGGCGGTTTTCTCGTAGCGTGTGGCGATGCCTCGGAAGTGTTTGATCGTGTTGAAGAAACGCTCAACAAGGTTGCGCTCCCGATAGAGGGCGAAGTCGCATTCCCGTTTGACGATGCGATTTGATTTGGGCGGGATCACCGCCGTGATGGCGCGGATTTTCAGGCTGTGGAGGAAGGCGTCGCTATCATAACCCTTGTCGGCGAGGATGGCACCGGGCCGGAGCTGAGCGGTCAGCGCCTCGGCCCGGGTGATGTCATGGGCTTGTCCGCCGGTGAGGCTGAGGGCGATGGGAAGCCCAAGCGCGTCGACGACGGCATGGATTTTGGTGGTAAGCCCGCCCCGCGAGCGGCCTGTGGCCTGGTCGAGCCCCCCTTTTTACGCGCCCCGGCGCTGTGCTGATGGGCGCGCACGATGTTGGCATCGATCATCGCGTATTCGTTGTCGGAGTCATCGGACAAGGCCTTGAAAAGGTTGTTAAAAACCCCGCTTGCTGCCCAACGCGAGAACCGCGTGTGGGTGTTTTTCCAGCCGCCGAACCGCTCGGGCAGATCGCGCCAAGGCGCACCGGAGCGGAACTTCCAGATCACCGCCTCGACAAACAGCCGGTTGCCTTTGTCACTGTTGCGCCCGACACTCCCCGGACGCCCGGGCAACAGTTTCTCAATTCGGGCAAACTGATCGTCCCGCAAACCATAGCGCTTCATCCACAGATCCCTTCTTGCAAGGACTACTGTGAATCACGCTTTACCCGATTTGCGAATCCCCTAAATGAGGACAGGCCCTGGAGCATCTACATAATCATCTTGACACGCCAGAGAACCGTGACCGGGATCACACTTTTCGACACCACAAGTTGCCAACCGGTTAACCGCCCGTATGGCTCCCCTGT